>JAGAMA010000001.1 GCA_017624955.1 Alistipes sp.
GGTTTCTTTGCCTTAGTTGTAGATTCATCATTTTTTCCCATAATACATATGTTTTAACGATGGAATGAACTACGTTTATTCTTTTTCTTCTCGTCATCATCGTCATCACCCCAGCCGCTGGAACTGCTACCACCGCCACCAGAATCCAAAAGCCGAGATTCTTGATCAATTTTTGCATAGTTTGACTATTCCTTTCCGTAAATGATGAACAAAGTTATGAAAAAACTCAATTTAACAACACAAAATTTATATCTTTGTCAAAAGTGCAATCAAAATAAAGAGCATAAAATGATGGAACAACAGCACACCATGACCCCGAACAAGGTGGTCGCCTACCTGCAAAAGTCCAATAAAGAGTTTACCAAAGCCGATATCGTGCGCTACATCCGCGAAAACGGAATCCGCATGGTTAATTTCATGTATCCGGCAGGCGACGGTCGCCTCAAGACGCTCAACTTCGTCATCAACGACGAGGAGTATCTCGATGCCATTCTTACCTGTGGCGAGCGTGTCGATGGATCGAGCCTCTTCCCCTTCATCGAGGCGGGCAGTAGCGATCTCTATGTCTTACCCCGTTTTTCAACCGCTTTCCTGGATCCTTTTGCCGAGTTGCCTACCCTCTCGATGCTCTGCACCTATTTCAACAAGGATGGCTATCCGCTTGAAAGTTCGCCCGAGAACACCCTGCGCAAAGCCTGCCGTGCATTCCGCGAGGTGACGGGCATGGAGTTCGAGGCGATGGGCGAATTGGAGTACTACGTCATCGCACCCGACACGGGGCTCTTCCCAGCCACCGATCAGAAGGGTTACCACGAATCGGCCCCCTATGCCAAATTCAACGAATTCCGCACCCAATGTATGGCCTACATCGCACAAGCGGGTGGCAAGATCAAATACGGACACTCCGAAGTAGGAAATTTCACCATCGAAGGGCAGGTATATGAGCAGAACGAAATCGAATTTCTGCCGGTTCCGGCCGAAGAGGCAGCCGATCAACTCATGATTGCCAAGTGGATCATCCGCAACTTAGGTTATAAGCTCGGCTACGATGTCACCTTTGCCCCCAAGATCACGGCCGGCAAGGCTGGCTCCGGTCTGCATATCCACATGCGCATCATGAAGGATGGCAAGAATCAGATGCTCGACGGCGGCATCCTCTCCCAGACGGCCCGCAAAGCGATTGCCGGCATGATGGAGCTCGCCCCCTCCATCACCGCCTTTGGAAACACGAATCCCACCTCCTATTTCCGCCTGGTTCCCCACCAGGAGGCTCCGACCAACATCTGCTGGGGCGACCGCAACCGTTCGGTGTTGGTTCGTGTTCCGTTGGGATGGGCAGCCAAGAGCGATATGTGCCGCATTGCCAACCCCCTGGAGGGAGAAAGCCACTACGACACGACCCACAAACAGACCGTCGAGATGCGTTCGCCCGATGGATCGGCAGATCTCTACCAGCTCATCGCCGGCCTGGCTGTAGCGTGCCGCCACGGTTTCGAGATGGAGAACGCATTGGAGGTGGCCGAGCGTACTTATGTCAATGTCAATATCCACCAAGCGGAGCACGCCGACAAATTGAAGGGGCTGGCCCAGCTGCCCGACAGTTGCGAGGCCTCGGCCGATTGTCTGGAGCGCCAGCGAGCCCTGTTTGAACAATACGGAGTATTCTCGCCGGCTATGATCGACGGCATTCTGAAGCGCCTGCGCAGCTACCACGACGGCAACCTGCGCCAAGAGATCGCCGACAACCGCGACGAGATGCTCAAATTGGTCTATCGCTATTTCCACTGCGGATAAACGATGAAAGTTTTTTTGCTAACCTTCCTTACCGCTTACCTCCTCGGCAACGGCTACCTCTATGCACGGGCATTGGCGCTTATGCAGGGGTATTCGCTGCCGACGAAGCTCCTGTTCACGCTCCTCTATGCCGTCGTGGTCTTTGCCCTGATTCTCTCCATAGCCTTGCGCGACGGGGGCTACCCGGCCTGGCTGACACGTTCGCTTTTTGTCGTAGGCTCGGCGTGGATGGTTTTTACCCTCTACATGATTCTTTCGCTCACGGCGCTCGATCTGCTCCATTTCCTATTCCCCACCCTGAAACATCGGTTTTTGTGGGCATGCGGTGTGACGGTCTGCCTACTCCTATACGGCTATTACAACCATCGCCACCCGCGCATCGTGGAGCTGAATCTGAAGATCGACCGCCCGATCGAGGGAGGCGAAATGCGCCTCGTTGCAGTCAGCGACATCCATTTAGGCGAAGGGACGGGCAAGCGGGCGTTGAAACGCTATGTGGAGCTGATCAACGGCACGAAACCCGATGCGATTCTGATTGCGGGCGATTTGATCGACAACTCGCTCGCGCCCCTCTACCGCGATCGCGTGGAGGAGGAGTTAAACACGCTGCGTGCCCCGATGGGCATCTACCTCGCGCCAGGCAATCACGAGTACATCAGCCGCATCGACAAGGTTAAAGCATTCCTTGAAAAGACCAAGATCAACCTTTTGCAAGATAGTGTAATAACGCTTACGAACGGTGTACAACTAATCGGCCGTGACGACCGCATGAATCGCCGGAGAAAATCGCTCGAAGAGCTGCTCACGCAGGCCGACCTTGAGCGCCCGACAATCCTCCTGGATCATCAACCCTACGAGCTCAATCGCACCGATTCGCTCGGAATTGACCTTCAGTTGAGCGGTCACACCCACCACGGTCAGGTTTGGCCTGTGAGTCTCCTGACGGATCGAATCTACGAGCAGAGCCACGGCTATCGCCGTTGGACGAAGAGCCACATCTGGGTATCGAGCGGACTCTCGCTTTGGGGGCCTCCCTTCCGCATCGGCACACGGGGCGATATGGCCATTATCCGACTTTACAACGACTAACCTAACAAGCCACTACCCTATGAAAAACCTCTACCTGGCATCGCTCCTACTGCTTTTGCAGAGTTGCGCCCAGACACCGATTCCCGACACCCGCCCCGCGTGGGAGGGAAAACCGCGTGTGATTGTCATGACCGACGGCGAGATCGACGATCGCTGTTCGATGGTCCATTTCCTGCTCTACGCAAACGATGTGCAGGTCGATGCCATCATCCAGTCCAATTCGGGCTTTCAGCGCCACGGCTGGAGCTCCGAGCCCTGGATCGAGGAGCAAATCGCCGCCTATGAAGCGGTGCTTCAGAACCTGCGTGTGCACGATGCCGACTACCCCTCGGCCGACGAGCTACGCGCGGCAGTCTATGTCGGCGACGAAGACCCGAACCATGTTCCCCAAGGGGTCTCGTTCAAAACCCTGCTTCCCGGAGCCGAGGTGCTGATCGACCCGACCGATTGGCCCGACACACCGGGGTCGGATCGCATCGTGGAGGTGCTTTTGGAGGAGGATCCGCGCCCCGTATTTATCCAATGCTGGGGCGGTGGCAACACAGCAGCCAAGGCCTTTGATAAGCTGAAGAAGGAGTACCCTGCGGAGTACGACCGCGCCATGGAGAAGGTGGTGATGTACTGCATTTGGTATCAGGACGGTGCAGGCAACTACATCGAGCGCAACCACCCGAAGGCTACCCTGCTCCACAGCCACCACTTCAGCGGCAGCTGGGACTACGGCACGATGACCAACAGCGACAACTTCATCCGCCAATACCTCCGCAACGGCCAAAATCCGCTGGGTAAGTTCTACGAGCAACCCTTCATCAGCGAGGGGGATACGCCCGCCTTCCTCTATGCCCTGCCGAACGGTCTGCGCTCCTACGAGCATCCGACCTACGGCGGTTGGGGAGGCCGTTTCTACAAGGTCGAAGGGTTCGAGAATGTCTACCGTGATATCAGCCTCGGCGCACTGCGCGAGTGGTTAGAGCCTGCCCTGCGCGACTTCCAGGCGCGTCTGGAGTGGTGCGTAACGCCCACCTACGAGGAGGCGAACCACGCTCCCGTCATCGAGGTCGAGGAGGGACTGGATCGCGTTGTTAAGAGTGGCGAGGAGGTAATCCTGACAGCCAAGATTTCGGATAAAGACCCGCGCGATGTCGAGGGTGCTTGGCGCGTGCGCGGTACGATGTGGCAGCAGAAGGGGCGCACCCGCGCCTGGCTCGACGAGAATCCCGAGGCGCGCATCGAGGAGTATCGCACCGACTGGTCGCAAGACATTGCCGGCAGCTACAACGGCTTTGTGGATTTGCAGTTTGTGGGCAAGGAGAGCGTGCGATTCGTCGCTCCGGAAGTCGATCAGCCCGAGACGATCCACATCATCCTGGAAGCCTACGACATGGCCGTTCCGCGCATGACCTCTTACGCACGATTTATCGTAACGGTTGTACCGCGATAAGAAGAGGAGCTTAAAGTTTCTTAAGGGTGCTTAAAGTACCTTAAGGGAGATAAAAGGAGGCAAGTTAAACTTGCCTCCTTTTATCTTTTATCTTTCCTCTTCGCTCTTTCCTCTTTCCTCTTTACTCTTTACTCTTCATAGCTATCCAGCGCTTCGGCCATCAGGCGACGACCCAATTCGGAGATCTCCTCCGCCTTGGCATAATCGGCCAAATCACCATAGGCATCAAAGGGCATACGCGCCACCACATCGGGTTTATGCAGGGCTATCGAAAGCTCCGTTTGGCGGTGGTTCATCAGGCTGAACGAGCGGTCGATGAGGTTATAATACGAGCCGCCATAAATCATGGCCGTATCCTCGTCATACTCCTCGTTGTAGTTCCACCACTCGCGCAGCAAGGGCAGCGCATTGGCACCCACAAACTTCACTCGCTCGACAAACGTACTGTCGGCCATTGCCTGCGCCTCGTCCCACACGGCACGAATCTCGGCACGCTTGCGCTGCTCGAAATCCTCATCGCGCTGCAGGGCACGTTGCTCACGACTCAATGTTTCGCGGATGCGCTCCGCATTGATATCGTTCACATCGAAGGCCACCAACAAATCGCCCTCCTCGCGCACCACACGATCCAGCGGCAGGCAGTTGGCGATAAAGCCGTCGATCAGGGTCGTCAGGCCATGCGGCACGGGGCGGAACAGCGACGGAATCGAGATCGAGGCACGAATGGCCGTAAAGAGTTTTCCCCGATCAAAGAGCACCTCTTCGCCCGTATAGAGGTCGGTAGCCACGGCGCGATAGGCTATCGGAAGCGTTTCGATATCGACATCGGGCACCACCTCCATCATCGCCGCAATGATCTTCTCGCCCTTCACGAAGTGATTTTTGCTCATCGAGAGGTCCATGAGCGAGAAGACCTTCCACCCGTCGAGCGCGAAGAGCCACTCCTTGAACTCGGCCAGGCGACCGGCTGCATAGACACCGCCCACCAACGAGCCGATCGAGCTGCCCGCCACCGAATGAATCCGATAACCGCGCCGCTCCAACTCCTCGATAGCGCCAATATAGGCAAACCCGCGAGGGCCGCCACTCGACAGGGCCAATGCTACATTTTTACGCTTCATAGCCAATCATTTTTTTGGGTGATAGACAAAGATAGCATTTTTTTCGATTGATTCTTCCAACCTTTTTTCTTAACTTTGTTAAAACCAAACTTTTTTAACCAAGAAACGCTATGAAACGACTACTTACCCTCTGCCTCCTGCTGCTTGCTGCAGGTTACGCCGTGGCACAGCCCAAAGCGATCGAAGTGGATCTTTGGCCCAACGGTGCCCCGAAAGAGAATGGACTGACAGGCCCCGAGCAGCCACTCGAGAACGGCCGTGTGGCCAACATTTCGCGCGCCACGCTCTACATCTACCCTGCCCCGACACCCAACGCTCCGGCTATCATCGCCTGCCCGGGTGGCGGCTATCGTCGCCTGGCGATGAACCACGAGGGTCACGACATGGCCACCTGGTTCAACAAGCAGGGCATCACCTACGCCGTGCTGAAGTACCGCATGCCCAATGGCGACATCACGATTCCGATCAGCGATGCCCTCAAGGCAATTCGCACCCTGCGCAAACGCGCTGCGGAGTGGAACATCGACCCTCAGAAGGTGGGCATCATGGGTGCATCGGCCGGTGGCAACCTCGCCGCCCAGGCCGCCACGCAGTTTACCTCCGAGGAGGATCGTCCCGATTTCCAGATTCTCTTCTACGCCTCGCTCACGATGAGTAAATTTGCCGCCAAGGCACTCCTGAATGGCGACGAGAGCGAGGAGGCGATCAATCGCTATTGGCCCACGAAGCAGGTCAAGGAGAATACGCCGCCGGCCTTCCTGCTCTGCTCGGCCGACGACCGCACCGTACCGTGCAAGAACAGCATCGACTACTTCAAGGCACTGCGCGCCAAGAAAATCGAAGCTACGCTCCACATCTACCCCACGGGCGGCCACGGCTGGGGCTACGAGGAGTGGATGCCCTACAAACGGGAATGGACTGCCGAGTTGGAGCAATGGCTCGAGCAGTGGACGAAATAAAAACAAAAACGGGGGATTTTTCAATCCTCCGTTTTTTGTTTTCCGATTCCCTTTCGCTACGCTTGGGGAATATCGCTCAAATTGGCCTTCTCGAACTTATAGCCGAGGCGTTTGAGCTCCAATGCAGCACCGATGCGGAACATGGCGCGGGTTGTGCGGGCAAAGATATAGAATGCCTTGGTCGTCTGCGCCTCGATCTGCTCATGGCGGATCAGCGAGATAGCCAGCTGGGCACAACTGCGCATCGTATCCTCGATGCCCGTAGCCTCCTTCGACTCCAACTCCAGGCCGAGAATATGCTGCACGATGTGCTCGTCCATATCGTCAAAGCCCTCCTTGCCATGCAGATTCTCATAAGGTTCGGTGGCATACTGCGCCCAATCCTCATCCCAGCGATGCGCTACAGCCATGCCGACATAACCTGCCCAGGCCATCGCTGCGGCGGGATATTGGTTAATCTGGCTCACCGAATCGGCCATGTAATGCGGAGCGTACTCCTTCCAACGCTCGTCAATATCCTCGGACGAGAGCAGCGTCCCCTCCAGTACCCCCTTCGAGGTGCAGAGCTTCAAAAGCTCGATCTGCATCTTCGACTCAAACTGATCGAAATATTCCTTCTCTTCCATAGCGTATACTTTTCTTTGGCGCAAAGGTACAAAAAAATGGGTTGTCGGCAAACTTTCCGACAACCCGTCTCAATTATATAATAGGTATTACTCGACACTTAGACGAACCGTGGCCGGCTTCAGCCCCTTGGCCGAAACGGTTACCTCCACATCGCCCGCCTCGGTGCCACTCTGGACAATCGCCGTGAGCTTGCCGCTGAAGAGTTTCATCTCGGGCAGATGGAAGAGCTCGAGCGATGTAGGATCACCGTTGGCCATGGCACGGAACGTACCCTTACCCTTCACATCGACCTTCACCGAGCGGCTCTCGGTCGGCACGGGGTTACCCTGCTTATCCACCACGCTCACCGTGAGGTAGGCCAAATCCTCGCCCGACTTTTCGAGCACCGTGCGATCGGCCTCGACATGCAACTGATAGCCCTTGCCCGAGGTTACGATGCGCTTCTCGGCAGCGACGTTGCCGGCCTTGTCGTAGGCCACCACGCGCACCTCGCCCGGCTCATACTTCACCTCTTTCCACATCAGGCGGTAGCGCTCCATATTGCTTGCCTTGCTCTTCACGCGGCGCCCCTGGCTCTTCCCGTTGATGAAGAGCTCGGCCTCGGGATAGGAAGTATAGACAAAGATCGGGGTTACCTCGCCCTCACGCCCCTTCCAATTCCAATGCGGCAGGATGTGGAGGGTCTCCGCATCGGTGTTCCAAATCGAGCGATAGAGCCAATAGCGATCCTTCGGAATCGAGGCCAGATCGACAATACCGAACATCGAGGAGTGGTTGGGCCAGGCATCCGTATCGTAGGGCGAAGGCTCGCCCAGGTAGTCGAAGCCCGTCCACACGAACTGGCCGATCAGCCACGGGAAGTCGTCATTGACAGCAAAATCCAGGTCGGGCAGGTTCGACCACGAGCAGCACTCCACATCGTAAGCCGAGGAGTGATGATCGGGGTAAATCGCCCCCTTGCGCTCCTCGACGGGGAATTGATAGACCCCGCGCGAACTAACGGTCGAGGTAGTTTCCGAGCCGAGAATCTGGTTCTGCGGCAGCGTTTCGTAACCTCGCTCGTAGAAGTGCACGCGGTAGTTAAAGCCTGCCACATCGAACTGCGCGGCAAAGCCATTCTCCAACACGCGCGGGAATTGATCCATACCGCACGTTACGGGGCGCGTAGGATCCTCGCGGTGGCAGATCGACTGCAACCACGAAGCGACCTTGTAGCCACCCTCGTTCCACTGCGTCGGCACCTCGTTACCCACCGACCACATCACCACCGAGGCGTTGTTGCGGTAGTGGCGCAACATATTGACCATATCCTTCTCGGCCCACTCGTTAAAGAAGCGGTGATAACCGTTTTCGCACTTGGCCACATCCCACTCGTCGAACGGTTCGAGCTGCATCATAAAGCCCATCTCATCGCACAACTCCACCAGCTCCTCGGCAGGCATGTTGTGCGACGTACGGATCGCATCGCAACCCATATCCTTCAGGATCGTGAGCTGACGACGGATGGCCGCCTTGTTGATCGCAGCACCCAGCGGGCCCAAATCGTGGTGGAGGCAGACACCCTTGAATTTGCGCAACTCGCCATTGAGGAAGAAGCCCTTATCGGCTCTCAGCTCAATCGTGCGCACACCAAAACGGGTCGTGTATTGATCCATGGCACACTCCCCGTCGTAGAGGGTCGTATGGGCCGTGTATAGGTTCGGCGTTTCGGGCGACCAAAGTTTCGGATTGTCGATCGTCAGGTGCTGCTCGAAGGGCATCCCGTAGAAGATGTTGCGCGTATCGCGCTTCTCGCTGACCACCTGCCCCTCGGCATCGCGGATCACCGTATGGAGCGTGACGGCCTGCTTCTCGGCCACGCCTTTTACCTCGGTCTTCAGCGTGACCGAAGCATACTCCTTGCCCACATAGGGGGTGGTAATCTGCGTGCCCCACACCGGAATATGCATCGCGGGCAGGGTCATGAGGCGCACCTTGCGATAAAGACCAGCACCGGGATACCAGCGCGACGATTGGGGCTTGTTCTCGAGCAAAACCTCGATGCGGTTTTCGCCCTCCTTGACCGCCTCCGTAGCATCGCAGTAGAAGGAGTTGTAGCCATAGGGCCAATAGCCCACCTTGTGGCCATTGACAAAGACTTGCGCCTCGCTCATCGCACCATCGAAGAGCAGGATGTAGCGCGACGTATCGCCCTTGGCGATCGAAAGCGAGGTGCGATAAGCGCCCTTACCCATGTAGGGCAGGCCACCCGTACGGCCCGTCTTCTCGGTGGCTACCTTCTCGCCATTCTGCACCACGGCCACGCGCTGTAAATCATGCTCGCGCGAGAACGGGCCATAAATCGCCCAATCGTGCGGTACGCTAACCTGCTGCCACCCCTCGGTCGCCGTCAGGTTGTGGTCACGACGAAACTCCCAGGTTTTCAATTCCTGCTCCGTGCGCAGGGGCTGCGCCGAAAGCAACAGCGTGGCCATCAAAGCGCACGCTGTTAAAAAGAATCGTTTCATGGATCTCCAATTTTACTGCTCTACACCATAACGCTCGGCCTCCTCCCGGAGCAGTGCCTCCAATACGGACTCCTTGACCTTGATGATCGTGCCGTGCTTGTGACCTGCCGGCACAAAGATCTCGTCGTCGATCGGCGTGAAGGTCTTAAAATCGGTCGTCTTCACGGCACCGAAGCGGTACTCACGATAGACATCGAAGTAGATCAGCCACTCCTCCCCTACCTGAATGGCGCAAGCACCTTCGGAATAGGTCGGTGCAAACTTCTCGGTCGGATTCGTGTAGGGTCCCTCGGCATCCGTAGCCTCGACACAGAACAGGTCGCTGTAGCCGGGCTTGCGGTTATCCTTAATTACAAGGCGATAGTCACCCTCGCCACGCTTTAATACAAAGCCGTCGATCGAGTTAAAGCCCGGATCGTAGAAGGGCTTCGCAGGGGCAAACTCCACGAAATCCTTCGTCGTGGTGTAGTAGCCGCGGTGGCAACCATTCTGACCCAGCTTATCGGCCTCGGTGTAGTTCTCGGGAAGGATGGCCGACGACCAGACGATCATATAGTGCTCCTTCACCTCATCGTAGAAAATCTCGGGAGCCCACACATTGTTGGTCTTCTCACCCGCCATCACGGGAATAATGCGCTGCTCACTCCAGTTGATCAGGTCCTTCGACGAGGCGTAGCCGAAGCCCAGCTCACCCGCCCAGGCCAACGTCCACACCAGGTGGAACGTACCATCGGGACCCTGCACGATCGAGGGGTCGCGCATCATCGATGCGGGCGAATACTTCGCAGGCTCCATCTTGTTCGAGTGGTAGTTGTAGTACTCGGGGGCTTTGTTGCCGATCATCGGCTTGAGCCACGAACCCTGCAGGCTGTCCCAGTGGTAGCCGTCGTAGCTATACAGCAGGTGCAGACCGCTCAAAGCCGGTTCGCGATGACCGGTGAAGATATAGACCTCACGCTCGGTCTCTACGGGCGAAGTGCAAGCCGCAAAAGCCGCCACAACAACACCCAAAATCAAAGTTTTCAGTTTCATGGTAGTTTTGGTCAAAAGTTAGTAATTACTCGGCACCGCCATACGCAACTGCTTGGTTGCATTATAGACGGTAAATGCCCAGAAGTTGCGCAGGCCAAACCCTCGGCTCTTGGTCGTAATCTCGGTTTGCAGCAGCACCTTGCGCGTTGCCACATCGAACAGAACGGCATAGTAAGAGCCTCGATCCTCCGTCTTATTCAGCAAACGGGCGATCAACACAAACCCGACACCTTCGGTATGGGGCAGTCGGTAGCTCGCTATGACCTGCGGAACATTCAATACCGGAACAGCCTGACTTCGTGCGCGAAGATTCGAAAAATCGCTTTGTTGAATGCGGTCGATCATCACTTCATGGTGAAGCTCGAAATTCGTCGTACCCAGCACTTTGCTAAAGTCGTACTTCTCCGCCTCGCCGTACAGCAAATTGTTAATTCCGACAAAGGCCGTAGTAAAATCGCTGATCGATTCGCTTGCTCCAAACACCTTCGTTTGCGCAAAGTCCACGCCATAGACGTAGACAGGCCGTTGAGCCTGCACGCCGCAAAAAGCAACAAGAGCCAGCGCCAAAAGGAGCAGTCGTTTCATAGGTTAGGTTTTATAAAACATCGAAAGGATTTAAGAGGAGGATTTTCAAGGCTTGCGATGGGGGCAAAACCGCAGCATACTAAATGTATGTGAGGATTTTGCCACCGAGCGTAACGCGGAAAATACCCTCTTAAATCCTTTCGAAACAATTTACTCGTGCAGATACAGCTCCCAACCGAGGTAGTTCTCCACGGCATCCTGCAGAATATCCACTACGTTCGAACGTACCATAGCAACGTGGTGCTCGAAGCCGTTCTTGCAGATGTACTTCAAGAGTTTCTGCAGGTTCTCCACCTCCGTTACGGCGATGCAACCGGCCATCGGATAGGGATCATTCGTCATGCGACCCTTACCCAGGTAGCTCTTGATGCAGCCCAGCGTGTCGTCGGTCGAGATGCGGAAGAAGGTGAAATCGCCCTCCGTGCACTTACCCTGCACGGCACCAAAGGTATTGACCTTACCCAGCGTGCGACCCAATACGCCCAGCGTATCGAGCGAGATCTCGTTCTGCACGAAGCTCTTCGGCGCGTTACCGCAGTGGGTGCAGACACACTTGTTGCGATCCTCGGCAAAGTTGTTGTTCCAATCGAGCAGCGTCGAGGGCTTACCGGCAGCCAGGGCCAGGGCATACATCGACACGGCACCGGCGATATCCGTCTCGCAAGCGCAGGGAATCAGCTTCTCGCTCAGCATACTCATCGTCGTACATGCGGCGCAACCATAGTTCATCTCGAGCGAATCCCAGCACTGGATAGCGGCAGCATCACACTCGTTGGCAGCAAGCCAATCCTCCACGGCGGCCGAGAAGCGAGCCATGCGGATCACCTTGTCGGTGTGAGCGGCAGGAATCTTGGCATAGGCAGCAATCTCCTCCATCTTGGTCTTCAGCACAGCAGCATTCTCATCGTAACGCTGGGCAGCAAAGATAATCTCCGACAGATCGACCGGAACGACCGTGATACCCGTAGCCTGCAGCAGTTTCTCGCTGGCACGGCAGGTGTTGAAACCGAGCGGACGCGTACCGATCTGACCGATGCGGGCGTGGGTCAGCTTCTTCACGGTGCGGCACGTTGCGGCAAACTTGTTAATATCCTTCATCAGCAGCTCCGAGTGGATCGAGTAGGTGTGCAGCTCCGTATCCGTGAAGGGGATACCGTACTGATAGAGGTTGTTGCAAACCGAGATCTTACCGCAGAAGGCATCACGGCGGCTATCCAGATCCACCTTGTCGTTCTCATCGTCGCAAGCCTGAACCAGGACGGGCACATTCAGCTCGGCGCGCGCAATGGCGTTGATGATGCCCACCTCGAAGCCGAAGTTCGGCAGCGATACGATGATACCGTCGATCTGATCGCGGTACTCACGGAAGAGCTTGGCGCACTTGCGGCCATCCTCCACGGTCTCCATAGCGCCGTCCGTCAGCGTCTCGGCGACATCCAGAATCACATAGCCGTAACCGGCCTTCTCCAGCTCCTCGCAGAGCGTCTTGCGTACATCAATAGCCAGGGCCGAGTTGAAGTAGGCACGCGTACCGATAATCAGACCAAAGGTCTCTTTTCCATTTTTTGCAGGTTGATACATAGTCTTATAGGTTTTTATTGTTCTTGTTTCTTAGTTGCGATTGACCAATTTCACGGCCTCGATCCAGCCGCCATACAACGCCGAGCGCTTCTCGTCGCTCATCGTAGGGGTGATGCGGTTATCCGACGTGCGCAGGGCTGCCACCTCGTCGAGCGTAGCCCACACACCTCTTGCCAAGCCGTTCATCACCACCGCACCCAGGGCCGAAGCCTCCTCGATATCGGCACGGTTGATCGTGGCGTTGAGCATGTCGGCCTGGAACTGCATCAGGAAGCGGTTCTTCGTCGGACCACCATCCACGCGCAACTCCTTGAGCTTTACGCCGGCCTGGCCCGTCATCAGATCGACCAAATCCTTGATCTGATAAGGGATCGCCTCCAGCGCAGCACGCACCACATGGGCCTTCGTCGTCGAGAGGGTCATGCCCGCGATGATGGCCGTAGCCTTCGAATTCCACCACGGAGCACCCAGACCCGCAAAGGCAGGCACGAGGTAGACACCGTTCGTGGATTCCACGCTCGTAGCCAGCGCCTCGGTCTCGGCAGGCGAGCCGATCAGCTGAAGCTGATCCGTCAGCCAGCGCAGCGTAGCACCCGTGCAGTGGATATTGCCCTCGAAGGCGTAGAAGACCTTGCCCTTGGCCGCGAAGCCGACCGAGGTAACCAACCCCTCGGGAGCCGCTACGGCCTCCTCGCCGATATTGACCATCACCGACGAGCCCGTGCCGTAGGTAGCCTTACCCATACCGGCCTCGAAGCACATCTGTCCGGCCAATGCACCGTGCGAGTCACCCAGCACACCGGCAATCTCGATCCCCTCGGGGAAGAGACCCTCCACGGTCGTACGACCAAAGAGGGCATCACACGGCTTGGCCTCGGGGAGCATCGAGCGGGGAATCGTGAAGAGCGAGAGCAGTTCATCGTCCCAATCGAGCGTGTGGATGTTGAAGAGCAGCGTACGCGAAGCGTTCGTGTAGTCCGTGGCGTGCACCTGGCCACCGGTCAGCTTCCAGATCAGCCAGGCATCCATCGTGCCCATACGAAGCTCGCCACGCTCGGCAGCCTCACGAGCACCCTCCACATTGTCCAGCAGCCACTTCACGCCACTTGCCGAGAAGTAGGGGTCGATCAAAAGACCGCTCTTCTCGAGGAAGGTCTTCTCGTGGCCCGCCTCCTTCAGCGCACGGCAAATCTCCGCACCGCGCTGACACTGCCATACCACGGCGTGGGCTATCGGCTTACCCGTCTTTACGCTCCACACCACCGCCGTTTCGCGCTGGTTCGTGATGGCAAGCGAAATGGTAGCACCCTCCTCGGTATGACCCTCGGCCATCAGGCGACGAATCGCCTCGACCGTATTTTGGTAGATCTCCTCGGCATCGTGCTCCACCCACCCTGCTTTCGGGTAGTATTGCTTATGCTCGATATTGACACGACCGACGAGTTTGCAACCCTCGTCAAAGAGAATTGCTTTGGTGGCCGACGTGCTTTGATCGATCGCTAAGATGTAGTTCTTCATAGGTTGGCGCGGTCAAATTACTTGATCAACTCCTTGGCCGTTGCGTAGATACCCTCGGCATCGAGCTTGTAGTGGTGGAAGATCTCCAACGGCTTGCCGTGTACGACATTCTCGTCGGGAATACCCAGGATGCGCATCTTCACGGGGCAGTGCTGCGCCGTCAGCTCGGCCACGATACCACCCAGACCGCCATACATGCTGTGCTCCTCGACCGTCAGGATCTTACCCGTCTCACGGGCAGCCTTGAGGATCGCCTCCTCATCGGCCGGCTTGAGCGTGTGCATATCGAGCACGCGCGCCTTGATACCCTCGGCGTGGAGCTTCTTACCGGCCTCCAGGCAGTGGTAAACCGTCTCACCGCAACCGATGATCGTCAGGTCATCACCCTCCAGCAGGGTCGTTGCCTTACCCAGCTCGAACTCGAAGTCGTCATTCTCATAGACATCGGGCACGGCATTACGACCAACGCGTACATAACCTGCCTCGGGGAACTTTACGAGCTTCTGCACCAGCTTGCGCGTCTGGCGGGCATCGCAGGGCAGGAAGACATTCATACCCGGGAAGGTGCGCAGCACGGCGATATCGTGCAGGCTGTGGTGCGTAGCACCCAGCGCGCCATAGGCCACGCCGCCACTCACGCCCAGGATCTTCACCGGATTCTGCGAGTAGGCCACATCGACCTTCACCTGCTCCAACGAGCGGGCTACATAGAAGCAGGCCGGGCCGCAGACAAAGGTATTCTTACCCGACTGCGCCAAACCGGCTGCAATACCCACGGCATCCTGCTCGGCAATACCACACTCGACGGCCTGCTCGGGCAGCTCCTTGAAAAATTTGGTCAGCGTCACCGAGCCACGGGCATCGGTCGTCACGGCTACAATGTTCTTATCCTCTTTTGCCAGCTCAACAAGCGTATCGGTAAAGCTCTGGCGGCAAGGTACACTCTTAATCTCCATATCGTAAGTTAGGCTTATTTCGTTAATGACTCGATGCGTGCATCAATCTCGGCAATGGCGGCTGCATACTCCTCGGCCGAAGGTACGCCGTGGTGCCACTTGAGGATGTTCTCCATCAGTTTCACGCCGTTACCCTTCGTCGTGCGCGAGATGATCAGGTGGGGCTTACCGCAGTTGTAGTCGATCTTCTCGAAGGCCTCCACGATCGCCTCCATCGAATCGCCATTGATATCCTGCACATCCCAACCGAAGGCCGACCAACGCTCGGCAATCGGCTCCAAGGCCATCACGTTTTCGGTCGTGTCGCTGATCTGGAGACCGTTACGGTCGATGATTGCTACCAGGTTGTCGAGCTTGTAGTGGCTACCGGCCATGGCGGCCTCGTAGATCGAGCCCTCACCCTGCTCGCCGTCACCCATCAGCACATAGGTATGCCATGCCTTCTTATCCATCTTGGCGGCGATGGCCATACCCACGCCAATCGGCAGGCCGTGACCCAGCGCACCGCTATTAACCTCGATGCCCGACACCTCGATCGTCGGGTGACCGGCCAGCGGCGTATCGAACCGGCCGTAGGTATCGGTCAGCTCCTTCGTGATGAAGCCACGCTTCTCAAGCACGCTGTAGAGCGCCTCGACACAGTGTCCCTTACTCATCACAAAGCGATCGCGCTCCTCCCATTTCGGGTTTTTCGGATCAAGTTTCATGACATGAAAATAGAGCGCCGTCAGCATATTCATTGCCGAGAGGCCGCCGCCGATATGACCCGCCTTGGCGATCTGGACGATCTCCACCAGACGCTTACGGTTCACTTCGGCCTGTAACATCAAATCTTTTGTTTGCATATCGTTGGTTTAATTTTGTGTGTTTGTAGTTAATAATCGTATAAAGATAGGTAGAAAAAGCCGAAGTACAAAATCCCCAAGTGCGATTTCGTCAAAAATTCACTATTTTTGCGCACAAATGCTAAAAAAAATCGACACCATGATAACTTCCACCACCCCCTTTCGCGCCGCTCTCTTCGACATGGACGGCACGCTGGTCGATAATTCGGCCATACATGTGGATGCCTTTGAGCGCTTCTGCGCCCGCTATGGCGTGACGGATTGGCGCGAAAAGCTCGACCGCGCCTTCGGCATGGGTTCGGACGACATTATGCGCATGTTGCTCCCCGAGGAGGTGATCCGCGAACGAGGGCTCAAAGCACTGGGCGACGAGAAGGAGGCGATCTACCGCGAGATCTACGCACCGACGATTCGGCCCGTGGCAGGTTTGCGCGCACTGCTGACCCTGCTCCGCGAGGCGGGAATCCGCTGCGCAGTCGGTTCGTCGGGATGCCGCGAGAATGTGGAATTTGTGCTTGACAAATGTCAAATCGGGGAGTTCTTCGAGGAGCGCATTTCAGGCGATATGGTCACCCGTTGCAAACCTGAACCGGAGATTTATATAACCGCTGCCAAAAGTTTGGGTGTCAAAATCGAAGAGTGTATTATTTTCGAGGATGCAAAGGCCGGATTCGAGGCCGCACGAAGAGCCGGAGCCGGGCTTGTTGTCGGTATCTCGACCACGCTTCCGAAGGCCATCATCGAGGCCGAGCATTTGGCCGATCTTGTGGTCGAAGATTTTACGGAGATCGACTCACTGAGCAAGCTACTTAAGTAGTCGCTGCACGCATTCGATCCGCACCACACGACGAATCGCCCACGAGGGAATCAGCCGCCCAAGCAACACCATTGCTTTTGCTGCCCAACCGGGCGTAAGCTGCCGACGGCCTTTGAAGAGCGCCCGTAAAGCTCGGCGCGCCACCTCATCGGCCGAGAGCATCACCCCCAGGCGCAACAGCCAACGGCGCATCGAGTCGCTCAACCGATAGAAAGGTGTATCGACCGCACCGGGGCAAATAGCCGTCACCACTACCCCATCCTGCTGCCATTCATCGTGCAGAGCTACAGCGAGTTGGCGCACATAAGATTTTGTGGCGGCATAGAGCGCAATCGAGGGGTAAGGCATCCAAGCCGTTGCGGACGAAACCCACAAAATATAACCCGTGCCGTACGCGCGCATCCGTTCGCCCAGCGCACGGACAAGTTGTGTATGGGTCGAGATATGCAATGAAATAATTTGGTCAATGCGCGATGGTTCGTGCACCAAAAATCCGCCAAAAGAGAGCACACCCGCATTGCAAACAAGCACCTCGACCTCAATGCCTTGCTGCTCAACATACGCCACAATTCGCTCGGCGGCATCTTGCGTCGTCAGATCTTGCACCAACGGTTCAACAACCTGTCGCGTAGTCTCCGCAACCTCCCGACAACGCGCCCGAAGCTCCTCCTCGCGGCGATCTACTGCCACCACGGCATAACCCCGCTCGGCCAAACGACGCACATAGCACAACCCCATTCCGGAGGCTGCACCTGTTACCAATGCATATTTTTGTCGTTTTGTGTGCATCATATCGCGCTTTTTTTCTACTTTTGCAGCCAAATTTCGTATCCTATGTTTCGAGCACTTTCAGCAATCGGCCTTTTGGTCATATCGAATACCTTCATGACACTGGCCTGGTATGGTCAGATCGCTTTCAAATCCAAGTTCGAGAAGTTGAGCCTGGTAGCCATCGTATTGATCTCGTGGGGTGTAGCCCTGGCCGAGTATAGCTTCATGGTACCCGCCAACCGCCTCGGCTCGGCCGCCTTCGGAGGCCCCTTCACGCTGTGGCAGTTGAAGGTCATCCAGGAGGTGATCTCACTCTCGGTCTTCACGCTCTTTATGCTGGTCTGCATGCGAAGCGAGGCACTGCGCTGGAATCACATTGCCGGTTTTGCCTGCCTGATCCTGGCCGTTTACTTTATCTTTAAGCGGTAGTCCGTCGACTTACCAGCCAAAGCCCCGCCATTACCAATGCGGCATTGAGCAATAGCAGCTCAAAGCCGATTTCATAACTGCACAGCCCCTTCAAAAGCAGCTGCACAGCACCTGCCATTAAGGGGGCAAGAATCATCGGCAACCAGCTCCAACGATCACGCACACGGCGGCCTGTCCAAAGGCCGAAGAGGAATAATCCGAGGATCGGCCCGTAGGTATATCCCGCCACCCGATAGACGAGGTTAATCATCCGTTCATCGGCACCATACCCCAACACAACCATCGCCCCGAAAAGCAGTACGGCAACGACCGCGTGGCTCATCATACGAACCGCAGTCAATCGTTTTTCGCCTAACTCCTTACCACGCATTATATCGACCGAAATCGAGGTAGTGAGTGCCGTCATCGCGGCACCTGCCGACGAGAAGCCTGCCGCCGCAAAACCGGCCACAAACAGCACCCCCACCACACCGGGCAATCCGCCTGCCACGGCCACCTGCGGGAAGATGCCGTCGGATAGCTCCGTAAGCGCAAGATCGCGCGCATCGGCATAGCGATAGAGCAACGCGCCAAGCACCAAAAAGAGGGCAATCACGATCGCCTGACAAAGGGCCGTGAGGTAGATATTTTTCTGCGCATCGCGCACCGTACGACACGCCAGGTTGCGCTGCATCAGCTCCTGATCCAACCCCGTCATGGCGACCAACAGCACCACACCGCCGAGGAACATCTTCCAGAAGTAGTGCGCCGAGTGCGGATCGTCGAAATACCACACGCGGCTCATCGGATCCATCCGCACGGCACGCCAGGCCGTCGGCAGATCATAGCCCAACGCCTCGACAACTGCCCACAAGGTTACCCCCACCGAAAGGATCATCAGCAAGGTCTTCATCAGGTCGGTGGCCAGCAACGATTTCACGCCACCCCGACGGGTATATCCCCACGCCACTACGACCGTCAAGAGCGCATTGGCCCACAACGGCACACCCAGCGCATCGAACAAAATCACCTGCATCACCAACGCCACGAGGTAGAGTTTCAGCGCCGTAGCAACAAACTTCGACAACAAGAAAAACCAGGCACCCCAGCGGTGGGTACGAGGACCGAAACGATCGCCAAAGTATTCGTAAATCGAGGTGTATTGCCAGCGATAGAAGAGCGGCACAAGCCAATGGGCCACAATGAGTTGGCCGACCGTAAAGCCGAGCACCATCTGCAGGTACGAAAAGCCGTCTTCGGCCACCATGGCCGGCACCGAGACAAAGGTGATGCCCGACATCGCCGCCGAGATCATCGCGCCCCAGGTCACCTGCCACGGTACACGGCGCGAGGCAGTGAAGAAGGTGGCGTTATCCGAACGACGCGCGGCGAGCAACCCGACAGCGAGTTGCAGCGCGGCATAGAGCACAAGCGAACACAAAACAAGTTGTACCGAGATCATACCTCCCCCGAAATGGCTTTAAATTGTTGCACAAAGGTAAAAAGATTGTATGAATTTCAATCACGAGGCACGATTTTCCGAAAAATTAATTGCTTTTTCGCTTTTATTTCTTATCTTTGAATTCTTAAAAACGAATAATAAGAACCATCAAAATAAAAGATTATGGCAAAAGTGCTCAAAATTCGAGACCTTACGCTGCGCGACGGTCAGCAATCGTCGTTCGCCACGCGTATGAATCAGGAGCAGATCAATCGTTGTCTGCCCTACTACAAGGACGCTAACTTCTTCGCTATGGAGGTTTGGGGTGGCGCCGTGCCCGATTCGGTGATGCGCTACCTGGGCGAGAACCCCTGGACCCGCCTGGAGACAATCCATGAGGCGGTCGGCGAGGTGTCGAAACTTACGGCTCTTTCGCGCGGCCGTAACCTCTTCGGCTACGCCCCCTACACGGACGAGATCATCGACGGCTTCTGCCGTAACGCCATTGAGAGCGGTCTGGGTATCATGCGTATCTTCGATGCGCTGAACGACGTAAACAACGTCAAATCGACCATCAAGTATGTCAAGCAGTATGGCGGTATTGCCGACTGCGCCGTCTGCTACACGGTCGATCCGAAGTACCCCGAACCCTCCTTCTTCCAGAAGCTCCTGGGCAAGAAGAAGCCGCAGCAGGTATTTACCGATGCCTACTTCCTCGACAAGGCCAAGCAGATGGCCGCCCTGGGTGCCGATATGATCACGATCAAGGATATGTCGGGTCTGATTCCGCCGCGCCGCGTGGCTACGCTCGTCAAGCTGCTGAAGCAAAACATTTCGATCCCCGTCGATTTCCATACCCACTGTACCCCGGGCTTCGGTCTGGCATCGGTTTTGGCCGCTATCGTAGCCGGTGTGGATGTCGTGGATACGAACTGCTGGTATTTCTCGGGTGGCACGGGTGCTCCGGCCATCGAGCTGATCGATGTAGTCTGCAAGAAGCTCGGCATCGACCACGGTGTCAATATGGAGGCTGTAGCCAAGATCAACACCCAGCTGCGCGAGATCCGCAAGGAGCTCAACCAGTCGGTATTCGGCACCGAGAAGCCCGAGCCGACCTATTTCAACCCCGTAACCGACAAGCTCCCCGCCGAGATCGACGCCCTCTTCGACAAGGCTATCAAGGCTGCGCAGGAGGATGACGAGCAGGGTTGCATCGACGCTTGCCGCAAGATCGAGGCTCACTTCGGCTTCCCCGCCCCCAACGAGTTGGTACAGAAGGCCGAGATCCCGGGTGGTATGTACTCGAACATGGTGGCCCAGCTCAAGCAGCTCAAGGCCGAGGAGATTCTGCCCCGCGCCATGGAGCTCATTCCGTCGGTTCGCCTCTCGGCAGGTCTGCCTCCCCTGGTAACCCCCACCTCGCAGATCGTAGGCGCTCAGGCCGTGAACTGCGCGATGGACGAGAAGGCCGGCCGCGAGATGTACACGAACAAGAGCTCGCAGTTTGTGGGCCTCGTGAAGGGTGAGTATGGCAAGACCCCCGTGGAGATCGATCCCGAGTTCCGCTTCAAGATCTGCGGTGTACGCGAGGAGACTCCCTACGATACGTCGAAGTATCAGATGCAGCCCAACCCCGAACTTCCCGAGGCAGGCGGCGTGAAGCTGGCCGAGACGGAGAAGGAGGTGCTGCTGCTCGAGCTGTTCCCGCTCGTAGCGAAGGGCTACCTGACGAAGGTCAAGAAGGAGGCTTACGAGGCCAAGAAGGCCGCCGAGCCGCAGCCCGTTGCGGAGGAGAAGCCCGCCGTGGAGGAGAAGAAGGCACAGCCCATCACGGGTAATACGGTTATCTCGCCCCTGCCGGGTCGCGTGATCGAGATCAAGGTTGCCGTTGGCGACAAGGTGAAGGCCGGCCAGGAGGTGATGATCCTCGAGGCGATGAAGATGGAGAACACGATCGAGAGCGACTACACGGGTACCGTGAAGCAGATTCTGGTGGCCGTAGGCGACTCGGTGCAGACGAACGGTATTCTGATCGAGGTAGAGTAAACAAGCAAATTACAAACTAACTAACAAAAAAAACAAACTATGGCTTTTTTGAAAGAATTCAAGGAGTTTGCCCTCAAGGGTAATGTAATGGATATGGCAGTCGGTGTGATCATCGGCGGTGCCTTTGGTAAGATCGTCACGTCGCTCGTGAACGATATCCTGATGCCCCCGATCGGCGCGCTGCTCGGTAACACGGACTTCACGAAACTCAATGTAGTTATTAAGGAGGCCGTTGAGGCTACCGACACGACGGCTGCTATTCCGGCCGTAACGTGGAACTACGGTGCCTTCATCCAGCAGTGCGTTGATTTCACGATCCTGGCCTTCTGCGTATTCCTGATGGTCAAGGGCATGAACAA
Source organism: Alistipes sp. (assembly GCA_017624955.1). Classification (GTDB taxonomy): domain Bacteria; phylum Bacteroidota; class Bacteroidia; order Bacteroidales; family Rikenellaceae; genus Alistipes. Next base: position 21,898 of record JAGAMA010000001.1, read on the forward strand.
GCTGATGACGATGAAGAAAAAGGAGGAGGAGGCTGCTCCGGCACCCGCTCCCGAAGAGCCGAAGCCGACGCTCGACCAGGAGCTCCTCACCGAGATCCGCGACCTGCTGAAGGAGAAGAAGTAATCCGAAAGGCAACTATTCAAAAAGAGGGATGCGTCACTGCGCATCCCTCTTTTTGTATTGTTCCATAATATAAGTGGTAAAGATCGGCAGGAACAGCATGCCGGCCATCGGAAGCATGACCGAAAGCACCTTGCCGACCGCTGTGGTGGGGAGAATCGAAGAGCCTGCCGTCGAAAGATTGGCACCCGCCCACCAAAGCGCATCGCCAAAGTTGCCGAGTTGTCCGGATCCAGGCCCTTCGAAATCGTAAAAAATCAGCGCTGCCAAGTAGGTAAAGAGCAGCGTACCGACCAGATAGGTAAAGAAGAGGCGATGGATGCGCCGATGATCGATCCACTCCAACAAGATATAGACCGCCATCACGATCACGGCAATCGGCAGCAACGAGACCCCCATCGACCAACCGCGCGGCAACACCACCCCACTCCGCCCAATCAGGTTGAGCCAGGGGATCGAACAGAGCAGGTAGAGCCAATTCTGCCGCACATAGCGCCACGGATGGTGCGAGAAGCAGAGATTGAGCAGGTAGTCGAGCAGAAAGAGCAGGCAGACCGCCAACTGCACATCGAGGTACATCGGCGAAAGACATCCGCCGTGACCCTCGAGGATCTCCCACGAAAAGGCGATAAGCAACACCACGCCGGCCACCACCCGCAACCAATGCACCGTGCGAATCAGCCAATCACGAAGCGAAATTTCCATCAGCACACGAAAAAAGATTCGGGAGCTACCCGTTTCAAAATCAATACCAAAGGAGCAACAACAAAGGAAATTTTCAATTTTTTCCGCAAAAGATTTTGCACAAACGGATTTTTGACTTATCTTTGCACTCGCTTTAAGAGCAATGGCGAGATAGCTCAGCTGGTTAGAGCGTCGGATTCATAATCCGAAGGTCGAGAGTTCAAGTCTCTCTCTCGCTACAAAGATTAGAAAAAAACACCGAGAATATCGGTGTTTTTTATTTTTTTGATAACACCTGCAAGTTTTACTTGCAAAGGTGTTAGCGAAAAATAAAAGGGATACGGAGTATCTTTTTTTCTAATCTTTGGGCTGTTTCAAGAGACCGAGACTCATCAAGCAAAGCGCAGATAAGTCTCTCGCCCCGAAACACAACCCATCGGTTGCGTTATTTATTATAGAGGCTTTGAGTGCCACCCGATCAACCAACGTCATCCTGAGTGCGACGAAGGATATCTACCATTGCACACTACTCTCCAGAGACACTTTACCCGAAAACAAAAATAGCCCTCCCCTTAAAAAACACGACAATCTGCATCACAACAAAAAAAGACGACCACGAAGTCGTCTTTCCGTTTTGCTGCCCACTGCGTTATTTGGTCGACTCGAATTTCTCCATCCACTCCACTCGCTGCTCGGCATCCGCCACCAACTCGAACTCATAGCGTGTCATGCTTTCCGAATTTGCGGCATCCGAGGAGGGCTTTTCGCCGATAATCAACCGATCGCCCTGATAATAGAGCACATAGAAGGTCGTCAGCAGTCGGTCACTCGTCGCATCAAAGAATTGCAGCGCGCCCTGCTCACGATCGAACGTCCACCGATAAGGCAGATGAAAGAGCTCATGTTCGCTCGTCACCTCCAGACCCCAGGATTCGAGGCAATTCCAGCAGGTACCATCCTCAAAAAAGAGGTAACCCCAATTACGACGATGACTGATCATATCAAGTGTAGAGAGAGGAATCCATCCGTTTCCCCCGTTACCACTCCAATACTCCACCATTTTCCACACATCGGAGGTCAAACGCCCCTCAAGCGCTTCGGCATCGACAACACGCCAATCAAAAGCCTCGATCTCTTCGACATAAGGCGGAGGAGAGACATACTCGTCCGATTCACAAGCCACGCATCCGACCAGCAGGAGCAGGCCCAACATCCATCTTTTCATACACATCAAGTTTTAGGTAACCAATTTACCACTAAACGCATCACACATATATATTATTACCTTCATGCGTCGAAATAATTCGAATAGCCGCCGTCGATCTTCATGTGCTGTCTGCGAGGAAAAAAATAATTTTGAATTTTGAATCCTAAATTTTGAATTTTCCCGTGCGGAGTGTTATCTTTGCACCGCTTAACAAAAGCAGGGCCCATAGCTCAGTTGGTTAGAGCAGCGGACTCATAATCCGAAGGTCGTGGGATCATGCCCCCCTGGGCCCACTACACAAAGCCTGTCTGACGAAAAATCAGGCAGGCTCTCTTATTTTGTTTATTCGGGCCTTGTAACGGCGCACAAAGAGCTTTTCCGCTTAATTATATTATACTGATTATCGGTTATTTAGATTCTTCCAATTTCTATTATCTTACTAACTCTCATTCGGAGGCGCTCCGATTTTACCGATTCGTATAATTATTTGGTCAATAGGTTCAATTTTGCACAATCTGCCATAACGCGACTGACAAAATGTAAGTATTTGATAATTTTTAGTAAATCCAAGGGCTAAAAATCTCATTTTCTTAATTTTTTTTCATATCCTGCACCCGAATTCTTTGCAAAAAAATTCACTTTATTCACTTTTAATACTTTTTAACTATGCGTTTATTTTTACGTAATTTGCTGTGGATCACGGCCATTGCACTTGTAATGGGTGGATTCACCGCATGTTCGGACGATGAGACGGTTCACCAGACGAATCCGACTCTGACGGCTGAGGGTAAAGGTACGTCGTGGAGCACGGCAGAGGTTACCGTTACGGCCAATGACATCGTTCAGTACGCTTGGTTGGTGCTTCCGAGCTCGGAGGCTGCCCCCGATGCAATGGTCATCCTGAAGGATGGCACGAAGGTAACTTCGCCTGCTGCCACCTCGACGATCAAGGTTACGGGCCTTTCGGTACTGAGTGATTACACGCTCTACCTGGCTGCTTATGTTGTTCCCTCGAACAACCAGATGCAGGAGGAGCTCTACGACGAGGTACTTGCCGTTCCCTTCAAGACGACTGACTACTCGGAGGAGTTCACCGTAATCAAGACCACGAGCGACGGTTTCGAGGCTCACCTGAAGTACCCCGACCTGGGCAACGGCAAGGTGATCAAGTGGGGTCTGTCGAACATCGCTACCTACAACATGAATGTTCAGCAGGGCATGATGTTCGGTAACGCCTACTCGGATGCTTCGGCCGTAAACAACAACGACCAGGCCTTCCCCGCTGCCATTGTTCGCGGTGACACGACCTTCGTAGTAAACAACGACAACCGCTTTGTACGCGATGCCAATGGCGAGATCTACTACGATGAGTACTCGGGTGAGGCTAATGAGTACTGGTTGTTTGTAGCTCCCAACGAGCCCCTCTACATGATGATGTCGGAGGCTTCGTGGGGCGAGAGCGACTGGGGCTGGGGCGAAGGCTGGTATTCGCTGCCTTTCGACAGCTACGGCATGAGCGAGGCCCTGATGGCATACCTCTGGGGCGAGACGACCGAGCTTCCCAACCAGGATGACTACTGGACCGAGGGTGCATGGCACCGTCGCTACGAGATCACGACCGCTGCTCCGAAGCCCTACGCCGGCAAGGTATCGCTGGAGGCTGCCGAGCTGACGACCAGAAGCGGCGTAATTAATGTAACGCCCGATCCGGAGAACACGCCCTTCATGTATCTGCTCGCCATCATGGATGAGACGATGTATCAGCAGGCTGTTGATTCCTTCCTCGCTGGCAAGGCTGAGCACATGCAGTGGTTCGTAACGTCGTTCGTTGCCATGTACTCGATCAGCCCGATGACGATGCTGGGTTCGTATGGTCCCGTGCAGATTGCTCTTGAGGAGTTCTTCTACGACCTGACTCCCGGTGGCGTTTACCGCGCTGTCGCAGTTGCCATGGACGGCGAGATGCAGTTCGACGAGATGTACGGCGAGGAGGTTCCTGTTGCCGACCCGATGGCTCAGAGCTACACGGAGCTGACATTCACGCTGCCCGACTTTAAGTTGGATCCTCCCGTAATTGAGGTTACGCCTGTTGAGCCCACTTCGGCTTGGAAGGCTGCCGTAAATGTAAAGTGTACGAACTACACCACCTCGCCCGTTGTTGAGGCTTGCTACGCTGCCAATGCACCTTCGGAGTGGGATATGTATCTCGAGTACGGTTCGACCTACACCGATCTGATCGGCCAGAACCGCGGCCAGATGGAGATCACGGGTGATGACCTGGCTGCCATCAACTCGGAGGAGGGTCTTACCCTTGAGTTTAACACGCGCGAGAATGAGCAGCTGCGTGTTGGTGTGATGGGCTGGAACGAGGAGAATCGTCCGAGCAATCCCGATGCCGAGGGCAGCAAGGCTGTTGCCGACACGCACTCGGGCATTGTACCCGACGCTACGCCGATCGAGTCGCCCTATTACGAGTCGCTCGTTGGTGAGTGGACCGCTACGGCTACTGTTCGCGTAAGCCAGTACAACTACGACACCTGGTCGATGGAGTGGGTAGATGGTGGTCAGGTTTCGACCAACGTAACGATTGGCGACTGCTACGTTCCCGAGTCGATGACCGATGAGGTTTACCAGATCTACGAGGAGGCCGGCGTATCGAAGGAGATGGCTGATGTCTACTTCGCCGAGTACAAGGAGGAGGCTGACCTCTACAGTAAGAAGGTACGCGGTCAGAACCGCATCCTCTGCACCGGTTGGGGCTTCGATAAGCACAGTAGCAATCCCGAGTACTCGGATCTGCGCACCAAGACTCCGTGGGATCTCTTCACGGATGCAGGTTACAACGCTGCTACGACGGCTGACCTCTTCTACGACTTCGGTCCGAAGTGGTTCCTGCAGGTAGCCGAGGATGGTTCGCTCTTCGTACCCGTTAATATGAACCGTGTTCCCGTAGCAGGCGCTTGGAGCAACGAGCTCTACCTGGTAGGTGGTAACGCCGAGTTGGGTTACGCTTACTACCAGCCGCTGCAGGAGAGCGACATGGACAATGTATCGAAGTGGCCGAATCTGCCGGTTGAGGTTTCGGAGGATGGCAACACCATCACGATCAAGGCCTTTGACTACGATGGTACGACCTACTATCCGAACATGACCTACTTGTCGTGGTCGAGCATGGCCTTCTTCAACACGGCCGTTATTTCGGATGTCGTGCTGACGCGCAACACCACCACGGTTGCCGCTAACACGAAGAGCGCAAGCGTAGCTGCTCCGTCGCAGCTTGGCAAGCATGTCGTGAAGGCGCTGAATGTTGATGGTTCGATCGTCAAGAAGACCGAGAAGAAGAACACGGTAACCTTGTCGAAGACCCCGCTGAAGGCAAAGGCCAAGGTGGAGTACAAGAAGATCGATGCCAAGGCTTTGACCCCCGCACAGCGTGAGGCCAACCTGAAGCAGCTCTACGAGAAGATGCAGAAGGGTGCTCGCAAGTAATAGCACCATTTATACCGCAATCGAGGAGTTCCCGCGAGGGGACTCCTCCTTGCGGTTTTTTTAACCGGATTTCAAACATCCAAAGCACAAGTAACATTATGAAGAAACTTTTGAGCCTTGTTGTGCTGCTCGCGGCCGTCATGACGGCTTCGGCACAGCAACTGCCCGATGTAAAGGTGGAGAATGCTCAGGGTAAGGTGGTATCGATGCGTTCGGTAGCTCCGGGCAAGCCGATGATCATCTCCTACTGGTCCACCTCGTGCAAGCCCTGCATCCAGGAGCTCAACGCCATCAACGATGCTATCGAAGATTGGCGCGAAGAGGCCGACTTTGTAGTCGTAGCCGTCTCGGTCGATGATGCCCGTCTGAAGGCTACGGCCAAGGCGATGGCTGCCGCTCGCGGCTGGGATTTCATCTGCCTCTTTGACGAGAACCAGGATCTGAAGCGTGCCATGAATGTTTCGCTCACTCCCCAGTCGTTTGTGGTGGACAGCAATGGTAAGATTGTCTATTCGCACTCGGGTTACACGCCCGGCAGCGAGGAGGAACTCTTTGACGAGATCCTCAAACTGAAGAAAAAGTAAACGGCCATGAAACGCATCGTATTACTTTTTGTAGCAGTAGCTACCCTCTCGAGCCTTTCGGCGCAGGTGCGCATCGGCAAGAAGGGGCAGCTGGCCGGTAGCTTCGAGACGAACATGATTTACTATGTCGATGACTCGAAGGTAGGCGAAACGCCCGAGGATCAGTTCGGCTCGCACAGCTTCCTCAAGCTCGACTACACGCTGGGCCGCTTCTCGGTCGGTGTGCAGGGTAACGCATTCCTGCCCGTATTGCAGGGCTACGACGACCTGGGTGTCGGCGACACAAAATTCTTCCTCTCGAAGTATATCCAGTGGGCCGACAAGAACTACGAAATTCTGCTCGGCGATGTCTACGATCAGTTCGGTAGCGGCCTTATTTTCCGCACCTTCGAAGATCGTCAGCTGGGTATCAACAACTCGCTCGAAGGTGGCCGCGTGATCGGTCGTCTGGGCAAGTACGCACAGCTGAAGGCCTTGGGTGGTCGTCAGCGCCTGAACACCAAATACTCGGACACCTGGGTCATGGGTGCCGACCTGAGCCTCTCGCTGGCCGATATGTTCAAGATGGACGAGACGCTTCTCTCGTTGGAGGGTAGCTTCGTAAACCGTATGGAGAAGCTCGACCAGGATCCCATGCTCGACGAGTACCTCGCAGGACTGGGGCAGGAGAAGAGTGTGCAGCTCTATTCGGGTCGCGCAAACTTCGCTTGGAAGGGTCTTTCGCTCAGCGCCGAGTACGCTGCCAAAGGTGAGGATATGGCCAACAGCGCCGCAGTAGCTCCCGAGAAGGGTAACGCCTTCCTCGGCGAAGTAGGTTACAGCCACGGTGGTTTTAGTTTCATGGGTACATTCCGTCAGTTGGAGCACATGGGTACGCACATTTCGGTCTACAACATGGGCATCAACAACACGATGAACTACCTGCCTGCCCTCACGCGCCAATATACCTATATGTTGGCCAACCTGAATCCCTATCAGGTCAATGTCGAGGGTGAGATTGGTGGTCAGGCCGATGTGAACTATACGATCCGTAGCCGCGAGAATCGTTACCGTTACTGGAATTTCCACGCCAACTACTCGACCTACTACACGCTCAATCCGTCGCAGTCGGCAACGGGAGCTCGTCAGCGTCTGTGGCAGGACTTCAACTTCGATGTGGAGCGCCAGTGGAACAAGAAGTGGAAGACGATCTTCCTCTACTCGTTCCAGGAGTGGAATCCCTACCACGGTTACGAGCATCGCACCTATGTTTCGAACATCTTTGTAGCCGATGTGACCTACAAGATCAACCGCAAGCACTCGCTGCGTTTCGAGGGTCAGTATCTGCTCTCGGACGAGTATGAGGGCGATTGGGCAGCCGCCTTGCTGGAGTACAACTGGGCACCCCACTGGAGTGTCTTCTTCAGCAACATGTACAACATCGACGATATGCCCGCCAACGAGGGTCAGGCCAAGTACTACTACAACGGTGGTTTGAGCTACACCTACAAGCGCACGCGCGCCCAGGTAAGCTTCGGTCGCAATCGTGCCGGTTATGTCTGCTCGGGTGGCGTATGCCGCTACTCGCCTGCCTACACGGGTGTAAACTTCGTACTCACCACTTCGTTCTAATCCATAAAACAAAGCACTATGATGAATATGACGAAATACATGACCGCCCTGGCAGCCGTTGCACTGCTCTTCGGCTCGTGCACGAAGGGCCTGGGTTGGGAAGAGGAGCAGAACGAGCAGCCGAACCCCGAACCTCCTACCGAGGGTAAATTGGAGCTGACGGCTGACAAGTACGAGATCGTAGCCGATGGCGTAGAGTTTGCTCAACTCACGGTCAAGAAGGGCGATGTAGTCCTTTCGGCCGGCGATGTAAAGATCTACAACGACAAGAACGAGGTATTGACCCTGCCCGAGTTGAAGTTCTCGACGACGACGGTTGGCAAGCACCTCTTCTGGGCTTCGGACGGCAAGAGCTACACCGAGACCATTGAGATCAACGCCGTAGAGCCGCAGGAGGTTCCGGGTGGCGGAGACGATCCCCAGCCCAACCCCGACCCGACACCGGATCCCGATGCTGACAACCTCAATTTCAAGCGTCGCGTACTGATGACTCAGTTCACGGGTACGCAGTGTGGTTTCTGCCCCTTTATGATCAACATGCTGAACGAGATGTTCACCAACCCGTATGTATCGGAGAATGCCATTCTGGTTGCTGCTCACCGTTACAACAGCAACGACCCCGCCTATTTGGAGGGTACTACGCTGAACTACGCGATGAGCGTATCAAGCTATCCGACGCTGAACTTCGACATGCACACCAACTCGTCGCAGTATAATAGCGTAGCCTTCAACGAGAACATCCTAAATCAGGAGCTTTCGCGCGTAAAGGTGCGTGGTGGTATCTCGGCAAACTCGCAGTACGACAGCGCAACGCGCACGGTAACCGTGACGGCTCAGGTGAAGGCTGCCGAGGAGCACGATTTCCGTATCGGCGCATGGCTGATTCAAGACAAGATCGTCGGCACGCAGGGCAACAATGGTGCTCCGGGAGAGTGGCGCAACTATGTTCACAACAACAGCATCATCTATTGCGACAGCAAGCGTAGCTCGACGGACTACACGGGTCACGACCTGGGCACAATTGCCAAGGGTGCTACAGCCGAATACACCTTCAAGATCGAACTCCGCGAGGAGAAAGAGAATGATCAGCGCTGGAACGCCGACAACTGCCGTCTGGTGCTCTTCATCACCACGCCTGAGGTGATCGGTACGACCCGCAAGTACTATGTAAACAATGCCATCGCGTTGCCGTTGAATGGCCAGCAGAGTTTCGAGTACACAAAAGAGTAGGCTAAACCCTACCCTATAAAGAAAGAGGTTGCAGTTTCCTGCAACCTCTTTCTTATTGCCTTGAGGCCCTGCTACTCGTCGGCACGGGCGAGCTTCACGGTGAAGTGGCGCATCAGCTCGGTCTCCCAGGTGATCTTCATACCGCGCGTAATCTCGTTGCGGCGATCGAAGACATTCTTCAGCGCCACGGCGATTACATCCATGTGGTTGTTCGTATAGACACGGCGGGCGATGCACAGGCGTAGCAGATCCAAGCCGCCAAAACGGTTCTCGCGCGTCACGGGATCGCGGTCGGCCAGGATATAGCCGATCTCGCAACCACGAATACCAGCCTCCAAATAGAGCTCCACGGTCAGTGTCTGGGCAGGGAACTCCTCCTTGGGTACTTTGGTCAGAATCTTCGAAGCATCGACAAAGATGGCGTGACCACCTGCAGGGCGCTGATAGGGAATACCAAACTCATCGAGGCGGGCAGCCAGGTACTGCACCTGACGGATGCGCGTTTCGAGGTTATCGAACTCGGTATTCTCGTCCAAGCCGACAGCCAACGCCTCCATATCGCGGCCATTCATACCGCCATATGTGAGATAGCCCTCAAAGGGGATGCAGAAACGCTTCGCACCCTCGAACCAATCCTCATGGCGCGTAGCGATGAAGCCTCCCATATTGACAATGCCGTCCTTCTTGGCCGACATGGTCATACCATCGGCCAGGGCGTACATCTCCTTCACGATCTCCTTGATCGACATATCGGCATAGCCCTCCTCGCGTGTCTTGATAAAGTAGGCATTCTCGGCAAAGCGGGCCGAATCGAGCACCACGCGCTTACCGTATTTATCGGCAATGGCGCGCACGGCCTTCAGGTTGGCCATCGAAACGGGCTGACCGCCTGCCGTGTTGTTGGTCACCGTCACGATGATAAAGGGCACCTTCTCGTGGTGTTCCGCCAGCGCCTTCTCCAGCTTCTCGGGATCGACATTACCTTTGAAGGGGTGCTCGAGCTGCGTGTTCTTCGCCTCGTCGATCGTGCAGTCGAGCGCCATGGCCTTGCGGCTCTCGATGTGACCCTTCGTCGTATCGAAGTGCGAGTTTCCGGGAACCACATCGCCCGCCTTGACAAGGTGGCTGAACAAGACATTCTCGGCTGCACGGCCCTGGTGTGTCGGGATCACATACTCGAAACCCGTCAGGCGCGTAATGGTCTCCTTAAGGTGGAAGAACGACAACGAGCCGGCATAGCTCTCATCGCCCATCATCATCGCGGCCCACTGGCGGTCGCTCATAGCGCCCGTACCCGAGTCGGTCAGGCAGTCAATGTAGACCTGATCGGCCCGCAACTGAAAGACGTTGTAATGTGCGGCCTTCAGCCAAGCCTCACGCTCCTCGCGTGTACTTTTACGAATCGGCTCCACCATTTTGATGCGCCACGATTCTGCAAATGGCAATTCCATAGAGTTGTTGTTTTTAAGGTTTATTTGATAAATTTTAGGTTTTAGGCATTGATTTCTAACAAAGTTAGCGATTTTTCGGCGAATCGTCAAAAGGTTGCAACAAAAAAAGATTGCACGAGGCAATCTTTTTCCATGGGGTAAATGCTTGTCTTTACCGTCGATGCATTTTCTCTTCATACAACGCCTGGCCATAGCTGAAATCACGCACCTCGTCGCGCGAAGCAGGACGAACGTAGTGATATGCGGGGTGCAAAATTTCGCGTTGTCCGTAATGGACAAAGTCGGCGGTGCAGGATTCGTAGCGGATACCCTGCGGAGTCCAATCCTGAAAGAGAATCCACAGCTCTTTGGGTTCAAGTGCGGTATTCGGATCAGCCTTAAAGAGATAGATATCACCTATCTCCAGCGCTAACTCATCACACACGCACGCTAAATCATCCATTAAATTCGATGTGGGGAGCATATAAAATTAAAGTTTAGTTATGTGTGTTTGCTCCCGCAAAATTAAATTATATTTCCAAATAATGCAAATAAATATTGTATTTTTAATTGCATTTATTGCAATATTAGCCTTTGTTGGCAAAATCCAGAATCTTTCGTTCCACCTGACGTTCATCATCGGTCAGCGAAAGCAGCAAGTTACGATAGCGCCCTGCATCGCTCAACACACGCAACATCGGATAAACGGGCATCGTCTGCGTCCAATACTCCTCGCCAAGGAAAACCATCGGCGAGGCAAAACCGAAGGTTTCGTAATGGTTCTGCGCGCCATCCTGGAAGATCTCCTGCATCTTACCTGCGCTACCGGGCGTATAGATCACCCCACCCTTGGCCAGTGCCAAGAGGCCATCCTCGCGGATGCTGTTCTCGAAATATTTGGCAATATGGGTCGCAAAGGGGGTCGCGGGCTCGTGGCCATAGAACCAGGTAGGGATACCGACACTGCGATAGGCTTTGAGTTGCGGATAGCGGCGGCGCACCCTGAAAGCCGAGCTGAGCCACCCCGCATCGCGGAACGAGGGGGCAGCAGAAAGCTCCTCAATCGCTGCATGAAGTTCCTCGTCGCTACGTCCTGCAAACCAAGCTCCTAAGTGCGTAGCCTCCATAGCGCCCGGGCCACCGCCGCTGAGCATCAAAAGCCCCGCCTCGGTCAGGTGCTTCGAGATGCGGGCTATTTGGGCATAACCGGCATCGGTACGCAGCAACGCATGCCCACCCATGATCGCCACCACCCGTCGCGGATCGTACTCGCCGAGCAGATCGTGCAGGGCATCGCTGATCGAATGGTCGTGCAGGAAACGAGCCAAGGTCTCCCGAATGCAGGTTGCGGACTTTCCTTCGGCGATATAGTGGCGATAGACGCGCGTATCGTAGCAGGTTTCGAAGGTGCGCTCATCGGTCGGGTCGTACCCTGCGTAGAGCGTATCGGCCGAGTAGAGTTTAGGCGGGAAGAGCTCAAAGGGAAGTGGCATCACGGGGAATTCATAGCACCCCTCCCCCAGCCTTTCGCGCATCGCATCGGGAATGCGGCAGCCGATAAAGAGGCAATCTTCGTAGCGACACGCACACGCCCGCTCATCAAAGCGGATTGCCTGGAAAGCGTAGTGACGGAGCGTTATTCCCTCCACAAGCAGTGGCAGCAGCTCCTCGCGGGATTCAATTTCAATATAGGCTCTTTTCATGGTCTGAGGTTTCATTCTTTACAAATTTACATCGCTTAAGCCATAATTGCAAATCCTCCTTCTTGCAAAATCAAAGATTTTGAATTAAATTTGAAGAACGAGAATAACCTATCACACTATCACGATATGACAAAGCAAATCATTGAGTGCGTTCCCAACTTCAGCGAGGGGCGCAACCGAGAGATTATCAAACAGATCACCGACGCGATCGAAGCAGCGGCCGACGTCAAGCTACTCGACGTAGATCCGGGCGAAGCGACCAACCGCACGGTTGTCACCTTCGTAGGCGAACCCGCAGCGGTTGTCGAGGCGGCCTTCCAGGGTGTGAAGCGCGCAGCCGAGCTGATCGACATGCGCAACCACAAGGGCGAGCACCCGCGCATGGGTGCTACCGATGTATTGCCTCTTGTCCCGATTTCGGGCATCACGCTCGAGGAGTGCGCCGCGTTGGCCCGCAAGTTAGCCGAGCGCATCGCCACGGAGCTTTCGATCCCCACCTACTGCTATGAGGCCGCAGCCTACACCGAGGAGCGAAAGAACTTAGCCGTCTGCCGCGAGGGCGAGTATGAGGCGCTTGCCGAGAAGCTCGCCACGAAGGAGAAGGCACCCGACTTCGGAGCGCGCCCCTACGATGAGCGTGTAGCTCGCACGGGTGCTACGGCGGTCGGCGCACGCGATTTTCTGATTGCCGTAAACTTCAACCTCAATACCACCTCCACGCGCCGCGCCAACGCCATCGCTTTCGATGTACGCGAAAAGGGTCGTCCGGTGCGTGAGGGCAACCCGATTGTCGGCAAGATTGTCAAGGATGCCGAGGGTAACCCTGTGATGCGCCCCGGCTCGCTCAAAGCCACGAAAGGTATCGGTTGGTTTATCGACGAGTACGGCATCGCCCAGGTCTCGATGAACCTGACAAATATCGCCGTCACGCCGCTCCATGTCGCCTTTGACGAGGTGTGCCGCAAGGCTGATGCGCGCGGTGTGCGCGTGACGGGTACCGAGATCGTGGGGCTTGTTCCAAAACGCGCCCTCATCGAGGCCGGCAAATACTTCCTCAAGAAACAGCGCCGCTCGGTGGGCATCACCGAGGAGGAGATCATCCGCATCGCCATCAAGTCGATGGGGCTCGATGACCTGAAACCCTTCAACCCCGAGGAGAAGGTAATCGAATACATGATTGCCGATAAGAGCGGCAAGCGACTCGTCGATCTTTCGGCCAAGGGATTTGCCGAGGAGACGGCCAGCGAGTCGCCCGCCCCGGGTGGCGGTTCGATCTCGGCCTACATGGGTGCTTTGGGCGCAGCCCTGGGCACGATGGTTGCCAACCTCTCGTCACACAAGGCGGGCTGGGACGAAAAGTGGGAGCACTTCTCCGACTATGCCGAGCAGGGGCAGGCGCTGATGGCCGAGCTGCTTCATCTGGTGGACGAAGATACCGAGGCCTTCAACCGTATCATGGCCGTATTCGCCATGCCCAAAACGACGGACGAGGAGAAGGCGGCACGCAGCGCCGCCCTGCAGGCAGCTACGCTCTACGCCACGGAGGTTCCGCTCCGCACGATGAGGGCTGCAGCGCGTGTCTTCCCGCTCGTCAAGGCGATGGCCGAGGAGGGCAACCCCAACTCGGTATCGGATGCCGGCGTGGGCGCTTTGGCGGCGCGCAGTGCCGTTTTGGGTGCACGCCTCAATGTCCGCATCAACGCTGCCGGCCTGAAGGATCGCACGAAGGCCGAGGAGCTCACCTCGGAGGCCGACCGCATCGCCGAAGAGGCTGCGAAGGCCGAGCAGGAGGTACTCACGATTGTTGAACAGAAAATTGGATAGCCATGACCTTACAGGAATTTCAAGCCGATATTCGCGCCGGTATTCCCGACACATTACCCGCGCCCAAACCCTACGACAAGACGATCAACCACGCGCCGAAGCGCAAAGATATTCTGACGAACGAGGAGAAGGTCTTGGCACTGAAAAATGCCTTGCGCTACTTCCCCACAAAGCACCACAAGACCCTGTCCAAGGAGTTCATGGAGGAGCTGAAGCGCTACGGGCGTATCTACATGTACCGCTACCGCCCCGATTACGAGATGAAGGCTCGCCCGATTGAGGAGTACCCGGCTCGTTCGCGCCAGGCGGCAGCCATTATGCTCATGATCCAAAACAACCTGGACAAGGCCGTGGCTCAACATCCCCACGAGCTGATCACCTACGGTGGCAACGGTGCCGTGTTCCAGAATTGGGCGCAGTACCGTCTCACGATGCAGTACCTCTCGGAGATGACCGACGAGCAGACCCTGGTGATGTACTCGGGTCATCCGCTCGGTCTCTTCCCCTCGCACCGCGAAGCTCCGCGCGTAGTGGTCACAAACGGCATGGTGATCCCCAACTACTCGAAGCCCGACGATTGGGAGCGCATGAACGCCCTCGGTGTGTCGCAATACGGACAGATGACGGCCGGCTCCTATATGTATATCGGCCCGCAGGGCATCGTGCACGGCACCACAATTACGGTCATGAACGCCGCCCGCAAGCGCTACGCCGAGGGGCAGACCTCGCCGCGCGGTATGCTCTTCGTCTCGTCGGGTCTGGGAGGCATGTCGGGTGCTCAACCCAAGGCCGGCAACATTTCGCAGGTCGTAAGCGTGGTGGCCGAGATCAACCCCAAAGCCGCCGAGAAGCGCTACGAGCAGGGCTGGGTCGATGAGCTGCATACCGATCTGGATGCCCTGATTCCCCGCATCCGCAAGGCCGTAGCCGACAAGGAGGTCGTCTCGATGGCCTATGTCGGCAATGTGGTCGATCTTTGGGAGCGCCTGGCCAAGGAGCAGATTAAGGTCGATTTGGGCTCGGATCAAACCTCGCTGCACAACCCCTGGGCAGGTGGTTACTACCCCGTGGGCTACAGCTATGAGGCTTCGAATAAGATGATGGCCGAGGAGCCGGAGCGCTTCCGCGAGTGCGTGCAGGCTTCGCTTCGTCGCCAGGTGGCCGCCATCAACAAGCTCACCGAGCGTGGCATGTACTTCTTCGACTACGGCAACGCCTTCCTCTTGGAATCCTCACGCGCCGGCGCAGAGGTCATGGGGCGTGGCGGACGATTCCGCTACCCCTCCTATGTGCAGGATATCATGGGCCCGATGTTCTTCGACTACGGTTTCGGCCCCTTCCGTTGGGTCTGCACCTCGTGCAAGGGCGAAGACCTGGCCGAGAGCGACCGACTGGCCGCCGAGGTCCTGGAGGAGATTCGCCAAACGGCACCTGCCGACATCTGCGGACAGCTCGAGGATAACATTCGTTGGATTCGTGAGGCGGGCAAGAACCGCCTGGTGGTCGGTTCCGAGGCGCGTATTCTCTACGCCGACTCGGAGGGGCGCACGAAGATTGCCCTGGCCTTCAACCAGGCGATCCGCGAGGGGCGCATCTCGGCACCGATCGTGCTGGGCCGCGACCACCACGACGTATCGGGCACCGACTCGCCCTACCGCGAAACCTCGAACATCTACGACGGCTCGAACCGCACGGCCGATATGGCCATCCACAACGTCATCGGCGACTCGTTCCGCGGTGCAACGTGGGTATCGATCCACAACGGCGGCGGTGTCGGCTGGGGCGAGGTGATCAACGGCGGTTTCGGCATGGTGATCGACGGCTCGGAGGAGGCCGATCGCCGCATCCGACAGATGCTCCTCTGGGATGTAAACAACGGTATCGCACGCCGCTCATGGGCTCGCAACGAGGGGGCTATGGATGCCATTCGCCGCGAGATGGAGCGCACTCCGCTGCTGAAAGTGACCCTGCCGAACCTCGCAGACGAGAACCTGATTAAAACATTGATCGAACAATAAAACACCCAAACATGGAATACCATCATATCTCGGCGGAGCACCTCTCGTTGAACGACCTCCGCACGATCATCAACCGCAACATGCACCTTGCTTTAAGCGAGGAGAGCAAACAACGCATTCTCCATTGTCGCGCCTACCTCGACCGCAAGATGGAGGATCAGAAAGAGCCGATCTACGGCATCACGACCGGCTTCGGCTCGTTGTGCAACATTTCGGTCGGCAAAGATGAGTTGGCGCAGTTGCAGAAGAACCTCGTCATGTCGCACGCCTGCGGTACGGGCGAGCGCGTGCCGAACGAGATTGTCAAGCTGATGCTGCTCCTGAAAGCGCAATCGCTCTCCTATGGCCACTCGGGCGTGCAGCTTAAGACCGTCGAGCGCCTGATCGACCTCTACAACAACGATGTCCTGCCCGTGGTCTATCAGCAGGGATCGCTCGGTGCTTCGGGCGATTTGGCTCCGTTGGCGCACCTCTCGTTGCCGCTCCTGGGCTTGGGCGAGGTGGAGTTTGAGGGGAAGATCTACCCCTCGGCCGAAATCCTCGCGCGCTTTGGTTGGGAGCCGATCGAGCTGCAATCGAAGGAGGGTCTGGCACTCCTCAATGGTACACAGTTTATGAGCGCTTACGGCGTTTGGTCGCTCATCAAGGCGCAGGATCTGAGCCGCTGGGCCGACCGCATCGGTGCGCTTTCGCTGGATGCTTTCGACGGACGCATCGAGCCCTTCTCGGATAACGTGCACCTGATCCGCAGCCACAAAGGTCAGCTCACCACGGCGCGCGCCATTCGTTCACTTCTGGAGGGCAGCGAGCTGATCTGCCGCCCCAAACAGCATGTACAAGACCCCTATTCGTTCCGCTGCATCCCGCAGGTTCACGGTGCATCGAAGGATACGATCGACTATGTAGCCTCCGTGATGGAGGCCGAGATCAACAGCGTGACGGACAACCCGACCATCTTCCCCGACGAGGATATCATCGTCTCGGCAGGTAACTTCCACGGCCAGCCGATAGCCGTGGCGATGGATTGTCTGGCGATTGCCGTGGCCGAGTTGGGCAATATCTCGGAGCGCAGAACCTACAAGCTGATTGCCGGTGTGAGAGGACTCCCCCACTTCCTGGTAGCCAAGCCGGGACTAAATAGCGGTTTCATGATTCCGCAATACACAGCGGCCTCGATCGTGAGCCAAACGAAGGGGCTTTGCATGCCCGCCTCGGTCGATTCGATCCCCTCGTCGCAGGGGCAGGAGGACCACGTCAGCATGGGCTCGAATGCTGCCACGAAGTTGGCGCGCGTAGTGCTGAACGTAGAGCGTGTGCTGGCTATCGAGCTGATGAATGCCGCCCAGGCCTTGGAGTTCCGCCGTCCGGCACGCTCCTCGGCTACGATCGAAAAGTTGGTGGCCGACTATCGCCAGGTGGTTCCCTTCATCGACAACGACGAGGTGATGTACCCGCATATCGAATCCTCGATTCAATTCTTACGCAACAACCGATGAGATTACTGATTAAAAATATCGGCACGATTGTCGGCATCGACACCGAGCACCGCGAGCGCATTGCAGGAGCGGCCATGGATCAACTCGGCCGAATCGACAACGCCTACCTCGTGGCCGAGGAGGGTCGTATAGCCGCCTTCGGCCGAATGGAGGAGTTGCCCCCGATCGAGGCCGACGAGGTGCTCGATGCCGAGGGTGGCACGCTCTTTCCCTCGTTCTGCGACTCGCATACGCACCTCGTCTATGCAGGCAGCCGCGAGCAGGAGTTTTTGGATAAGATTCACGGCCTGAGCTACGAAGAGATCGCCCGTCGAGGCGGCGGTATTCTCAACTCGGCCGATCGGCTGGGGCGCGCCTCGGAGGAGGAGCTCTACCGCGAGGCGATTGAGCGTGTGCATGAAATTATGCGCATGGGAACGGGTCTTGTCGAGATCAAGAGCGGCTACGGCCTTTCGACCGAGAACGAACTGAAGATGTTGCGTGTCGTGCGTCGCATCCGCGAAGAGGAGCCGATCGAAGTGCGCGCCACCTTCCTCGGTGCACACGCCGTAGCGCGCGACTACATCGGTTGCCAAAAGGAGTATGTCGATCTGGTCTGCGAGGAGATGATTCCCGCCGTGGCAGCCGAAGGGTTGGCCGACTTTGTCGATGTCTTTTGCGATCGCGGATTCTTCACGCTCGAAGAGACCGAGCGCATCATCCGCGCAGGTGCCCGTTACGGCATGCAGGCCAAGATTCACGCCAACGAGCTGGCTATCTCGGGCGGCGTACAGCTCGGAGTCAAGGAGGGGGCTTTGTCGGTGGACCACCTGGAGCAGATGGGCCAAGAGGAGATCGAGGCGCTCAAGGGGGCAAAGACAATGCCCACGATGCTGCCCGGTGCCGCCTTCTTCCTCGGCATGAGCTATCCGCCGGCACGACGAATGATCGAGGCGGGATTGGCCGTCGCTTTGGCCTCGGACTACAACCCAGGCTCCTCGCCCTCGGGAAATATGCGGATGGTGATGGCCCTGGCCGCTACACAGATGCGCATGACCCCCACCGAGGCGTTGCATGCCGCCACGCTGAATGGCGCTGCAGCCATGGGGCTTAGCCACGACTTTGGTTCGATCACGGTGGGCAAGGTGGCCAACTGCTTTATCACCAAGCCGATCCCCTCGCCCGAATTTTTCACCTACGCCTACTCCACGCCGCTGATTCGTCACACGATTCTGCGCGGAGCGATCTGGCGCGGGTAAGCACAATCTCTCACACAAAGCGAGGGGCCGAGCAATACGCTCAGCCCCTCGCTTTCGTTCCGCCACCGACTACTTCAGCTCGGCAGGAATCTCCTCGCGGACATACACCGAAACATCGCGCGGATCGTCCGTAGCCACCCAGACCATCTCACGGGCGGTCAGGCTGCGAATGATGTAGCGATGATTCCAATCGCCACCACCGGCCTCATACTCGCCACGAATCACTGCGCCAAGTTCGGGGTCGGTCTCAATCACAAAGCGACCCTTCGTTACTACGGTCTGGAAGCTGTCCAGGTTGTCGTAGATGGCAAACGTGGCATCCTTACGCACCAGCTCCAGGTAGAGGTAGCTCCCCTCGGCCAGGGGCTTCCCATTGGCCCAGCTCTGGAGTTTCCACTCGCCCGACACGTTGTGGAGCGTCACCTCCAGCTGCGGCTCAACATACTCCTCCTCATCCTCCGAGCAGGCAACGAAAGCTACCGAAAAGAGCATCAGGAGCAGATAAAACCAATTCTTTTTCATATCGATAGTTAATTTATTTCTCGTTTTACTTTATATAGACCTTAAGTTGTCGTTCTCGCGGCGGCAGGTAGATACCTCGCAAATAAAGGGGCATCTCGGGGCTGATGAAGATCGCCTTCGAGGGGTCGAACGTAATGATGAGTTCGCCCTCCTCCATCGGCTGCAACTCGCGCGGCTCACTCTCCAGGCGCAGTGCGGGCGAGGTGAGCAACGTGTCGGTCGAAAGGCGCATCGGCTCTCGCCCACCATTGTAGCAGGCAACAGCAATCTGCTGACGACCCGAACGCTGGAAGCTTACCGACTTCGTGCGCAGGCGCAAGGCACCGCACGTTTGGGGATAATCCTCCACAGGGTTCATCACGGGCAACACATCGCCCTTCACAACCAGAATGGCCGTGGGGCTCGACTCCGAGGCGTTCGTATAGATCATAGCACGCTGGTAGACTGTACCCGGGTGTCCCTTCGGACGATACTCCAGGCTGAACGTAGCCACCGAATCAGCCGACACGGGCCAACGGTCATAATCGACCTTCAGGCAACCACAAGTGGTTACCACCTTGGTTACGACCAAAGGCGAAGTGCCGTGGTTCTTCCACTTCAGCTCGCGAGTCCAGGGCTCGGCATCCTCGCTCATCTGCCCCATGTCGAGGGTTGTACCCTCCTCGAAGCGCATCGGCATATTCGCCACCGTGCGCGGGTTGCGGATGCTGTCGATCTTGGCCTGATCAATCATCTGCAACTGCGCCGAGGCGGGTAATGCGAAGAGCACGGCCACCGCACAAGCGATTATACGATAAACTCCGTTCATCTGCATCAACCTACTCTTTTACAACCAGCCATTACCACCTGCGCCACGGCGCACGGTGATCATGAAGTGCTGCGACTGCCCGTTCGAAGCGGTCACAGTGGCCTGCGTCTGACCCTCGGCAAGTCCCTGCAGGTAGTAAAGACCCGCCATTTCACGGAAGGAGGCCACCTGCGGATTTTGGATCGAGAGCGTGTAGCTCAACTGCTCGCCATCGACAAAATAGAGGGCAGGCGAAACCACCGAAACAGCACCCGTTCCGAGGTAGATGTTGGGGAACTTCAGCTCC
Source organism: Alistipes sp. (assembly GCA_017624955.1). Lineage (GTDB taxonomy): Bacteria > Bacteroidota > Bacteroidia > Bacteroidales > Rikenellaceae > Alistipes. The sequence goes on from JAGAMA010000001.1 coordinate 42,149, forward strand.
ACACCACCCCCGTCGATCGCTGCGAGGAAGGCCTCGGCATTCACCTGACCCGAACCCATACCGCCACGCAGGGCCGAAAGGTTGAGCTGCATGGGCTGAATCGGGCCTAAATCGGCCGTATAACGCATGTAAAGCTTCGTGCCGGTCTGGTAACTATCGATCGGCGTAGCGGACTCGATAAGCAGCTTTTGCAGCTCCTCGGCCTTGAAGTGGCGACGCTGGTCGGCAGCATACGAGATACCGAGCGCCAAGACACCCGAAACATGGGGGCAGGCCATCGAAGTACCCTCCATATAGCCGTAACCCGTCTCGCTCTTCGACATCGGAAGGGTCGAGAGGATGCAGCCCACCTCGCCGTAGTTGTGGTTTTCGTCCACATAGTCGTAGTAGTAGTCCTGGTCACCCCCCGGGGCGGAGATCGAGGTACCAAAGCCGTAGTTCGTATAGACGGCACCCGTAAAGTCGGCAGCCGTACCCGCTACCGATACATAGTCGTCCGAAGCGCCCGGATAACCGGCCATGTCGGCCGACTCGTTACCCGCCGCAAAGACGGCAATACCGCCATCAATCGGGCCGTTGGGCGAACCTGCATAGCGCACGAAGTAGTCCAAAGCGGCCTTCTCGAGCGGCGCATAGGCCTCAAACTCCTCCTGCGTGCGAGGGCCTTGCGAACCCCAATCGTAGATATTGGCCGAGCCCGAGATAAAGCCCCAGCTGCACTGTAACACCACAGCTCCGTTATCGGCAGCGTACTTAATGGCACGCACCACCTGCAACGAAGTACCGGAAAGATTGCCCGAGAATACCTGGCACGACATGATGCGTACACCGCCCTGCGAGCCATTGCCACCTGCAATCGACGAAACACCTTCGCCATTGTTATTCACGGCCGAAATCACACCGGCCACATGCGAACCGTGGCCCGAATCGTAGATATCGTTGGTCGTGATCGTGCCTACATCCTTGATAAAGTTGTAGCCGTGGACATCCCCTGCGTAGCCGTTGTTGTCGTTATCGACCTTCGAGCCGGCAATCTCGTCGCGGTTTACCCACATGTTGGCAGCCAGATCGGGGTGGGTAAAATCGACACCCTCGTCCAACACGGCCACAATCACCGTCTCGTTACCCATCGTGCGCGACCAAGCCTTCTCGACCTGCACATCGGCATCCTTGACCGACTTCACAATCTCGCCCGAGGTAAACATCGTACCGTCGTTTATCATATTCCACTGCATCGGAGCAAGGGGATCGTTCATCGTCGTCGCGCGACTCTGCTGCATCATGCGGTCGAGCTTCTCGCGGCTCAGCGGCGTAGCCTTACCCGTATAGGCGCGCTTAATCGTGTGGTTGAGATTCACACGCTGCACCTCGCCCAGCTTCTCGAGGCGGGCAGCCACCTCCTCGGTCGTATACTCGTCCGAGAAACGCACCACATACCAGCGGTCGAGCTCCGCCTCACGCGTCTGCTCCTCGGCGGTAGCCACACGCGGGAAGACACGCTCCAACTCGTAGCTGCCGATCAGGTCAAGCACCTCATCCACCGAGCCGACACCACTGCGCGTCACAACACCTGCGCGCGTAGCCTCCTGCTGCTCGACAATCGCGGCAGCCTCGGCCGAGAACTTCACGATCAGCTCGCCCTCGACATAGGGCTTCTGCATCTCCTCCTTCGGCTCCTCGTTGGGCATCACGGGCTCCTCTTTGGTGCAACTGCCCATCCAGAGCGCTGCACCCAGCAGCATCATATAAATATAAGTCTTTTTCATACGCATTCGTTTTTCACTACTCCAACTCGCCTGTCGGCTTGGTCTTGGTCGTGTAGAGGTCATAATAGTAGTTCATGTTCACCGGCTCGTTCTCAAAGCCACCCGCTACGCCGTTGCGGTCGCGCCCCTCCTGCGGGAAGACGAGGCTGTAGGGATACCACCTGTCGAGTGCCGGGTGGTACAACAGCCAATCGGGCAGCTTACCATGCAGGCGGTTCAGGTTGATGGCAAAGAGCTTCGTCGTGGGCATCACCTTCTTGATGCGGTTATCGACCAGGAACTGCGGCAGCGAATCGACGGCATCGATCTCAGCCTGCGTATAGCAGGGGATCTCATCGTCATCCTCGAAGGTCGGCAGCTCGCCCTGCAGGTAGTTCACCGACAAGACCAGCGTATCGAGCCCCCACTTGATCAGATCGGCCGGGAACTCCGTTTCGTCGATCAGACCACCCAGGTCGGTACGCGACGTGTTGCTCAGATCATACACCGTAGAGCGCTGATTGGCATTCATAATCAACGTCTTGAGCTTCGGGAAATTCTCCTTGTTCAGCATATCGGGAATACGCTGAAAGTTGTTCGAACCGAGGTTCAAATACTCCAGGTTCTTCAGGTTCTTAAACGAAGGATGCAGCTCCGTGAGGCCGTATGCTCCCACCGTCAGGCGCTTGAGCTGCGTCAGCTCGGAGAGGTACTCGCCTGTCGAGAGGCTGTAGAGGAACGTGTTGGCATTCGAGAAGATGTAAAGCTCCTCGGCAGCCGTCAGATAGCGCACTTCGAAGGGGATCGCCTCCTTGGTGAAGAAGAGGAAGAACTCGGCATACTTCACACGGCCCACCTTCTCGGGCGTGCAACCTGCCATACCCTCCTCCCAGAGCGTCACACCACTCCATAGGTTCATCGGATCGCCATTCTCCCACTGCTTCTCCATCATATCGAGCGTGCGGGCAATGCTGAGCAGCGCCACCGAGTCACCGGCGCGCGTACCCTCCTCGATCGGCTCGGCAGCCGTCTGCTTCACGTTCAGCCCCTCCTGACGGCTCAGCGAGACATCGCTCTTGGGCTGGAAGCTGATAGCAGCCAGGCGCTCCTCGGGACGGGTATTAATCTCCCAACGGAAACGAATCTTCACCTCGCGCGGGCGCAGGCCGTTGGTAAGGTTCAGTTGGTAGTTCTCGTGCTTGATCCAACCCGCCTCATCGGGGATATTGACCTTAAAATCGATATTCGAGCGCACCCGAACATCGAAGTAACGCACATCGCTCTTGGCATAGTTGGCCACCTCGACCTCCTCGCGATCCACCTCAATCAGGTAGGGATAGCCATCCTGGTCGATCACCACCTTGCGATCCTCCGTGCCCTCGTTGCTACGGATGCGCACCGTAGCCTGGCGCGGCGAGGCCGTGCGGGCCGAGTCGATCACAAACTTACAAAGGGTCGTACCGCGACCGTTGGCGGGCGAAATGGTCACCCAAGGCTCATCGGTCGAAGCGGTCCAAGCGCCATCGGCAACCACCTGAATCGTCTCCGTGCCACCAACCTCGGTTACATGAATCTGATCACGGTCCGTATCGAAGCCGATCGTATCATCACCACTCGAGCAACCTACCCAGGCTGCCGCGAGCATCATCATCCATATTAATCTATTCCATTTCATACTTCATCACGGTTTATTGGAGCATCAGATCGCAATTCTTGATGTTCTGCGTTTTGTCGTAATAGAGAATATAGGCACCCACCTGCCATGCGTAGCAGATATCCGAGGCATCGAAGACGATGTTCGGGTTATCGCTGATGTCGAGGTAGTAGCAGAGGGTCGAAATCGTATCGTTCACCTCGCGCAGGTCGTTCGAGCCGAGATAGAGGCCACGCAGACCCACATGCTGATAGATACCCGTCGGCCACTCACGCAGGCAACGACGGCCCTCGCTATCGCGCTGCGAGCGCACTGAGAGTACGGTCAGGCCATCGGCATCGAGCGGCTCGTAGGGGAAGCGGCTGAACGAGTTGAACGAGAGGTCCACACCATAGAGGTAGGGCACGTTTCCGGCGTGCATCTCCCACGGCAGGTCGGTCAGCTTATTGTACGAAAGGTCGAGCGACACGAGGTTAATCACCTGCTTACCTTGGAACGAGCCCTCGGGGAACTCCTCCAGACCACAGGCGCGCAGTACGATGTAGGCCACGGTCGAACCGGCCTTCCAAAGCGCAGCGGGATACTTCTTGAGGTTGTAGTTCTGCGACATGGAGAGGGTCTCGACCTTCAAACCGCGGTACGAACCATCCTCCTCGCCCTCAAAGCCCGTAATATCGTTGCCCGAGAAATCAACCGACTTCATCGTGAAGTTGCAATCGGCCGAGAAGATGTTGGGGAACTTCTTCAACTTGTTAAAACGCACCGAGAAGGTCTCCACATCGTCATAACCGCAGAAGTAACCCTCCTCGTCCACGGGCAGCGACTCAAGCTGGTTATTATCGAGGTAGAGCTGCAACGGGGCGATATCCTTACCCCAGGCAGGGGTCGTCTTAATCTTGTTGTAGGCAAAATCCAACAGACCGATCTTCTTCATGTTGCGAATCGAGAGGGGAATCTCCTCCAAGTTATTCTCGCGCATGTAGAGGATCTGTATCTTCTCCTTCGAAGGACCCTCGGCCAGGGCATTGAAGCCCTTCAGTACCTCCTCGGCCGACCACTGCAGGTTGTTCGAGAGATTGACCGAAATCAGCTCCGGCATCTCGCCCACTACGGTCGGGAACTTAGTCATGCGGGGGCAGTTGTAGATCTCCAGGTCGGTACACGAGGTCAGCTCCTTCAACGCCTCGGGAAGTGCCTCAATCTCGCTGTTAGCGATAAAGAGGGTCGAGAGCTTCTTCAGGTTGCCGATCTCCTCGGGGAGCGACTTGATGCCGTTGCAGATCGTACCATGCTGCGTGTCATGCAACACCAAACGGCGGGCTGCACCCTTCTCATCGATCAGCTCACGCTCGGTGTACTTCTCGTAATAGGCCGTGTTGGGGAGCGTAATGTTATGCTCGGCCAAGGCACGGGCCATCGGCTCCGAGAAGGGCGTGGCGGGGTGAATCAGCTGCAGGTACTGCTTATGATACTCCAGGCGGTTGGCCTGACGCTCGGCGAGCGACTTATCGCGCGAGAGCGAGGGGTCGTAGGTCAAAAGGTTCGTATCGTTGTGCGTACCGAGGTAGAGCTCCACCAGCTCCGTGAGCTGACCAATCGCAGGCGAGAGGTGGCCACTGACACCGAAGTTGCTCAAATCCACGCGAGCTACACGGCCGTTGGCATGCACCTGCACACCGGGCTGAGCGCACCACAGATCGGGATCCTTATTGAAATCCCAATTCGCACCCGTAGCGAACTCCTCGCCGTAGTACGACCAGCTCGGGCCGTTCAGGCTCTGCCAAATCTCATACAAGGCATAGCAATCCTTGAGGTAGGCATCGGCGGCATGCAACTTCACGGGCACCGAAATCTCCGTCTTACGATTCGTATTGATCGTAAAGCGGGTGGCCGCAGGAGCACTCTCGCTCTCGAGCAGAATCTTCTTCTCATCGAAGAGTTCATAGCCCAACAGGCGGTAGTCGCCGGCCATGAGCCACACGAGCGAATCGCATTTGAGCGACGAGGTTTGGTAGCCATCCTCCACATCGTCCGTCTCGTCGAAGTGAATCGAGAACTCGGCAGGAAGCTTCTCCAAACGGCTCTTGGTCTGCGAGGCCAGGTGCTCGACGGTCAGCGTAGCGTAGGCAATTTCGTCGAACGTATACTCGCGTTCGGCAGCACGCGAAAGGGCCGAGAGATCCTTCGTCAGGGTAAACGATGCCATACCGCGCGGCGTAACAGCCACCTGCAGATCGTACATCGAAAGGCCGCCCATCACCACCTCCAGGTTGCGATCCGCGTGCGGAGCACCACTGTAGATCTCCTCCTCGTCGACGTTGTAGAGCGTAAAGGTGAGCACCTCGTACTTACCCGTCAAAAGTTTCAGCTTATCGGTGCGGAGGCCATAAACCGAAGCCTCCTCGCTGATAGGCAGCAGGTTGAGCGTCTGCGAAATGGTCGTACCCTCGTAGAGCATGGCCACCTTGACTTTCTTCGCCTCGCTCAGCTGCTCGAGCGGTGTCTGCACACCGCGCGAAAGCAGCTCGGCCGAGGCCTCGTTGTAGAGCTTGAACTGCACATAGCCGTAGTCGTGGTCGCGGTTATCGACTCCGTCATCCTCCGAGCACCCCACCACAAAGAGCGAGGTCAGGATCACGGCCATAGCATAGATATATTTGAACTGTTTCATAGCGTTATTCATCATTCGCATCGTTATTCATTGAGCAGGATACACTCGATCTGTGCGGCAATCGTGCCCTCACTCATATCGACATAGAGGGTCAGGTTGCTCTTCTGCTTACCCGAACCGGTCGATTTCAGGGTTACGGTCGCCTCCGTGGCACCCGTCTCTGGCCAGTCGGGCGTACAACCCACCCAGCTCTGATAGGGCCATGCAATGTAGTAGGTCGGCACCTTGAGGACCACCGTACCCGCCTTCTTCAGCGTGAGGCGATACTGTGGCACACCACGGTAACCCATATCGCCGTCGTAGCTATCGTCACCGGCCTGGATGGCGTAGAGCGTAGCACCCAGCTCATTGGCTGCAGCGCGATCGACAAAGGTCACGGCACCATTCGGGTCGTAGAGATCGACCTCACCGGCCTCGGGATCCATCACGCAGACAATCTTGACGATCACCTGCCACGAAGCATCGTAGAGGTTGATGATACCGACACCCTCCTGCGTATCCATCACCACGCGGATCGTACCGTCGCCATTCTCCACAGCCGTCAGCCAATCGTTCTGCGAGATAAGCAGCTGGTAGTCGGGCACATTGAGCAGCACGACATCGTTGGCCGACTTGTTCGAGTAGGTCAGGCGATACTGCTTAACGCCCATCGCCTCGTCCTCGGCGCTGTAATCCTCATCGCCGGGGACAATCGTCGCGAGCGAAGCGCCATGCTCGGCAGCCAGGACGGCATTGACGAGCGACACATTCACATCCGTAGCACCACCACCGGGCTTGAACGACGGATCGAGCACGAAGTAGATCAGCGCCACGTTGTTGCCATTGGCATCCTTGAAGAGCAGGAAGGCCTCATTCTCGCCCATATCGCCCGGGCAGGTGTTCGGGAACTCATCGCCAAGACGGCTCGTTACACGGCGACAATCCTCCACGCCATAGGGGCTCTGCTCCACGGTTACCCAGCTGCGATCCGAGCCATCGAGCACCGAACCATCGTAGCCGTTCGTCTGCAGAATGGTCGTACCGTCAAAGCCGATGATCTCGACACTCGCATAAGGTACGTTGATCTTCAGATCGCCACCATTCGACGAATCGTTCGAAGCGTAGGTCATCTTATAGGCATGCTTCACATCGAAGCTACCCCATACCCAGCTATCCTCCTCCAGGGCGGCAAAGTCACCACCATAAGCCTGCAGGGCCTCCAGCTCGACAATCTCGATCGGATCGATCTCCTCGGGCGAGATGTAGGCATCCTGCTCGATGGTTGCCGAATAGGTGGCAAACTCCTCCTTCAGGGCCGTACCCTCGCTGTTGAAGAGGTCCATATCGGGATCGGTGATCGAAGCAACCTTCGACTGCGGAACAACCACCAACAAACCCTCACGGCGAGCGCCTTCGTTGGCCGAACACTTCACGACAAGCTTACGCGACCAAACGCCCTCGCTCATCGAAGCATCAGCATCTGCCTCCTCCGAGAGCGAGATCCAGGCGGTGCGCTCCGAGTCGGTGTAGTAGTAACCATTCTCCTTCACCGCCTTATAAACCACGGCACCCATCGGGGCATTGAGCCAGCCGATTGCGCCCGAATCGACATACGAGCCCTCGTTATTATAAAGGCCCTCCACATTGAAGTTGAGCACCGAGCCGAGCTGCAGATTGACATAATCGGCACAACCCGGAATCGAGATCGAGAGCGTAGCCTCGGTCAGCGTGGGAGCGTGCTGCACGGTCATATCGTTGAAACCGATCTTGGCCACCGAAGCCTCGAAGGGGTAACGATTTTTATCCGTGCGCAACTGCAGCTCCGTGCGACCCTCCGTGCCCGACGATACCGACGGCGTAAACCAGGCGGGCAGCTCACCGGCGAAAGCCCAGGCGTGGTTGGCCTCGATGGCGATGCGGTGCAGGTAGAGGTCATTGAGGTTCTTAACCAGCTCGAGCGATGCAATCGGGCTCTCGCCATAGAGGTAGTTACCCGCCTCGTCCTGTACGAAGTCCGAAGTCTCCTCATCGAAGGCTCGGGCGGCAAAAATTTGCAGGTCGCGGCTGATCTTGCCACGCTTTAGGCGGGCAATCGTGCGGGTCTCCTCCGCAGCGCCCTCCCCCATCGTGAGCAACACCTCGCAGCTACGCTCCGTATCGAACTCCTCGATCGACGAAACGCCAATCTGAAGATCATACGAACCGGCTGCACCGCGCATCGTGTAGACCTTCGACCCCTCATCAAGCAGGTAGAAGTAGGTGGCAGCATCCGACGAGATGGCTACACGCCAAGCCGTATTGGGCTCGATATGCAGTGTGTAGCTTTCGCCTGCCGAAAGGGTTGCCTCGACCACCTCCGGGAAGCGGGGCACGACAGGCTCCGGATCCTCCGAGCAGGCCGTGAGCAGCGATGTCACTGCTACGAGGCTCACCATCCAACGAAAAATCTGTTGTTTCATAGCTTTATCTCTTTTTCTTTATTCTCAATCGGATTACATACCCTCCTCGCGTTGCAGGCGCTCGGCCTCCTCGTCACTAACCCACTCCAGGATGTTGTAGAAGTGGCCGATCGTACCAATCGGTTCGCCGAGGTTCTCGACATAGACCTCCATCCAAAGCTCCACGAAAGCCTGGCAGCTGTTGAAATAGGAGGGATAGAGGTAGCTGTCGCGGCAGAGGATGTGGTTATCTCCCAGGATCCAGCCCAAGACCGAAGCCTCGTCGCTCAAAACCTGATCCTCATCCATCGTAACCAGCGGGTTGGCGGGATCTGCAGCGTTGAACTTAATCTTCACATCGTATCCGTCGTAGAAGGCACTGCGCAGGATGACCGTATTGGCCTCCGTAGGATGTACCTCGGTCTTGATCAGACGCTGGTACGAGGGATTCTCGCCCGGATAGTCGCGCAGGAGCATCGAGGTCACGATGCACCAACCCGAGAAGGTGTTCACATCATACGGGCAGGCCTTATACATCACGACCTTCGTTTCGTCGTAGCCCTCATACAGATCCCACTTCAGCTGCTCGGGCATCACCAGACGCAGGCGGAAACCGAGCGAATCGGTTGCCTCGATGTTCTCATAGTTACCCTTCACGCGCACCTCGGCAGCCAGCTCGCCGGCCGGAATCGTAATCGTGTGCGACTCGAGGCGGTAGTGCAACCCCTCGATGGCGTTACTACCCTCGTCGATGATCTCGACACCGAACGTGCGGTCGTAATCGCACGCCACGGTAGCCGAGAAGGGAACGGCGAAGTAGTCGGCATCGATGGTCACCATGTGTTGCGACAGGGTGTCGGCAAACATCACATATTCGGGCCCCTCATAGGTGGTATACTCCTCGTCGCAGGCGGTCATCACCGCACCCACGGCAAGCAGTGCCCAAATCGATAAGATATATCTTTTCATAGCCATATAGATCGTTATTTGTTGCTTTCGTTGGGTTCGACATTCGAGCCGGGCGACTCCAGCTCATGCTGCGGAATGGGCCACACGAAGAGCGGATTATCCATCGTCACGCGCAGCGTGCTACCCTCGGCAAGCGACGAAGTCTGCTTCTCGCGTTGGAAGCCCTCGCCATTGCGGTAGAGCTTACCCCAACGCTTCAAATCCCACAGGCGGAAGCCCTCCATGTAGAGCTCACGCACACGCTCGTTGGCGATCGTCTCGAGGTAGTTGTCGGCCGTCAGGCTCACCGTGCTGCCCGAAGCCATGCGGGCACTGCGCAGCGTGGCGAGGTCCTTGGCCGCTGCCGTATAGTTGGGTACCGAAAGACGGCAATAGGCCTCGGCACGAATCAGGTACTGCTCGGCCAGGCGGAACAACTTCGGCATCGAGACCTGGTAGATGTTGTATTGCGAAATGAAATCCTGATTTCCGAAATACTTGATCAGCACGGGCCAGGTCAGGGCGTGATCGTAACCCGTCGTCACGTTGCGGAAATAGGTAGCATAGCGCAAATCGCCCGAGGTGTAGAGATCGAGCACCCACTGCGCCGGCACATAGTCCGGGTAGTAGTAGGTGTAGTCGGTCGTCACGTTCAGGAAGACCGATCCCAGCGCACCACCATACGAGGTGGGGGTAAAGCCCACCTGGTGAATAATCTCAAAGGCCTGGTCGTAGTTCCACATGTAATCGAAGTAGGACATCGTCGAGGTGTACTGCTGCGTGGCACTGGCCAGTCGGAAGGTCTTCTGCGGATGGTCGATTACCTTCGAGGAGTACTCGATGGCCGTCTCCCAATCCTGCATAAAGAGCGCTACGCGGGCACGCAGGGCGCACACCGACGCGTTGGTCATGTAGAAGGCACCGTAGTAGTCGTTCTCGGCATCGAGCAGCTCCTCGGCCTTCGTCAGATCCTCCAACACAAAACGATACGAAGCCTCAAGCGACGAACGATTCGACGGCTCGGGTTCGCTATACTTCGTGCGGATTACCACACCCAGCTCATTCTGGGCCGTGGCTGCATCGTAGCTCTTGCAGAAGCACTTGATGAGCTCCGCATAGCAAAGGGCACGGAGGGCATAGACCTCACCCGTGTAGTAGTTCAGCACCGTGATATTCTCATCGAGCGTCTGATCGGCCACAATGGCATCAATGCGCTCCAGGAAGAAATTACACTTGGCGATGATCGAGTAGAGCGACCCGTAGATCGCCTCGATCTCGGCATTCGTGGGGCGGATATCCCACTGCCAGATATTACCATAGGCATTCGAGTAGCCGTCCACGGCATAAACCAGGTCGGCCTGAATCTCGGGCACAAGCGTCAGGTAGCCGCTCCAGAGCGCACCACTCATCATCTCGGCATAGATGCCCGTGAGGAATTGCTCGGCCTCCTGGTAGCTCTTCAGCGCATCCTGCTCGGGGATGGCCGACTCGGGAACCTTATCCAAGCACGCGGTGAGGCTCAAGAGCGCAGCCACCATCAGTGCATAGAGTTTCGTATTTCGTAACATAGTCTTCATAGCGCTTAGAATTTAAGGTCGAGGCCGACGGTGAACTGGCGCGACATGGGATATTGCGCCGCATAAATATTCGTCGTACCCTCGGGATCAAGACCCGAGAACTTCGTGAAGGTCAGCAGGTTCTGACCCTGCACATAGATACGGGCGCCATTGAATACACGCGTCTTGCGGATCCACTTCTCGGGCACCGAGTAGCTCAGCATCACGTTCTTCAATCTGAGGAACGAGGCATCCTCCAAGAGGCGGCTGTCGAACTCGGTATAGACACCGTGGCGCGGGATGTCGGTCACATCGCCCGGCTGCTTCCAACGATTCAACAGACGCTTCGACTGGTTGTAGGTCGAGAAGCGGCCGTTCGACTCGTCGAAGTAGCGGTCGTTGTTGAGCATCCAGCGATCGGCGACCCAGCTGAACTGCGCCGTGAGCGAGAGGCCGTTCCACGAGAGGGTCGTACCGAAACCACCCTGCCAGGGAGCCATGTAGCTCTTATCCACCAGCACCTTATCGCTATCCTTCAGCTCGTTGGTAATCTCACCCTCCTTCGTGTACCACAGGGCATCGCCATTGGCAGGGTTCACACCCGCATAGCGGTTGATGTAGAACTCGCCGAGCGGATGACCGACCACGAGTTTCGTATTCGTATTCGAACGCTCATACTCCTGCACACCGTTGTAGAGCTCCGTGATCTCGTTGTGGTTGTACGACACGTTGGCATTGACCATCCAGAGGAATTTCTTGGTCGCAATGAGCGAGGCCGAGAGCGAAATTTCGGCACCCACGTTAATCATCTCGCCCACATTATCCCAATAGTAGCCGTAGCCCTTATCCGAAGTGGGCTGCGGCACCTCCATCAACATATCGGAGGTCTGTTTGTAGTAGAACTCGGCATCGACATTCAGACGATTCCAGAAGCCGGCATGCAGAGCCAAATTGGTCGTCCAGGGCTTCTCCCAACCCAAATTGGGGTTGCCGGGCTGTGCCAACGTAATACCTGCATCGCCTGCGTAGTCCAAGCCGCCGACAATGAGTGCCAGGTGCTCGTAGTTCGGAATCGACGAGTTACCCGACGTACCGGTCGAGAACTGCAACTGCGCATTGGTCAGCCAGCGCGAAGTGGATTCCATGAACTTCTCGTTGCGCAGATTCCACATAAAGCCCACCGACCAGAAACCGGCCCAACGGCGCGACTTACCGAAACGCGACGAAGCATCGGCACGGGCAGCAGCCTCGACGAAGTAGCGGTTGTCGTAGTTATACTCGGCACGACCGAAGAACGAGAGGAAGCCGTAATCCGAATCGGTCGTATCGCTCCACGAGGTGGCACGCGTACCCGACGAAATGTTTGTCAGCTTGTCGTTGTTCTGTCCCTTGGTCATCAGGCTGAAGGCCTCGTAGTGGTAGTCGATACCCTCCTGACCCACCATGAAGTTGAACGAGTGCTTATCGCCCTTCATGAAGCGGTAGTTGGCCGTATTGGTGATCGTCAGCGTGTGGCTGTCGGTCGAAGAGCGCGAAGCCGAGCCCTCGCCCAGGTTGGGGGCATAGCTCGGATAGGACTTACCGAAGCCCGTCGTGTGGCCGTAGTCGATGCTCAGCTGCGAACGGAGCGTAAGCCCCTCGATCGGCGTTGCCTCGGCAAAGAGGGTCGAGATGAGCTTATATTTCTTATAATTTACGGGGTTATTCTCCAGCCACTCCAGGGGGTTCTGACCCATACCCTTCCACGAGCCGTCCGAGACCGAGGCAAGCGAGCCGTCCGGGCGGTAAGGATCGTTGTAGGGCAACATGAAGCGGGCAGCCGAAATGGGCGTTACGAGCGTATAGCTACCCTCGTCAGCCTGCTGAATAAGCTGGTAGTTGAGCATCGTGTTCGAGCCCACCTTGAGCCACTTGGCGGCCTGGCGCTCGAAGTTGGCACGGAACGAGTAGCGCTCGAACAATGAGCCTACGGCCGTACCCTCCTGGTTGTAGTAACCGCCCGAAAGGTAGTAGTGGGTCTTCTCGTCGGCACCCGACACCGAGAACTCATGGCTCTGCAACATGGCGGCCGAATCGAAGACCTCCTCCATCCAATTCACGTCGATCGTCTGCAGGTGATTGTAGTTCTGCCCTGCCGTCATGCCGATCTCCTTCTCGTACTGGATACGCTCGGCCGTGTTCATCAAATCCCACTTGCCGTTGGCGATCTGCGAGATACCCATCTGCATACGGTACTCGATCGTCGGGCGATCGGCCATGCGACCGCGCTTGGTCGTGATCACAATCACGCCATTGGCTGCACGCGCACCGTAGATCGAGGTCGAGGAGGCATCCTTCAGAACCGACAGCGACTCGATATCGGCGGGGTTAATGGTGTTGAAGTCGCTGCTCGAAATGGGAGCACCGTCCAAGATGTAGAGCGGTGCCGTGCCCGAGTTGATCGAGTTCGTACCGCGAATCGTCATCACGGCGGCGGCACTCGGCTCACCCGTATTCGAAAGCACCGTCAGACCCGGCACCTGACCCTGCAGCGCCTGGTCGAAGGCCGCCGTCGGGGTGTTCTCGATCTTCTCGGCCTTCACGGTCGAGACCGAACCGGCCACCGTACCCTTCTTGCGCACACCGTAGGCAATCACCACCACCTCATCGACCTGCTGCGATTCGCTCTGCATCTGAAGGTCGTAGGTGACCGCAGCCTGTCCGGCGGGCACTACCCATTCGGCCTGCTGAAAGCCGATGTACTGGAAGATGAGCTTCGTGCCCGCCTCGGCCTGGATCGAGTACGATCCGTCGATCGAGGTGGTCACACCCGTCATCGCCTCCGTAACGACGGCCACACCGATCAGCGGTTCGTTGTCTTCGGCCGACGTTACCACACCGCTTACGGTCACCTTCGCGCCGCCTTGAGCCATGAGGGCTGTAGCCAGCAACGAAAAGCAACTGACAAGCAGTGTTCTGATTTGTCGTTTTCGTGTCATATTATCTAACAATTTACTTGTTTTTCTCTTCGTCCATAAACGATAGCGCGCAAATATCGGCTTTTCTTTTAAGAAAAGCAACTTTCCGCACCACGAAACCGACGAAATGACAAAAAAAGGGGACGAATAAAATCGCCCCCTACTCATTATGGCACGCTAAAGCGCCTTATCTAAAGTCAAACACCAACTCCATGTGGATACCCTCGTCGCCCTTCTTGATGCGGACATGGCCGGCCTGACCCGAAGGGCCGTGCTCGCTGAGGGGTTTGAAGCAGCGCATGGCAGGAATCTCGTACAGGAACGACAGATCGCCCTCCGGGAAGTCGGGATAGGCAATGATACCGCTTTTGTTATCGGCCGGCTGCTCGGGGTGGTAGAGGCGCATGAAGAGACCGTCCGAGGCCGAGTGTACGGTAAAGTCTCCCTCCTTGGTCTGGAGGGTCATCCAACGCATATCGGCATGGTAGCCCTTGAACTCGGGATAGACGAGGCGATCGAACGCGGCACCCGTGAGGGCATCGTTGTAATCCTTCTGCCATACGCCATACTGCGTACCACGGATGCGGTTCTTCCACACGCGCTGCGGGCCGCGGCCAAACCATTTCACACCCTTCACCTGCTCCTCGGGGTAGCGGAACGAGAAACCGAAGTTGATTACATTTTGAACAACCACGGCATCGTCGAATCCCTTACCGCCATTGGCGCGGTTGAGCATCACGGCGTGCATCTTCACAAGGCCCTCCGGATTCATCTCCCATCGCACCGAGTCGAGCGCTCCGAGGTAGTAGGCCGTAACCACAGCCAGCTCCCCCTCCATGCGGCTCTCCACGCGATCCAGGCGGCAATTCATGCCGATCGGAATCGGGCCGTCGGTCAGCGAAACTTTACCCGAAGGACGCTCGACGGAGCTGATGCGGCCGGTCGTCGTATCGAACTTCACACGCACCCCGGCAGCAGCCATCTCCACCTCATTCCCTGCGGTTACGAGCGATGCCGATGCGCCCTGCGAGTTGGCCATTTTCGGCACATAGTTCGCCGCACGATGAATCGGCCAGGTACGGGTTACCATCGTCTCGCCCGAGGGGTGATAGAGCGTGATCTCCAGGATATCGGCCTCGGTGAAATTCTTCGGCACGACCATCGTCGAGAAGCCCGAGCAACGCGGATCGAGGGCAGGCAGGCGAAGCGCGCCCTCTCCGATCGACTTCGTACCCTGCTCATCGACACGCAAGAGGCGATACTGACCCTTGCAGGCCGAGAGGTTGGTATAGAGGTAGTCGTTGCGGGTCAGGATGCGACCATCGAACGACGAGGTGATGCGGATATTCTCAAACTGGATCGGTGCCCACACATCGCGCACGGTGTAGTAGCTTGCCTCCTTCTCGCGGTGCGGGCCAAGGATACCGTCCGCGCCATTCGAGGCATCGCTGTCGAGTGCCCCGTTGCGATCCGAGCGAACCACGGCATTATCCGAGAAGTCCCACATAAAGCCACCCACGAAAAGGGGCGACGAGGTGTATTTCGTCCAGAAATCCTCCAAGCCTGCGCCATGGCCCTGGTCATACATGCCGTGCATAAACTCGGTCGGCATGAAGAGCTTTTGGCCATTCGTAAAGCGGGCAATACCCGTCTGATAGGCAGGATAGTGGTGGGTGTCTATCACACCGAAATCGGCCCAGGGGTGCACCAGGGGACGACCCTGCGGATCGAGATCGGCAAAGTAGTGATCCAGCTCGGTATTCCAACCGCCCTCGTTACCGTTGCTCCAGATGATTACCGACGGACGGTTACGATCGCGGCGCATAAAGGCCTCGACCAGCGGCTTGCCCGCCTCGGTCGAATAGCAGTTCTGCCAACCGCAAAGTTCGTTGAGCACCAACAGACCTAACGAGTCGCAGACATCGAGGAAATGGCGATCGGGAGCGTAATGCACGCGCACGGCGTTCATATTCATCTGCTTGATTAGCTCGCCATCCATGCGGCTGATTTCGGGGCTGGTCGTGCGACCCCCTTCGGGCCAGAAAGAGTGGCGGTTAATACCCTTGAGCTGAAGTTTTACTCCATTTAAGTACAGGCCGTCGGCAGGGCGCACTTCGAGCGTGCGGAAACCGATCTTCTCCTCCTTATAGTGGAGCGAACGACCCTTTGCATCCAGCAGGCGAAGACCCAGCGTATAGAGCTTCGGCGACTCGGGCCCCCACGGCTCAACGCCGAGCCACGATGCCTCGATCGGATGCTCCGCTCCGGCCTGCAACTCGTAGCGCAACACCTTCTCGCCATCGAGCGTCAGCTCGAGCATCGAACCTGCAGGCAGGAGCGTGGTATAGAGCGTACCACGCAGCGAACCGTCCATCTTCGGATCGAGTGCGTAATCGACAATGTGGGTCTTGGGTCTTACCTCCAGATAGACGGGGCGGAAGATACCGCCAAAGATCCACCAGTCAGCCTTGCGCTCGGCGGCATTGACACTCTTATCCGAGGACTCCTTCCAGACATGCACCTCGATCTCGTTCTCTGCACCGTAGCGTACCAGGCGCGAAATATCGTAGTCGAATTCGTAGAAAGCTCCACGATGCACCTCGCCTGCCTTGCGGCCGTTGATCTTCACCTCGGCATCGGTCATCACACCCTCAAAGACGATGCGCACCTGCTCTCCGCGCCACTCCTTGGGCACCACAAAGCGACGGCGATAGGTACCCTCCTCTCGCGGCGGGAAGGGCTTACCCTCCTTGTACCAGCGGCCATAGCTATATTCACCAAAGCCCTGCACCTCCCACTGCGAAGGTACCTCGATCGTCTGCCACGAGCCACTTCTGCGCCCCTCGGAGCAGTAGAAGTCCCAGGTTTGGGTGTCGTCCCATCCCCTACCCGTGAGGTAGAGGCGCTCATCCTGCGCCACAGCCTGCAGCGCCACAAAAAGCAACAAGAAAGAGATTAGTCGTTTCATAATTGAGATGGTTTATGACAAAGATAGGCTTTTTTATATAGGTATCAAAAA
This sequence comes from Alistipes sp., assembly GCA_017624955.1. Classification (GTDB taxonomy): domain Bacteria; phylum Bacteroidota; class Bacteroidia; order Bacteroidales; family Rikenellaceae; genus Alistipes. Next base: position 59,116 of record JAGAMA010000001.1, read on the forward strand.
AAGTTGAAAAAAATCATAAAAATCGAGTTCTTTGTATTGCATAATACCAAAACTTGTCATATATTTGCATTGTAATTAGAACAAAACCATACAAACAAATAAACTTTAGACCATGAAAGAGACTGTAAATGTAAACATCGGCTCGGTAGCCTTCACCCTCGACGACGATGCTTACCGTGCGCTCAAGCTCTACCTCAAACGCATCGAGAATCGCCTCCCCGAGGGAGACAAGGATACGCTCGACGACATCGAACGTCGCGTAGCCGAGATTCTGAGCGAGAAGCTCTACTCGCCCCAGCAGGTGGTAACGCTGACCGAAGTAGAGGCCGCCATGCAGCAGATCGGTGCGCCCGACACGTTTGGCGCTGCGCGCGAAGCCGACCCCACGGGCGAAGAGACGAAGGAGCAGGAGACGCACAAAAAACTCTATCGCCCGCGCGTGAACCGTTCGATTGCGGGTGTTTGCTCGGGCCTTGCCGAGTATTTCGGCATCGACCCGACTCTGCTTCGCCTCATTACCTTCATGCTGATTCTCTTTGGCGGTCTTTCGATCTGGATCTATGTAATCTTGTGGATCGTCATCCCCGAAGAGCCCGTTCGTGAAATCAACATTAACACCAAATAGCTATGACAGAAGAGAATGTAAAGGTGCAAATGCGCAAAGGCATCTTGGAGTACTGCATCCTCGCCATTCTGGCTCGAGGTGCCAATTACGCTCCTAAAATTATTTCGGAATTGAAGGCCGCCGAGATGATCGTGGTCGAGGGAACACTCTACCCCATCCTCACGCGCCAAAAAAATGCCGGTCTTTTGACCTATCACTGGGAGGAGTCGCCGCAAGGCCCTCCGCGCAAATACTATAAGCTGACGGCCAAGGGCGAAGAGTACCTCGCCCAATGGGACAAGGCATGGGAGGATATGGTCAAGCAGATCGAGAGAATCCGCAGTAAAGCACAAAACAACGAATAAGATGATGAAGAGTTATATCATTGGGTTGATGGCCGCCCTGATGGTGGTCGTCGCCAGCACATCGGAGGCAGCTCCGCGCCGCATCAAGGGAAGCGGCAACATCGTATCGAAAGAGGTCTCGGTGGAGGCCTTCGAGGGGATTCACGCCTCGCGCGGAATCAAGGTAAAGCTCGTCGAGGGAACGGCAGGCATGGTAACGATCGCAGCCGACGACAACCTCATCGAGTGGGTTAGGGCCGGCGTATCGAACAGCGTGCTGCATCTTACGATCGACAACGATGTTCGCTCGCTTCAGAGCACCCATGTCACGATTACCGTACCGACCGATGGCCGCCTGGGTTCGCTGAAGGCCACGAGTGCCGCCGAGATTGAGTCCGGGGTGCGCATCGTGAAGAAGAATGTCGAGGTCAAGGCCTCCAGTTCGGGCGAGGTGACGGCCGATATCGTAGCCGAGAAGTGCACGATCGAGGCCTCGAGTGCCGGCGAGTACAAGGGCGAGATAAAGAGTAACTTCTGCCACGCCGTGGCCAGCTCATCGGCCGAGATCGAGATGACGCTCACGACGCAAAAATGCTACCTTAACGCCTCCTCGGCCGCCGAAATCGCAGTCAAGGGAGCAGCCCTCGGTGCCACGCTCAACGCCTCGTCGGCTGCCGATATTCTGGGTGCGCACTTTGCCGTACAGAGCTGCCACGCGGATGCTTCATCGGCAGGCGAGATCGCCATCTGCTGCCTGGAGGAGTTCAACGGCAACGCATCGTCGGCCGGCGATATCCGCGTCTATGGCGAGTGTAAGAACTTCTCGCGTTCGACCTCCAGCGGTGGTTCGATTATCAAAAAGTAACCCTTAACACCCTTTTCTACCATGAACGAAGTGAAGAAATGCAGCCTTTCGGGGATTGCCTTTTCGATGGACATAGAGGCCTACAACGAGTTGCAAAACTACCTCAAGGCCCTCAAAGCAAATTATAAGGATTCGCCCGACGGGGCGGAGATCGTGGCCGATATCGAGGCCCGCATCGCCGAGCTGATTCTCTCGACACAGGACAACACGCGCGTCGTGGAGCTGCCGCTCGTGAAGAACATCATCGCCCAGATGGGTACGCCCGAGGATATCCTGGGCGAGGAGGAGGATGCTCCGCAGCCGAAGCACTCCCCCACCGACCGCAATCCGCGCCGTCTCTACCGCGATATGGAGAACGCCAAGCTGGGTGGTGTCTGCTCGGGTATCGCCAAATATTTCGAGGTCGATCCGGCCTGGATTCGCGTGGCGATGTTCCTGCCGCTGATCATGAGCTGCTTCAGCCACATTCCCCTCTTCGGGTGGATGGGCCCGCTGATGGGCAATCTGTTCGGTGTCTTTATTATCTGCTACCTGGTGATGTGGTTTGCCGTCCCCGTGGCACGCACAGCACGCCAAAAGCTGGAGATGAACGGCCAGCCCATTACGGCGCAGACAATCGCCTCGTCGGCGGCCGCCAACGACCCCGATGCCAAAGCCAAGGCTGTGATGGCCAACACGGTTTCGACGGCAGGTAAGATTGCCCTGCTGCTCTTGAAGATGTTTGCCGGACTGATCGTCTTCTTCCTCGTGCTCTTTGCCTGCGCTCTTTTGATTGGCCTGTTTGCCGTTGTCGTAGGTGGTCATGAGTTGCTGCCGGCCGATATTCCGATGTCGGTACCCATCCTGGGTCTCTTCATCCCACTCATTCCGGCACTGATGATGATCTATATCCTGATGTGTCTGATTGCCTCGCGCCGCTCGAACGGCAAGGTGTTGCTGGTGGGTGTATTTCTGTGGATTCTCTCGATTATGCTCTGTGCCGGCATCGCTATCAAGCATGAGGTAGCACCGCGCGCCATTGACAGCTTCGACCTGAAGAAGGAGGAGATCATGCAGGAGGAGATCGAGTTGAATGGTAAGCGCATCACGATCGAGGAGTTGCTCAAGCAGGTCGAGGAGGATGGCGAGATCGATCTCAACGGAGATTGGACAATCCCCGAAGACACGGACGAAGCCGGCGAGAAAAAACCGCTTGTCAAGATCGAAACGAAGGATGCCAAGGTCAATACGGACAATGGCAAGGGGATCAAAGTCAATATCAACGAAAGCGAAAAGGGTGCCGACTTTACGGTCGAGGCCGGAGGCGAAAAGTTGATCGAAGTAAAGGTAAACGAGCAATAAACGCCTTATACACAAAAAAACGCTGCACCGAGTTCGGTTGCAGCGTTTTTTTCATTAACTTTGTGTGAGATAAACCTATAAACACGCTATGAGAATTCTCTACTTTTTGGGCGTGCTGGCGCTCCTGGTAAGTTGCACGGAGCAAGGAGCAAAGCCCGTTCAATGCCACATCACAGGCACGGTCATCGATCGTCCCGAATCAAAAGTTTTGGAGCTTTATACCCACATCGACGGAGAGGCGGCTGCAAGTTCGCGCCCCGTAGCCGAAATCAAGATTCGGGATGGGAAATTCGCCTACGATCTTGCGCTCGACGAAGCCGACTACTGCACCCTCAGCTTTGCCGAGGAGAAGGCGCGTGGCTCGTGGTTTCCGATTCACTTCATTGCCGATGGCGACACGGTGCGCCTGACGCTCTACCCCGACGCAGAAGAGCATCGCATTGAGGGAACGGGCGCCACGGCCGAATTTCAGGGCTACAAAGAGCAGCTCGCTCTCCTGAACGAAGCCTATTATGAGAAGGTCGATTCACTAGACGATTGCAACGCTTACAACTCGGAGGCTTACTCGGCGCTGATCGCTCAACTCGAGACCACCGACCAGCGTTCCGACGCATTCAAGGCCCTCGTCGAACAGTTTAACGCCATGTCCGACGAGGAGAAACTCACCGAGACCGCGTTCAATCAACGAAAAGCGTATGAGGCGGAGTATCTGGCATCGTTGCTTGCCATCCTCGATCAAAAGCCTACCCTGGCTCGTTATGCCCTGCTGGCCGAGCAGATGCAGTATCGTCTGCCCGATGGAGCGATTCTCGAAATCTATGAACGACGCTATGCCGATGCGCTGACCGACCACTATCTATCCGCCTATTGCCGTCGCCAATTAGCCGGCTTACGCGTGGCCGTCGGCAAGCAGTACATCGACTTTGAAGCACCCGACGTGGAGGGAACGATGCACCGCCTTTCGACCTTGATGGAGGGTGCGGAGCTGACACTGCTCGATTTGTGGGCTTCGTGGTGTGGTCCGTGCCGTCGCGGTTCGATAGCCGTAATTCCACTCTACGAAGAGTACAAAGAGCGCGGATTTAAGGTAATCGGCGTGGCCCGCGAGTCGGAGGATTTGAGCGACCTGAAACGTGCCATCGAACAGGATGGTTATCCGTGGCCGCAGTTGGTGGAATTAGACGATCGCATCCACCTCTGGTCGCAGTACGGTTGCAGTAACGCTGCAGGGCGCAAATTCCTGCTCGACAAAGCGGGAACGATCCTTGCCATTGACCCTTCGGTAGAGGAGCTGACATCGATTCTCAAAGAGCGATTGGACGAATAGCGAGAGGTTTAGAATTTAGAATTAAAAATTAAGAAAGGCGTGGTTCAATGAACCACGCCTTTCATGTAACAAGAGCTGTACTTTGCGGGAATTCGTATAACAAGAGCTATTTTGAAGCTGCTCGCAGGACGAGAAAGCGCAGTTTACTGAAGTAAATGAGCATTTTTCGGACAAGGCAGATGCCATAATAGCCTTGTTAGACGGATTCCCCCTACATCATCTCTTCGTAGCCGTATTCAATCGCTCGGTTGAGCTGCTGAAGATACGGTTTGGCCGAACGGAAACGGCGCAGCACCTGCTCCTCGAAATCGGGGGCGACCAACTCCTCCTCGGTTAAGTCAAGCGAGAGGCAGTGGTCTTTGAGCTTGAGCAACTCATCGTAGGGCGTACCGCTCTCGAAGCCCGTCGGAACACGCTTCAGGCTGTTTTCACGGTCGATTTCAAAGCCCTCGGCTGCCGCAATATTTCGGAGCATCTCATCGCCATTATCCACAATCTCCTCGCGGATACTGCGCAAAATCACAGGCGGAATGCAGACCTGCCCGGCCGCCAGGATCGAGTGGCCGATCATCGACGAACCCTCCACGACGGGTTCGAGGTGGATATAATACCCCGCCAGCCCCGAGTTCTTGCCTCGCGGTGCAATGAATGCCGAGAAGTGGGTTTTATAGGGCGACTTGTCGGCCGAGAAGCGGATATCGCGGTTCATGCGGTAGGTACACTCCTTCGCTTTCAAGCCCGCCACCGAGGGGTCGAACTCCGAGATGCGATCGGCCAAATGCTCCACCCACCTTTCGAAGCGGCCACGGTGCAGCTTGTAGCGGTCGCGGTTTTCGTCCATCCACGGCTTATGGTTGTTGGCAGCCAACTCACGCAGGAAGTCGAGTGCCTCGGCAATTTCGTTGGGTTTCATCGTTACGCAATGTATTCGTAGCCGAGTTCGTTAATCAGGTCGATCACTTTCTGCTCCTCGACCGTGCCCGTCACATAGGCAACGCCTGCCTCCAAATCGACACGCACAGCCTCCACGCCCTCCAGCTTGGCGAGGTTACGCTCCACGTTCGCTTTGCAGTGGTTGCACATCATGCCTTTGATTTTATACGCTTTTTCCATCGTTTTGGTTGTTTGTTGTTCAACTTCCGTGTGCTGATGGCGGCGCACCAGGGCAACGACCAACAGCACGGTAAACAGCACAGCCGAGGCTGTCTTCCACCAGGGGAGCGTAGCTCCGTGGCAGCAGGCGGCGGCATACTCGGTCGAGGCGGCCGTGAACCACTCCCGAGGCAGCAGGTAATCAATACCCAGGCCAAAGGTCATAGCACCCACGATAATCGAAAGCAGGTACAAGAGGAGTGTCTTACGCCCCAAGACCTTGCCGATCACGAGGATAGCGGCCATATTGGTTGCCGGGCCCGCCATCAACAGCACAAAGGCCGCTCCGGGCGACAACCCTTTGAGCATCAGGGCGGCAGCAATCGGCACCGAACCCGTAGCACACAGGTACATCGGCGCCGAAACAGCCAGCACCAGGAGCATATTTAGCAGCGGACGATCGCCAAACTCGGCAAAGAATCCGTCGGGCACCAAGACCGTAATTGCACCCGCGATGACCAAGCCCACAACGAGCCATTTGCCGATGTCCTGCATCATCTGACCAAAGCCATATTTCAAAGCCTCCACGCATCGCGCCCCGAAGCCTGCAGGCAGTTCCGTGTGCGTAGTCGTAGCAGCTGTTTCCACCCCACTGTCGCGGGTCAATGCACCCACCAAAGCACCTCCACCCAAGGCCGTAACCAAAGCGGCCAGGGGGCGCAGCAACGCAAAGGGGAGCCCCAGCAGCGAGGCGGTGGCGGCAATCGAATCGACACCCGTCTGGGGCGTAGCAATCAGAAACGAGACGGTAGCGGCATGCGAAGCACCCTCACGGCGCATCGACATGGCCGTCGGAATCACGCCACACGAACAGAGCGGCAGGGGCACGCCGAAGAGCGCTGCCAAAAAGACCGAGCGGAAATCGTTTCCCGAAAGGTAGCGGGCATAGACCGTGCGCGGCACAAAGGCGTGCAGGAGGCCGGCGATGAGAAATCCGAGCAGCAGGTAAGGAGCCATTTCGGCCACCAGCACCACCAATGGCATCAAATACGCCTGCATGGTGTTAAGCGTGATGATCGTGACACTCGTGCGAATGGCAACCCTCGCCCGAATCGACTACGCGACCGGCCAAGTAGGCCTCGATCAACTCCGTGACCGCTCCGTGGCAACCCCTCACGACACGGATGCCGTTCTGCTCCAGGACACGCTTCGCCCCTTCGCCCATGTTTCCTGCCAGCATCACGCGCACACCGGCAGCAGCCAACACGGGAGCAATGCCCGACTTACAGCCGCACCCCTCGGGCGAGGGCATCCTGTCGGTTGCGGTTATGCGGTTGGCCACCAAGGTAAAAATCGTATAATAGGCGCAGTGGCCGAAGTGGTCATCGACCACACCGTCGCGGGTCGGCACGGCGACTTTGGTTGTTTCGAGTGTAAACATCATTTGCAAATTTTGGTTTCCGCAAAATTACATTTTTCGCCCGTAAAACGCAAACCGAGCGCAGGAGATTTTGTCGAACCGATTTTTTTCGTAACTTTGTAAAACAAGAACCAATTTAACACACTTTATACCATGAAAACACGCAGTACGGTTTATCAGATTGAGAAAGAGATGCAATGGGAGCCCGCAGGTGAGGGTGTTACCCGCCAGATTATGGCCTACGACGGTCAGATTATGCTCGTCAAGGTGAAGTTCGAGACGGGTGCCGTAGGTGCTCCCCACACGCACTACCACTCGCAGGCTTCGTATATCGTGAGCGGTAAGTTCGAGCTGACGATCGGTGGCGAGAAGAAGATCCTGGAGGCCGGCGACGGCTACTATGTGGAGCCCGACGAGCTGCACGGCGCAGTCTGCCTGGAGGCAGGCGTGCTGATCGACTGCTTTACCCCGATGCGCGCCGATTTCCTTAAGAAGTAGGAATCGACCACAGCCAAAACAAGAAACAGGCTACCTTGAGCGAGGTAGCCTGTTTTGTTTATATAGAAGTTGGATAATAAGGCTAATTTTAGGCATGCAAAGTGTAAGAAACCGCAGCATACTGCTCGTATGTGAGGATTTCGAGCACGAGCATCACGCAAAAGTAGCCTTGTTAGACAACTTCTACTCTTCGGTGGCGTTGTGGCCCGTGTTGATAGCCGTCCAGATATTTTCGATCGGCGCCTCCGACACGGTACACTCGGCACCTACCATCATCTTACCCTTCGGGCCATCGGCCAGGGCCTTCTTTACGACTGCTTTGACCACCTCGGGGCTCTCGGTAATGATCTCCTTGTGACGATCCAGACCACCCAAAACGGGGCGCTTGAAGAGCGCATAGCCATCCTGAAGCGTGAAGGGTGTGCCATTGAGCACGAGCGGCGTATTGACAATGTGGCCGGGATAATCGAGGTAGCGGGTCAGGTCGTCATACGTTCCCTCCCAGTCGCAGATGTGCAGGATGCTCATCTTGGCACCCTCGGCACAACGATTCATGATGCGCAGGTCGAAGGGTTTGATCAGCTCCTCGAAGAAGCCGGGGATGTAGTAATACTTCATCTCGCCACCCTGCGTGGTCATGTAGAAGCCCTCGATGCCGATCTCCTTGCAGGCATCCACCAACCACTCCAACGCTACGGCGTAGTAGCCGAAGACACGCTTCAGATCCTCGGGACGCTCCTGGGCAGCCTTGGCAATATTCTCATCGCCCAGCGACTGACGAGCCACCTGGTAGGGCGAATAGATCGTCGGGAGGATGTAAACATCGTTACCCACCAGGCGGTTCAACTCCTTGATCACCTCAAAGGTGGGGCGATAGTAATCTTCGGGCACGGGGGCAATGTTATCCCACGTCTCCTGCTTATCGAGGTCGGCAATCGCATCGGGGCGCTGCTCAAACTGCACCTTCAGCACATCGGCATTGGTCTGCAGGAGGTAGTTGATGTGGCTTCTTACAGCACCCTCGCCCACTTTCGAATTGGCATCGAAATGGACAAAGAAGGCACCCGGCACATACGATTCGTCCAATGTTCCGGCCACAAAGGCATCCATCAACTCCTTCTTGTTGGCGGGGATCTCCGAGCCGCTATTCGATGTGCACGACACCACGGAAAGGGTCGAAACAGCCAGCAGCGTTGCCACAACGCCCTTGGCCGATAAAGTCATAAAATGTTTCATCTGTACAATTTTTGATGGGTTCTACGATTAAATCCGTTCTTGATTTTTAGGTTTTTACTATCCAAAGTTAGCAATTTATTTTCAATCTTGCCCACTTCATCCGCTCAATTCCTGCCAAAAGGCATCTTTTTTGCAGCGTACGGGGTGTAAAACATAACACATCCTGCTTATGAAACGATTTTTGTTTGTGGCAGTCGCCCTGCTGTGTGCAGTTGCTACGATCAGCGTCATCGGACAAAAAAAGAACCTCTCGCCCAAAGAGGAGCGGCGTGAGGTACGCGAACAACGGCGCGCGCAGCGATTGGCCGAGTATGAGAAGATGATGGACTCGATCATCCTTTCGCACAACTTCCAATTCAACCCCCAGACCATGCAGCGCCAACCTGCAGGGCCGATGCGTACGATCATGAATCCGGAATACAACATCGGCGTATGGGGTTCGGTGGCCGACATCTGTCTGCCCTACATCAAGGGTTACACGCCGCCCTACTTCGTGACGGTACTCAACTACACGATTCCGCGCCTCGACAACTTCCTGACCGAGCAGACCCACGAGGGGTGGATGGTGAGCTTCTCTTCGCCGCTCTTCTCGGGGACGACTTACACCTTCGTCTTTGAGATCTACACGCGCACGGGAGGGGCAGTGCTGACCATAAAAAATCCCTGGTACAGCGATGTGCAGTACTCAGGGACGATTACGCAACTCTATTAAAAGAGCAAAGAGAGTAAAGTTTCTTATGGTAACTTAAGGGGGCTTAAAGTGCCTTAAGGGAGAGGAAAGAAGGTTACTTTCAACGCTCTTTCCTCTTCGTTGATTTACGCCATGTAAATCAACGCTACGGCGCTTACCGAAACGCCTTCTTCGCGGCCTTCAAAACCAAGATGCTCTGTGGTCGTGGCTTTGACCGATACACGGTCATCGTCCACACCCATAGCATCGGCCAGGGCGTGACGCATCTCGTCGATGTAGGGGCGCAATTTGGGGCGTTGCATGCGGATCGTGCAATCGACATTCCCGATTGCGTAGCCATGCTCGTGCAGCAGAGCCACCACGCGGCGCAGGAGAATCTTCGAGTCGATACCGCCAAACTCGGCCGAGGTATCGGGGAAGTGCAGGCCGATATCGCCCAGGGCGGCAGCCCCCAACAAGGCATCACAAATGGCATGGATTGCCACATCGCCATCCGAGTGGGCCACAAAGCCCTTCGTATAGGGGATCTCTACCCCACCCAACACGAGGCGCAGCCCCTCCTTCAGGGCATGCACATCGTAACCGTGTCCGATTCTGAAATTCATCTTCACTATCCGTTTTAGAGGCCCATCTCCTTCAAGAAACGGCCCGTGTAACTCTTTTCACATTGTGCCACCTCGTGCGGCGTACCCGTAGCGACTACCTCGCCACCGCCAACACCCCCTTCGGGGCCGATATCGATCAGGTGGTCGGCCACCTTCACCACATCCAGGTTATGCTCGATCACGATAACCGTATTGCCGCGATCGACCAACTTGTTGAGCACCTCCAAAAGAATCCGCACATCCTCGAAGTGCAGACCCGTGGTCGGCTCGTCCAAGATATAGAGCGTACGCCCCGTATCGCTCTTGGCCAGCTCGGAAGATAGTTTGATGCGCTGGCTCTCGCCTCCCGACAGGGTCGTACAGGGCTGACCGAGGGTCAGATAACCCAGGCCGACATCCTGGATGGCCTTCAACTTCTGGTAAATAGACGGCACGGCCTCGAAGAACTCGACAGCCATGTTGATCGTCATATTCAGCACATCGTTGATCGACTTACCCTTGTATTTCACCTCCAACGTCTCGCGGTTGTAGCGATTGCCGCCGCACGCCTTGCAACGCACATAGACATCGGGCAGGAAGTTCATCTCGATCGTCTGCACACCGGCACCTCGACACTCCTCGCATCGACCGCCGCGCACATTGAACGAGAAATGCCCCGCCTTGTAACCGCGCATCTGGGCATCGGGGGTCTTCTCGAAGAGCTTGCGGATATCGGTAAAGACGTTCGAATAGGTGGCCGGATTGCTGCGCGGCGTACGCCCGATGGGCGACTGATCCACCACAACGAGTTTATCAACCTTCTCGATGCCCTCGATCGAATCATAAGCAAGCGGACGATCCAGCGAGCGATAGAGTTTTTGGCTCAAAATCGGGCGCAGGGTCTCATTCACGAGGGTCGATTTGCCCGATCCGCTGACACCCGTCACGCAGATCAGTTTACCGAGCGGAAAATCGACATCCACCCCCTTGAGGTTATTGCCGCGTGCGCCGCGAATCGTAATCTTGTCGCCCGACCCCTTGCGCACCTCGGCCGGAATCTCAATCTTACGACGGCCCGTGAGGTAGTCGGCCGTAATCGAGTCGGCCTTCAAAATCTCCCCATAGCTACCTGCCGCCATGATCTTACCACCCTTGCGACCCGCCTTGGGACCCACATCGACAATATAATCGGCCGAGCGCATCATCTCCTCGTCGTGCTCGACAACAATGACCGAGTTACCCGCATCGCGCAACTCCTTCAGGCTGCGAATCAGGCGCTGGTTGTCGCGCTGATGCAGACCGATCGAGGGCTCGTCGAGGATATAGAGTACATTGACCAGCTTCGAGCCGATCTGCGTAGCGAGGCGGATACGCTGGCTCTCGCCACCCGAGAGCGTGCGCGAGGCACGATCCAACGAGAGGTAGCCCAGCCCGACATCGAGCAGGAAGCGCAAGCGCTCACGGATCTCCTTGACAATCTCGCGGGCAATCTGCTGCTCCTTCTGATCCATCCGCTCCTCGATGCCATCCATCCAACGGGCAAAGTCGCTGATCGACATGGCCGACAGGTCGGCAATATTCTCATCGCCAATGCGGAAATGGAGCGCCTCATCCTTCAGGCGCGAGCCACCGCAGGCCGAACATTTCTGATAGACCAGGAATTGGCCCTTCCACTTTTGGCCCTTCTTCGAGTCCTCGTCCTCCATGCGGTCGATATACTCGGCAACGCCCTCCCACTGGAGGAACTGCACACCGCCGGCCGGCGAGCTGAAGCGGCTCAAATCGACCGTCAGGGGCTCTGCATCGCCATAAAGCACCGACTTCAACGCCGCCTCCGAAAGGGTCTCAATCGGATCGTCGAGCGTAAAATCGTAGCGGTGACCCAGCATCTCGAGCATCGCAAAGGTCATGTTGTTGCGGTGCTTACCGAGGGGCTCAACAGCCCCCTCGCGGAGCGATTTCTTGGGATCGGGGATAATCTTTTCCAGGTCGAAGACCGCCTCTTCGCCCAGGCCGTTGCAGTGGGGGCAGGCACCCTTCGGGGAGTTGAACGAGAAGGTGTGTGGAGCGGGGTCCTCAAAGGCCACACCCGTCGAGGGGCACATCAGATGGCGCGAATAGTAGCGCTGCTCATCCGTACCGTAGTCATAGACCGACATCGTACCCTTACCCTGACGCATCGCCTCCTTCAAGGAGGTCATGATGCGATCCGAGGCCTCCTCCGTCACGCGCAGGCGATCCACCACCAGATCGATCGTGTGGGTCTTGTAGCGGTCGAGGCGCATACCGGACTGAAATTCACGAATCTCGCCGTCGATGCGGGCATAGAGGTAACCCTTCTTGGCCAGCGACTCGAACAATTCGCGGTAGTGGCCCTTACGCCCCTTCACTACGGGAGCCATCAGGGCAATCTTGCGCCCATCGAAGCTCTCACGAATCAGCTGGGCAATGCGGTCGTCGGTGTAGTGCACCATCCGTTCGCCCGTGATGGGCGAATAGGCACGCGAAGCACGGGCAAACAAGAGGCGCAGGAAGTCGTTGATCTCGGTCACGGTGCCAACGGTCGAGCGGGGGTTCTTGTTCGTGGTCTTCTGTTCGATGGCCACTACGGGGCTCAGGCCCGTGATCTTATCCACATCGGGCCGCTCCATCGACCCTACAAAGTGGCGGGCATAGGCCGACAAGGTCTCCATGTAGCGGCGCTGTCCCTCGGCATAGATCGTATCGAAGGCGAGCGACGATTTACCCGACCCCGAAAGTCCCGTCACCACGACCAACTCGTGGCGCGGAATCTCCAGATCGACATTCTTCAGGTTGTGCACCCGAGCACCCAATATCTGAATCTTATCCTGCATCTTACCCGATTAACGTGTTTTTCGATTCGCCTATTGTCCGTCGGCGAGGGGCGAATATGCAAAGATACAACTCTTCCGGCGAAATGAGAACTCTCAAGATAGAGTTTTTCAAGAAAAAAAGCTACCTTTGCCCGAAAGAACAAAGAGTATGCTTAAAGCCGGACGCAACTATACGCTCAAGGTGAGCCGAATCTCGGAATTCGGACTCTACCTGCAAGATGAGGAGGGGCAGGAGGTACTGCTCCCCAACCGCTACACCTCGCTCTCGGACAAGGAGGGGGACGAGAAGCACGTCTTCGTCTACCACGACTCGGAGGATCGCCTCGTAGCGACGACCGAAACACCCACCATCCGCGTAGGCGAAGCGGCCTACCTGAAGGTGGTCGATAAGACCGTGCATGGCGCTTTCCTCGATTGGGGACTGCATGGCAAGGATCTGTTCCTGCCGAACCGCAACCAGCAGGGCGGCATCTTTGCCGGCCACAGCTACATCGTCTATGCCTACGAGGACAGCATCACGGGGCGCTGCGTAGCGACCAACAAGCTCAAGAGCTTCATCGACAACCTCGATATCACGGTTGCCGTGCGCGATGAGGTGGATATCCTCGTGGCTTCGGAGTCGCCGATCGGCTTCCGCGTGATTGTCAATAATCGCCACTGGGGCATGATCTACCGCAACCAGCTCTTCCGTCGCGTGGAGATTGGCGACCGCATGAAGGGCTATGTGACGCGCATCACGGAGGATAACCGCATCGATGTCAGCCTGCAGCAGCAGGGCTACCGTCAGGTGCAGGATTCGGCAGCCGTATTGCGCGAGCTTTTGACGGCCAACGGCGGTTTCCTCCCCTTAAACGACAACAGCGACCCGCAGGAGGTGGCCCGCATGACCCAGATGAGCAAGAAGGTCTTCAAGCGCTCGGTGGGCATGCTGCTCAAGAGCCGCGAGATCGAGATAACCGACGAAGGAATTAAACTCGTACGCTAATGGCCAACCTGCAGACAGCCGAGCGCGTCTCGCGCGATGCTTCGGACAACTTTGTCTTTCAGCGTTCGATCCTCGCCTACCACGAGGCCGCCAAACGCATCGAGGGCGATGTATTGGAGATCGGCACGGGGTCGGGCTACGGCATTGAGCTGATTGCACCGCGCGCCAAGCGATTCATCACCATCGACAAGTTCATGGCCGAGCGCGCCGAGCCACTGCCCGACAACGTAGAGTTTCGTCAGGCTACGGTTCCTCCCCTGCCCTTCGAGTCGGAGAGCTTCGACTATGTAATCTCGTTCCAGGTCATCGAGCACATCAAGCAGGATATCGACTTTGTGCGCGAGATTCATCGCGTGCTGCGCCCGGGAGGTAAAGTAATCATCACTACGCCCAACGCTCCGATGTCGCTCACGCGTAACCCCTGGCACATCCGCGAATATAAGTCCGAGGAGCTGCACAACCTCTTCGAGGTCCATTTTCGGGATGTCAAGGTCGAGGGCGTGGCGGGCAACGAGCAGGTGATGGCCTACTACGAGCGTAACCGCCAAAGCGTGGCGCGCATCACCCGTTGGGATATCCTCGATCTGCAGCACCGTCTGCCGCGTTGGATGTTGCAACTACCCTACGATATCCTAAACCACATGAATCGTCGCAAGCTCCTCGCTGCGGCCCCCGAGGCCACGGCCTCGATCCGCATGGAGGATTACTTCCTGACCAAAAAGACCGAGCAGGCATTTGATCTCTTTTTAACCGCAACCAAACGATGAAGAATATAGTTTTTGACCTGGGTGGCGTGGTCTTCATGCGTGACCCGAAGAAGTGCACGGAGGATTTTATCCGTTTCTTTAGCTTTGTACGAGCCGAGCAGATGCCCTGGTTCTGGAACGAATATGACCGTGGCACGCGCTCGTTAGAGGAGGTCAAAGGGGATCTCTGCGAGTTGAACAACTGCGACCGAAAGAAGGTCGATGAGTACCTCCAACTGGCAATCGACAAGCAGGAGGTTATCGCCCCCACCGAGGAGCTGATTCACGACCTCAAGGCGGCAGGCTATCGACTCTATGTGCTCTCGAATATGTCGAAGGAGTTTATCGCCTTCCTGCGCGAAGTGCCCGTCTATCGCTATTTCGACGGCGAGGTTGTTTCGTGCGAGGAGGGGGTCTGCAAACCCGAGAAGGAGATCTACGAGCTGCTGCTGTCGCGCTACGACCTCGACCCGAAGGAAACGATCTTTATCGACGATCGCAAGGAGAACATCGAGGCGGCCGAGCAGGTGGGCATCACGGGCTTCCACTTCAACCGCAAGGATATCGCGGGAACGATCGGCGAACTGCGTTCGCAATTAAAAATTAAGAATTAAGAATTAAAGGGGGCTAAAGGTTGCTAAAGGCGACTAAAGGGAATTAAAGGCGTGAAAGGCATAAAGGGCGTAAAGGGATTTTCCTTTGCGCTTTTTTAATTTTTCACCCTTAGCGACACTTAGTCTCCTTTAGCAACCTTTATTATATATAAAAACCGGCCGTCAGCGCAACGACCGGTTTTTGATTTTAGAGGAGCAGATTTTGTCATGAACGCAGTAAGCCCCGGATGGGGTGTACTTGGCGTACATCCCATTCGGGGCTTGCAAGGAAGGGCGAAATATGCCCTATAAAATCGGAAACCGACTATGAACCGAAATTATCATAGAGAATATTCTCCGGCGGTACGCCGAGCGAATCGAGCATGTTCACCACGGCTCCGATCATCATCGGGGGTCCGCACATGAGGTAGATGCAATCCTCGGGAGCCTCGTGGTTCTTCAGGTAGTTCTCATACAGCACATTGTGTACGAAACCTGCCGTGTAAGCCACACCCTTGGCATCGGCCTCGGGATCGGGACGGTCGAGGGCCAGGTTCATCTTGAAGTTGGGGAACTCCTCCTGAATCTGGTTGAACTCATCCATGTAGGGAGCCTCCTTCAGGGCACGGGCACCATACCAGAACGATACGGGA
Source organism: Alistipes sp. (assembly GCA_017624955.1). Taxonomy (GTDB): domain Bacteria; phylum Bacteroidota; class Bacteroidia; order Bacteroidales; family Rikenellaceae; genus Alistipes. The sequence goes on from JAGAMA010000001.1 coordinate 74,950, forward strand.
CGCTTCGTCTTCTCGGTCTTGAAGAGGTGCATCAGGTGGCTACGCATCGGAGCCATACCTGCACCACCACCGATGAAGATCAGCTCCTGCGTGTCGGGCAGGTTCTCATCGAGGAAGAACTCACCATAAGGACCCGAAATGGTCACCTTATCACCCGGCTTGCGCGAGAAGATGTACGACGAGCAGATACCCGGGTTCACCTTCATAAAGCCACCATTCACGCGGTCGAACGGAGGCGTAGCGATACGGATGTTGAGCATGATGATATTGCCCTCGGCAGGGTGGTTGGCCATCGAGTAGGCACGGAAGGTCGGCTCGGGGTTCGTCGTCACGAGGTCCCACATCTTGAAGTGGTCCCAATCGGCGCGGAACTTCTCGTCGATATCCATATCCGAGAACTTGATCTGGTCATACTGCGGGATGTCGATCTGGATGTAGCCACCACTGCGGAAATTCAGCGTCTCGCCCTCGGGGAGCTTCACGACGAACTCCTTGAGGAAGGTCGAAATGTTGCGGTTCGAAACCACCTCACACTCCCACTTCTTCACACCCAGTACCGACTCGGGCACCTTAATCTTCATATTCTCCTTCACCTTCACCTGGCAACCCAGTCGCCAGTGGTCCTTGGCCATCTTGCGGTTGATGAAGCCGGTCTCGGTCGGGAGCAGGTCACCGCCACCCTCCATAACCTGGCACTTGCACATACCGCAGGCACCACCACCACCACAAGCCGAGGGGAGGAAAATCTTATTATCAGCCAGCGTAGCCAAAAGCGTCGAACCGCTCTCGGCCTCGATCACCTGAGCGCCGTCGTTCACATCGATCGTCACGGCTCCCGACGTAGTCAGTTTTGCCTTTGCAAAGAGAAGCAGTGCCACCAAGAAGAGTGTCACCACCAGAAAGGCTACGATTGCAACAAGAATTGTCTGTGTCATATTCCTATCTCTTATTAAAGGTTAGAACTGAATACCCGAGAAGATCATGAAGGCGATACCCATCAGACCCGTGATGATAAAGGCGATACCGGGACCCTTCAGGGCAGCGGGAATATGCGAATAGGTCGTCTTCTCGCGGATAGCGGCCATCATCACGATTGCCAGCCACCAACCAAGACCCGAACCCAGACCATAAACGATCGACTGCCATACGGAGGTCAGCTCGCCGCCATCGACCTTCTGCTGCATGAAGAGCGAAGCACCCATGATGGCGCAGTTCACGGCAATCAGCGGCAGGAAGATACCGAGCTGGCTGTAGAGCGAGGGCGAGAACTTCTCGACGATCATCTCCACGAGCTGCACGAAGGCGGCAATCGTGGCAATGAAGATGATGAACGTGAGGAAGCTCAAATCGACACCCTGAACCAGCGCATCGGCTTTCAGCACATAATTATAAAGCAAATAGTTCAGAGGCACGGTCATCACCAACACGAAGGTAACGGCTGCACCCAGGCCGAGGGCCGTCTTAACGCTCTTCGAAACGGCGATGTAGGAACACATACCGAAGAAGAAGGCGAAGACCATATTGTCGATAAAGATCGACTTAATAAAGATGTTCAATGTTTCCATATCTTACCCTCCTATTTTTCCTGTAAATCCTTGTTTTTCGAACGGTGTACCCAGATGATGCAACCGCAGAGGATCAGCGCCATCGGCGGGAACAGCATCAGACCGTTGTTCGAATAGAAACCACCCTCGGCGATGTACCAGCTCTCGGGAATCACACGGAAACCGTAGAGCGTACCGGCACCGAAGAGCTCGCGGAAGAAGGCGATCACAACCAGAATCAGGCCGTAGCCCAAACCGTTGCCGATACCGTCGAGGAACGAAGCCCAGGGACCGTTACCCAACGCGAAGGCCTCCACGCGACCCATCACGATACAGTTCGTAATGATCAGACCCACATAGACCGAAAGCTGCTTCGACACGTCATAGACGAATGCCTTGAGCACCTGGTCAACCAAGATCACCAGCGTAGCGATCACCACCAGCTGCACGATGATGCGGATGCGCGACGGCAGACCGTTACGCAGGAGCGACATCACCAGGTTGGCAAAAGCCGTCACGGCCGTCACCGAGAGAGCCATCACGATAGCAGGCTTGAGCTGCACCGTTACGGCCAACGCCGAGCAGATACCCAAGATCTGCACGATGACCGGGTTGTTCGCCGAGAACGGGCCGGTCAGATATTTCAGATTCTTGTTACTCATTGTTCTCTACTTTATTCGTTTCACACTCGGTTGCCTCGGCGCAAGCCTCGCAGCAGGGAGCTACGGCCGACACCTTCAAAAGGGGCAGGTAAGCACCCAGGCTCGTCTTGAGCATGGCCGTTACACCGTCCGAGGTCTTCGTACCACCCGAGATGGCATCCACCTCGTGCTTGGGGTCCTTCGCACCACCCTTACGCAGGGTTACCGAAACAAACTCCTCGCCCTCGAAGATCGTCTTGCCCTTATACATGGCCTGGTGCTTCGGGGTTGCCACCTCGGCACCCAGACCCGGGGTCTCGCCCGCATGGTCCAGGACGATACCCGAAATGGTATTCATATCCTTCTCCAAGGCTACATAGCCCCACATCGGACCCCACAGACCTACACCCGAAACGGGCACTACAATACGACCATCCTGAGCCTGGAATACGGGGAGCGTATGCTCGGCAAAGGCGGTCGGCAGATCGAACAGGAGCTGGATAGGATCCTGACCCTCGATCTTCTCGCCCTTCTCGTTTACCACGAAGGCATCAATTACCTCGTCGTAGTTCTGACCCGTGAGCGAGAGCGAAGCCAAGATAGCCTCCTTCTTCTCGTTCAGGATATTGGCATCCTGACGGCTCTTCAGTGCCAGGGCAGCTACCGCCAGCAGCGTAGCTACCACTACGACCATCACCGTCGAATAGATGACAATATAAAGATTGCTGTTCTTATTCATATCGCTATACTATTTAACGGTTTTAACACGATTCTTACGACGCGAGATGTTGGCCTCTACCACGAAGTAGTCCACCAGCGGAGCCAGGGCGTTCATGAAGAGGATCGACAGCATCATACCCTCCGGATAGGCGGGGTTCACCACGCGGATCAGCACGGCAATAGCACCCGTCATAAAGCCGACGATGTACTTACCCGTATTGGTCTGCGCCGAGGTTACGGGATCGGTAGCCATGAAGACAGCACCGAAGGCGAAACCGCCAATGATGAGGTGCCACCAGGCGGGATACTCCGTAACGCCCGTCCACTGGAAGAGATAACCCATAGCCAGGCCACCGACAAATACCGATACCATCGTACGCCACGAGGCGATACCTGCACCCAGCAGGATAACGGCACCGATGAGGATAGCCAGCGTCGAGGTCTCACCGAACGAACCCGGGATGAAGCCCAGGAAGGCATCCATGGCCGACCAATCGCCGAGCGTACCGGTCGAGGCGAGCTTCTCGAGGGCCGTAGCACCCGAAACGCCATCCACCTGAGCACCCATCATCGTCCAGTTCGAATACCACACCTGCTCACCCGAAATCTGGGGCGTGTAGGCGAAGAATACGAAGGCACGCGCCAACAGGGCGGGGTTAAATACGTTCATACCCGTACCACCGAAGACCTCCTTACCGAAGACAACGGCAAAAGCCGTAGCCAGACCGACCATCCAGAGCGGGGTCGAAACGGGCATGATCATCGGGATCAAAAGACCCGATACAAGGAAGCCCTCGTTGATCTCATGGCCGCGAATCTGGGCGAAGTAGAACTCGATGGCAAGACCCACGATGTACGAAACGCACACCATCGGCAGGATGCGAACCAAACCGTAGAAGAAGGCCGTCAGACCCTCCAGACCCACCTGGGCACCCGTCCAGTAGCAACCGAACAGGAAGGCGGGGATCAGTGCCACGATCACCATGATCATCGTACGCTTCATATCGTTGCAGTCGCGGATATGAGCACCCTTCGTGGTGGTCGTGTCGGGGACAAACAAGAACGTCTCGAAACCTTCGAAGGTCGAGTGCAGGAAGCTGAGCTTGCCACCCTCCGAGAAGGTCGGCTTCAGCTTATCAACAATGTTTCTCAATGCCTTCATCGTTATGCCTCCTTAATCATTAAGTTAATACCGTCGCGGAGAATCTGCTGCATCTCGATCTTCGACGGATCGACGAACTCGCACAGCGCGATATCCTCCTCGATTACCTCATAGATACCCAGGTTCTCCATCTTGTCGATGTCACCTGCCAGGCAGGCCTTCAACAGGTAAACCGGGTAGATGTCCATCGGCAGATACTCCTCGTAGATGCCCGAAACAACAAAGGGACGCTCACCGCCATTGAGGTTCGTGTCGAGCGTGTACTGCTTCTTGGGGCAGAGCCACGAGAAGTAGGCGCGCGATACGGAGAACTTCCCAAAGCGGGGCATCATCCAGCCGAAGAGCTCGAACTTGTCACCCTCGGGGATGACGGTGAGCTGGTTGGCGTAGAAGCCTACGAACTCGGCCTCCGAGCGCTTGGCACCCGTCAGCACGTTGCCCGAGATGATGCGTACCTTGTCACCCTCCTGCTGCGCCTTGAGCTTACCGCCTACAAGCGAGTCGATGCGGGCACCGGCAATTACCTTGTAGTACTGCGGAGCCTCGACCTCCGAACCTGCGAGGGCTACGATCTTCTGCATATCGACCTTACCCTCCGTGAAGAGGCGGCCGATGATGGCTACATCCTGGATATTCACGGTCCATACCACCTCGCCCTTGTTTACGGGGTCGATGTGGTGGATCTGTACACCCACGTTACCTGCGGGGTGCTTACCGGCGAAGGTGTGCAGCTCGGCACCCTTCAAAGCGGCAAACTTGCCCTCCGAGCCCTTGAGCATCGAGAGGTGCACCTTACCCTCGGTGAGGCGACCCAGCACGGCGATACCGGCCTCTACGGCTGCCATCTCGTTCTCCAGCACAAAGCCGTAGTCGGGAGCCAGCGGAGCCGAATCGAACGCCGAAATAAAGATTGCCTTCGGCTGATCCGAAGGGTTGGCAATAATGCCATAGGGACGCTGCTGGATCATCGGCCACAGACCGGACTTGAGCAGCACCTCGACCACCTCCTCGCGCGATGCCTTCTTTGCATCGAGCTTGGGGAACTCCTCATAGGTTTGCTTTTCGGCGGGCGTAACCGTCACGGAGAGCACCTTGCGCTTCTCACCGCGGTTGATGGCCGAAACCACACCGCTGACGGGCGACGTAAAGAGGATGCGCTCGTCTGCCTTGTTGAAGAAGAGCGGCGTACCTGCCTTTACCTCATCGCCTACTTTAACCAGCAACTTCGGCGTCACGCCCTCGAAATCGAGGGGCGAGAGGCCGTACTCCGAAGCCATCGGCAGTGCCGACAGCTGCTTCGAAGCAGCACCTGCGAGGTTGATGTCGAGACCCTTGCGTAAAGTAATGATTTTCGACATGGTTAATGTGTTTGAAATTGTAAAATTTATGTTGAGTTTTGTTGTTAGCTGTCTAACACTGCATAATTCGCGGGCGAAAATACAAAAAAAATCCCGAATAACCGCATAAAAAGGTAATTAAATATCGTATCTTTGTCCTATGCTTATCGATATCCACACCCACCGACCCACCGAGGCTATGACCATCCGCGCTGTAGGGGTGCACCCGTGGCACGCCGCCGAGTGCTCATTGCCGAGTGCCGAGGAGATCATGAAAGCCGATGCCGTGGGCGAAATCGGATTGGACAAGGCCTGCGGGGTCGATTTCGAGATGCAGCGAGCGCTTTTCGTCAAGCAGTTGGAGCTGGCCGAAAGGTTTGAAAAGCCGGTCGTTCTGCACTGCGTTCGCGCCTTCGAGGAGGTGATGACGTTGCTCGAAAGGTACACGCTTCGTGCCGTGCTTTTTCATGGCTTTATCGGCTCGCGCGAGCAGGCCTCAAGGGCTGTCAAAAAGGGATATTACCTCTCCTTTGGCGCACGCACCGAGGGCTCAAACAAGACCATAGAGGCCCTGCGCGAAACGCCACTCGAAAGGCTCTTCGTCGAGACCGACGAGGCGGATACGACGATCGAGGCCATGTACCTCACAATCGCCCGTTTGCGAGGCACGGAGGTCGAGGAGTTGGAGGAGGCGACGGCAGAAAACTACAAACGGATTTTTACTTTCAAAAGATGAATAATTGGCTGGAGCGCACCGAGTTACTGCTCGGAAGCGAGAAGTTGGAAATGTTAAAAAACGCCCATGTCCTGGTTGTTGGTCTGGGAGGTGTCGGAGCGTATGCCGCCGAGATGATTGCCCGTGCGGGGGTGGGTAGCATGACCCTGGCCGATGCCGATGTGGTGGGTCTGACGAACATCAACCGCCAGCTTCTGGCCCTGCACTCGACCATCGGACGAAAGAAGGTCGAGGTCTTGGCCGAGCGTATCAAAGATATAAATCCCGATATTCAGCTCACGCTTTGTGACCGCTTCGTGAAGGACGAGGAGACCTACCGCCTGCTGGATGCCGCCCAGTATGACTATGTGGTCGATTGCATCGACACGCTCTCGCCCAAATTGGCCCTGATCGTGGCTGCTTTGGAGCGCAAACTACCCTTAGTCAGTTCGATGGGGGCAGGTGCCAAGATGGACCCTACGCAGCTCGAAATCAAGGATATATCCAAGACCCACCACTGCCCCCTGGCGCACATGCTCCGCAAGCGACTGCACAAAATGGGCATCTACAAGGGTTTCAAGGCGGTCTTCTCGCCCGAGGCGATCCGCGAGGGGGCGATGATCATCGAGGAGGAGCAGAACAAGAAATCGCAGGTCGGCACGATCAGCTACATCCCTGCCCTATTCGGCATCGGGTGTGCCTCGGTGGTGATCCGCGGGTTGATTGATGAATTATAAGCGACTTTATATAGTATGGTAAGCGAACGTATGCAGGTGGTCTTTGACTTTCTCGACAGCCACCAAATCCGCTACTCGTGGTACGAACATCCCGAAGCACCCACGATCGAGATTGCCCGCCAATATTGGCACGCCGACGGCTCGAAGCACTGCAAGAACCTCTTCTTCCGCAACCACAAGGGCAACCGCCACTACCTGGTCTGCTTCGATTGTGAGCAGTCGATGGCCATTCACGACCTGGAGCACCTGCTGCATCAGGGGAAGCTCTCCTTCGCCTCGGAGCAACGCATGGAGCGGTGGCTGGGGCTGAAGCCCGGCTCGGTATCGCCCTTCGGGCTCATCAACGACACGGAGAACCATGTACATCTCTTCCTCGACAGCAAGCTCCGCGACTACCCCTCACTCTCGTTCCACCCGAACGACAACCGCGCCACGGTGGTCATCGAACTTAAGGAGTTTCTCCGCTACCTCGAAATCGTAGGGAACACTTACGAGTTCATAGAACTCTATTAAAGTAGTTACTGTAGTTACAAAGTTACAGAGTTACACTGTTACAGGGGTGCATGACCTGTAACAGCATAACTCTGTAACTACTGTAACTGCTCAAAGAGAGGTGCTGAGATAGTGGCGAGTTATCGGGCTTATGCCTTGAGCCCACTGAGGCTACTGAAAACTCTTCACTCTTATCTCTCCCTGCTCTTTGCTCTTTGCTCTTTCCTCTTTCCTCTTACTTCAGCTCAACGAGCGACTTTCCGGTCATCTCGGCGGGCTTCTCGAGACCCATCAGGTCGAGCACCGTGGGGGCTACATCGGCCAGGATGCCGTTGTGAACCTCCTTCACGCGGTCCGAAACAACCACAATAGGCACGGGGTTGAGCGAGTGTGCCGTATTGGGCGTGCCATCGGCATTCACAGCGTTGTCGGCGTTGCCGTGGTCGGCAATCTGGATCACCTCGTAACCATTCTTCTTGGCAGCCTCCACCACCTTCTCTACGCACTGATCCACCGCCTTTACGGCCGTTACGATCGCCTCGTAGATACCCGTGTGGCCCACCATGTCGCCATTGGCAAAGTTCAGGCAGATGAAGTCGAACTGCTGCGTATTGAGCGCCTCCACCAGCTTATCGGCCACCTCGGGAGCCGACATCTCGGGCTGCAGGTCGTAGGTAGCCACCTTGGGCGAAGCTACCAGGATACGATCCTCGCCCTCGAACTTCTCCTCACGACCACCATTGAGGAAGAAGGTAACGTGTGCGTACTTCTCCGTCTCAGCAATGCGCAGCTGGCTCAAGCCCTGCTTCGATACCCACTCGCCAATCGTGTTCTGCACATTCTCCTTATCGAACAAGATGTGCAAGCCCTCGAACTTGGCATCGTAGGGGGTCATGCAACAGTAGTAGAGGGGCATCGTGTGCATACCCTCGGCCTCCATATCCTCCTGCGTGAGGACGATGGTCAGTTCCTTGGCGCGGTCGTTGCGGTAGTTGAAGAAGATCACGACATCGTTGGGCTGAATAAGGCCCACGGCCTTGCCCTCGGCATCGACACGCACGATCGGTTTGATGAACTCGTCGGTTACCTCCTCGTCATACGAAGCCTGCACGGCAGCCACCATATCCGTAGCGGCCTTGCCCTCGCCCTTTACCAAGGCATCGTAGGCCACCTTCACACGCTCCCAACGCTTATCGCGGTCCATGGCGTAGTAGCGACCGATGATCGTGGCAATCTCGCCCGTCGAAGCGGCCATCTTCGCCTCCAGCTGCTCGATGAAACCCTTACCGCTGCGGGGGTCGGTATCTCGACCATCCATGAAGCAGTGGGCATAGGTCTTCTCGATCTGGTACTCGGCAGCAATGTCGCAGAGCTTGAAGAGGTGCTCGAGCGAAGAGTGCACGCCACCATCCGACGTAAGACCCATGAAGTGCACGGCCGAGCCGTTCTTCTTGGCATACTCAAAGGCGGCTACCACCTCCTTGTTCTGCATGATCGAGTTGTCGCGACAGGCGCGGTTGATCTTCACCAGGTCCTGGTACACCACGCGACCGGCACCGATATTGAGGTGACCCACCTCCGAGTTACCCATCTGACCCTCGGGCAGACCTACATTCTCACCGTCGGTGCGCAGCTCGGCATGAGGATACTCCTCGGTCATCTTCGAGATATAGGCAGGATGGACCGTCGAGATCACATCCGAGTGATCCTTGCGGCCATTACCCCAGCCGTCGAGGATCATTAATAAAACTTTGTTAGCCATTTCTTTATTCTGGTTTATCTTATCTACTACTTTACTTGAGCTGCGATCAGTTCCACAGCCTTATCCATGGCAGCCTTCAGGCCATCGGGGTTCTTACCACCGGCCGTAGCAAAGAAGGCCTGACCACCACCGCCACCCTGCATGAGCTTGGCAGCCTCGCGAATCACGGCACCTGCATTGACACCCTGAGCCGTAATCTCGTCGCCGAGCATGATCGTCAGGTTGGGCTTGCCGTCATTCACGACACCCACCACAAAGACGAGCTTCGGAGCGCGTGCGCGCAAATTGTAGGCCAAATCCTTCACGAAGTCGGCACGACGCGGCATCACGGCGCTTACGACCTGCATGCCGTCCTGCTCCTGCAGATTCGAGAAGAAGCGGTCGGCAACCTGCGAAATCTGCTCCTTGCGCATCTCCTCTACCTCCTTCGAAAGGGCCTCGTTGCTCTCGATCATCTTCTTCACGGCCACCATCACCTGCGAGTTGTGCAGCGACTCCGAAAGCGAGGTCATCGTATCTTCCACAGCGTAGAGCATCTCCTCGGCCTTCTCGCCCGTCACGGCCTCGATACGGCGTACACCGGCCGAAATGGCACCCTCCGAAAGGATCTTGAACATACCGATCGTACCCGTGGCGCTCGTGTGCGTACCACCGCAAAGCTCCACCGACGACCCAAACTTCACCATACGCACCTTGTCGCCATACTTCTCGCCAAAGAGCATCATGGCACCGGCTGCCTCGGCCTCCTCCTTCGTGGCCTCGCGGTTCTCAACGAGGGGATAGTTGGCGCGAATCTTGCGATTCACCAAACGCTCCACCTTGCGAAGCTCCTCCGGAGTTACCTTCTGGAAGTGCGAGAAGTCGAAACGCAGCGACTGGGGCGTTACGAGCGAACCCTTCTGCTCGACATGCGTACCCAGCACCTCGCGCAGAGCCTCGTGCATGAGGTGCGTAGCCGAGTGGTTGTTGGCCGCAGCCTGACGCTCCTCGGCATTGACCTTGGCCGTAAACTGTGCCTCGGGATTCTCGGGCAGCTGATTTACGATGTGGATAATCAGGCCGTTCTCCTTATCCGTGGCAACAATCTCGATGCGCTCGTTGGCGCTCTCAATCACACCCGTATCGCCAACCTGACCACCCGAATTGCCATAGAACGGGGTCTTGTCGAAGACGAGCTGATAGGTCGTCTTGCCCTTCGAGGTTACGCGACGGTAGCGGGCAATCTTCACCTCATCTACCAGCGTATCGTAACCCGTAAACTCACTCTGGGGCAGCGGGAAGAGCTCCACCCAGTCGTCCGTATCGATGGCGGCAGCGTTGCGCGAACGCGCCTTCTGGGCGGCAAGCTCCTCATCAAAGGCCGGAAGATCGACACCTACACCCTGCTCACGGGCGATAAGTTCCGTCAGGTCGATCGGGAAGCCGAACGTATCATAGAGCACAAAGGCATCCTTACCCGAGATGAGCTCCTTACCCTCCTTCTTCGTGCGGGCAATCACACCATCCAAGAGGTTGATACCCGTGGCCAAGGTGCGGAGGAACGATGCCTCCTCCTCCTCGATTACCTTCTCGACAAGGGTCTGCTGGGCCTTGAGCTCGGGGAACTGATCACCCATCTGGGCCACCAGCACGGGCACCAGCTTGCAGAGCATCGGCTCGTTGAAGCCGAGGTAGGTATAGCCGTAACGCACGGCACGGCGCAGGATGCGACGGATCACATAACCTGCCTTGACGTTCGAGGGCAGCTGACCATCGGCAATCGAGAAGGCGATGGCGCGCAGGTGGTCGGCCATGACACGCATCGCCACGTCGCACTTCTCATCCACGCCGTACTGCTTGCCCGAAAGGGCGGCAATGCGCTGAATCGTGGGCTGGAAGACATCCGTATCGTAGTTCGACTTCTTGCCCTGCATCACCATACAGAGGCGCTCGAAGCCCATTCCCGTATCGACATTGCGGGCGGGCAGCTCCTCCAACGAACCGTTGGCCTTGCGGTTGAACTGCATGAACACCAGGTTCCAGATCTCGATCACCTGGGGGTGGCTCATGTTTACCATCTCACGACCAGGGATCTTGGCGATCTCCTCCTCGTCGCGCAGGTCGAAGTGAATCTCCGAGCAGGGGCCGCAGGGACCCGTCTCGCCCATCTCCCAGAAGTTGTCGTGCTTGTTACCGCGGATGATGTGGTCCGCAGGCAGGAATTGCAGCCAATAGTCGTAGGCCTCCTGGTCGAACGGCACGCCGTCCTCCTCCGAACCCTCGAAGACCGTGGCATACATGCGCTCGGCAGGGAGCTTATAGATATCGTGCAGCAGCTCCCAGGCCCACTCGATGGCCTCCTTCTTGAAGTAGTCGCCATAGGACCAGTTGCCGAGCATCTCGAACATCGTGTGGTGGTAGGTATCGTGACCTACCTCCTCCAAATCGTTGTGCTTACCCGACACGCGCAGACACTTCTGCGTATCGGCGGCACGGGGGTACTTGCGCGGCGCATTGCCCAGGAAGATATCCTTAAACTGGTTCATACCGGCGTTGGTAAACATCAACGTCGGGTCGCCCTTGACGACCATCGGAGCCGAGGGCACGATGGCATGCTCCTTCGAGGCGAAGAAGTCCAAAAAGGCTTGGCGAATTTCTTTTGATTGCATAGCGATATACGTTTTTAACTTGTTTTTCGTTCTATCAAAAATCACTCGCGCACACACGCGACGCGATTCGGGTTGCAAAATTACACATTTTACGCTAAATTTGCACCATAAACGAGTGAGTTTTTTAACCCATGCGCCAAAAAGAGTCACAACAGCACACCCCGCAGGAGGTCACCCGGCAGGAATCGACGACCCCGATGCGCCTTCGCGCCTATCGGTTGATTCGGAAAATTCTGCTGGGCTTCATCCTCGTATCGTTTGCCAACGTGCTCTTCTCGTTCTTCTTCCTCACGCCCAAGATGTACTCGATCCACCGCGAGAACCGCGACATGGTGATCAAATACCGCATCCTGCAGGACCGCATCCGCACCGCCCAGCAGCAGGTCGAGGAGATCCGCCACCGCGACCGCAACGTCTATCGTTCGCTCTTCTCGAGCGACACGCTTACTTTGCAGGGCATCTACCAGGAGTACCCCTCCGAGAAGTACGCCTCGATGCGGGGCGACGAGTACGAGCAGCTGATGATTCCGACCTGGAAGCAGCTCGACCAGCTCGCCCGTTCGCTCTATGCCACCTCCCTCTCGCTCGATGAGTTGCAACAACTCTCGTCGGACAAGGAGCAGATGACGACGGCCATTCCGGCCATCTGGCCCATGGATCGCTCGGCACTGAAGAGCCACATCGGCGCCTTCAATCCGCGCCGCTACCACCCCATTCTGCACCGCATACAGCCCCACAACGGCGTTGATCTGCCGTGTGCACGGGGTACGTTGATCTACGCCACGGGCGATGCCGTGGTGGATAAGGCCTACCCGCAGGGCTACAACGGAGGCTTTGGTCGTCAGGTGATTCTCGACCACGGCTTCGGCTACAAGACCCGCTACGCCCACTTAGACAAGGTGTTGGTCGAGCGGGGCGACACGATTCGTCGCGGTCAGGTGATCGGCCATGCCGGCAACACGGGTCGTTCGACCTCCACGCACCTGCACTACGAGGTGCTCTACAAGGGTCGTCCGGTCAATCCGATCAACTACTTCAACAAGGACCTCACCGAGGCCGAATACACGAAGCTCATGGAGAACATGCGCGAAACGAACTACGAAAAGCTCGAATAAACGATGGCAAAACGCATCCCACATAACACCCCTCGCAAGCACCTGAGCCGCAAGCAGCAGGTAGCTCGTTTCGTGGTCAGCGCCTTCGCCTGGCTGGGTGCCGCCATCCTCTACTACCTCTTCTTCTCGATCTTTGTCGATACGCCGATGGAGTATGAGCTCAAGCACCGCGCCGACCGCATGAAGTCGGAGTACGAGGCGCTCGAGGGGCGTTACGATACGCTGATGCTTGTCCTGGAGAACCTCTCGGAGCGTGACCGCGGTGTCTTCCGCTCACTCTTCGAGTCCGACCCCTACAACTTCGACACGGCCTATGCCGAGGAGCGCGATGCGACCTACGAGGCGATGTTCAGCCGCTCGACCCGCCGCCTGAAGCGCGACCTGAGGGATCGCACGACGGCCCTCGAAAAGCGCATGGAGGAGCTCAACGAGAGCTACCGCACCCTGCACGAGGCGATCGAACGACGGGGCACGGAGAGCCACAACATCCCCTCGATTCAACCCGTCATCAACCCCGAGCTTTCGCTCCTTACGACCTCCTACGGCATGCACATCCACCCCTTCTACAAGACCCTGACTTCGCACCAGGGGGTCGATTACGCCATCCCCGAGGGTTCGCGCGTATTCGCTACGGCCGACGGCAAGGTCAAGGAGGTACATCGTTCCTCGACGCAGGGGCAGACCGTCATCATCGACCACGGCAACGGCTACGAGACTTCGTACAGCCACCTGCAACGTATCTCGGTGGTGCGCAACCAGCAGGTGCGCCGTGGCGACATCATTGCCCTGTCGGGCGACACGGGTCTTTCGTTAGCCCCCCACCTGCACTACGAGGTGCGCCTGAACGGCATGCGTGTAGATCCGATTCACTACTTCTTCCAGGAGCTCAATCCGATCGAGTACGAGCGCCTGATCCGCATCGCCCAATCGGGTATGCAGGCTTTTGACTAACAACGGTTTACAAGGATGGAAAGAAAGCCCGTACGCCTCCTGCTCTGCGACTTCGACGGCACGCTGGTCGATACGCGCATGGCCAACGCCCTGGCCTACATCGAGACCCTCCGCGAGGTGGGCATCGAGTTGGGCGTGGAGGAGTACCTGGCCACCTATTTCGGGATGCGCTGCAACGAGTTTATGCGCCGCATGGGGATCGAAGACCCTGCGGAGCGGGAGCGGCTGCGCCTGCGCAAAATCGCGCTCTACCCCACCTATTTCGACACGTTAAGGCTCAACGAGGCGCTGTGGCACTTTACCCAATCGGTACGCCGACAAGGGGGTAAATTGTGGATCGTATCGACGGGCAGTCGCGCCAACATCGACAACGTAATCAACCATTTAGGCATTGGCGAGGGGATCGACGGCATCCTGTCGGGTTTGGAGATCGAACGCCCGAAGCCTGCCCCCGACTGCTTCCTGGAGGTGCTCCGTCGTGAGGGGTGCTCGAAAGAGGAGGCGCTCATCTTCGAGGATTCGCCCGTGGGCCTGGCCGCGGCCGAGGCCAGCGGAATCCCCTACTTCAAAGTGGACTTTGCGGCACTCGCCGAGTAAGGAGAGTTACTTAGTTACAGAGTTACAAAGTTACACGGTTACAGGTCATGCACCCCTGTAACCGTGTAACTTTGTAACTAAAGTAACCACGAGCAGTCAGCTATCAGCAGTCAGCAGTCAGCGGTCAGCAGTCAGCTAAAGGAGCTGGGGCGACTGAGCCTACTGAGCCTACTGAAAAAAAGTCAGTGGCCTCAGTGGCCTCAGTAGCCCCAGTGGGCGCAGGCCATAAGCCCGACTACCGCCCACAGCCTTACCGACGGCTTACCTTCAGCAGCCACGGTAAGTATATTAAGGTGAATCATCGCAGATGTATGAACATACGCTCCCGTAGCTAATTCTATATAATTAGCCACGTATGCTACGGTATCGTACCACAAATATACAAAAATTTAACGCCAAAGTCAAGTATTTTGACGATTATTTTTGTATTACCTTTGACAGGACGGCCTATGAGGCTTATGAGGCTACTGAGCCCACTGAGGCCACTGAGCCGACTGAGCCGACTGGGGCCACTGACAGCATCGTCATTCTGAGCCGTAGGCGAAGAATCTCTATGCAAGCAGACTGACACAGTAGAGATCCTTCGGTCGTACCTCCCTCAGGATGACGGTTCTCGTTCAGTGGGCCCAGCTGTCCCAGTAGCCCCAGTGGGCCCTGACCTAAAGCCCGACAACCGTCCACTACCTTCCGACGGTAGTTACTTTAGTTACAAAGTTACAAAGTTACAAAGTTACACGGTTACAGGGGGTGCACCTGTGTAACCGTGTAACTCTGTAACCGTGTAACTCTGTTACCGAAGCTACCTCCTGCAGATTAGCTTGAAATCACAATATTGACACGCCTTCGGATCCTCCGTCTGGCGGAAGGGAATCGAGGGGTCGTAGAGCGCTGCCAGGGTTTCGCGCAGCAGCTCCTCGAAGTGCTCGGCGTAGCGACTATACGCAGCGCCCTGCAGCTGCAACTCCCGATCGAAGAGCAGCGGGCTGTACTCCTCGCGGTGCATGTTACGCACATAGTAGAGCGACGGCACGGCATCGCGCCCCTCGCTGTGGCTCAGCATCATGGCATAGAGCAGCGTTTGGAGCGTATTCGACTGCCGATCGCGTGCCTCGCCGCGGAACAGCGCCTCGACCCCCTTAAAGTCGAGATGGGGCGTTCCGGTCTTGTAATCCACCACGCGCAACGTGCCGTCATCCAGGCGATCGATGCGGTCGGCAATACCGCCCAATTTGAGCCGATAATCTACGCCTGCGGCCGTAAAGGGGAAGCAATACTTCACCTCATGCTCACACGCCTGCACCGTAAAGTGATCGTTGCGTGCATCGTAGGCCATCACGCCACGCTTCAGGTAGCGAATCACGATGTTGCGCACCAGCAGCAGGTTACCCGGGTACTCCTCCAACTTCACCTCGCTGCGATTGAGGAAGTTCTCCTCGATGGCCCTTTCCACGGCTCGTTCCACCTCGCCCGTCTTGAGCATCGCCTGCAAGGTCTTGGCGGGGTGATGCTCCCCCTGAATCCGCCCGTAGAGGCTCTGCACGGCGGCATGGAGAATCGTTCCGAACATCGGGGCATCGACCTCCTCGGCCACCGTATCCTCGGTGCGCAGGCGCGCCACGGAGTGGAAATAGAAGCGCATCGGGCAGGCCACATAGCGGTAGAGCGCCGTGGGAGAAAGTGTCCCCTTGCGCTCGGCATCGACAAAGCGCAGCAGGGAGTGCATCACGCGCGCATCCTTCTCAACCTCAATCTCCTCCTGAGGCACCAGATTGACATCCACGCCCACCTCGAAGTGCTCCACCGTGTGGGGGCTTTCGTAGTCCAACTGACGGATGTAGCGGCTCGGTTCGCCCGTCGATTTATCGTCGGCATGCGAAGTGTAGAGCATCGTCACCTCCTCGGCACGCTGAATGAGGCGGTAGAAGTAGTAGGCATAGACACCCTCGTGGTGTTCGGGGGTCGGCAGGTCAAACGCCGCACGCAGCCCGTAAGGGATAAACGACCCCTGTTGCAGGTGGTTACCGGGGAAGTTATCGTCGGTCATCGAGAGAATCACGACACGCCGAAAATCGAGGTTGCGCGTCTCAAGGATTCCCATCACCTGAATACCCTCCAAGGGTTCGCCACGGAAGGGGATACGGATCGTCTGCAGATGCCGTCTCAGGAGCGAGCAATAGACCTCTACGGTTAGCTCCAAATCGCACTGCAAGAGGGAGTTATAGAGCTTGCGTATCTCGTTCGAAGTAACCGTCAGGAACTCCATCCACAGCCGTCGTTCCTCCTCGTCATCGCCCTTTATCGTCACCGCCTCCACCGAGCGAACAAGCCACTCGGAGAGCCCTTGCCACCCCTCTGTGGGTTGGAAGATCAGCTCCAGCAACGGATGGCGACCCAGCGCCGATTGGCGGATGCGGATCAACCGCTTCTCGACCACCTCGCGCTGCAGCTCGTCGAGCAGCTCCGCCCCCACCGAAGCGAGGAACGGATGGCCCAAAAGCCCCGTCACATCGGCATGGTAGAAGCTCCACTCCTCGCCCTCACGACGGGCGTGGTGCTGCAGCTCGATAAGGCGTTCGACAAAGGTGTAGGCTAAGGTTTGGCGCAGGGGGTAACCCATCGTCACATTGACCTTGCCTAACTCCTTGGGCAGGGCATAGAGGAGCGGCATCAGGAGATTCTCATCGGTCAGGACCACCGCCGTCTGCTTATCCAATTTACCCTCCTCGGCCCACGCGGTCAGCACCTCGGCCACCTGCTTACACTGCACGGCATTCGACACGGCAGCCACCGAGCGGATGACCTTCCGTCGGCGCATACCCTCCTCCACAAGGCGCTTGGCAGGGGGAAAATCGACCCGATTGCGGCGCAGGAACATACCCGCCTCCTGCTCCTCGTGGTCGGTATAATAGCGGTCGGAATCCCAATAAAAGTCCGTCTTGGCGTGGCTTTGAAGGTAGCGGAAAAGGGCTCTTTCGCAGGTCGAGAGGGCGTTGAAGCCCGCAATAACAAAGTGCTGATTATCGGGCAGTTGATACTCCCCGCTTTCGATGCGTTCGATCGCTCTGCGCTGCATCATGCCGCCATAGGCGATGCCGAGTGTCAAGAGGCGTTCACGGAAGCGCGTATAGACCTCGTGGAGCGTGCGCCAAATCTCCAGGAAGCGCCGCTTCTCACGACTCAGGTCCGCCTCGGGACCCAGCGATGACCAGAAGCGCGTGATGATCTCCTGCTGACGGGGCGTGAGGTACGAAAGGTCGGCCTCCAACTCCTTCAACTCGCTGATGTTGCTGAAGAGCTGCGCCGCATCGATGCGGTATTTGTCGATCATGTCGAAGTCCGCCAAGAGCATCTCGCCCCAGAAGTAGAACTTATCGAAGGACTCCTTATGGAGCGTGCTATAGACCTTGTAAAGCTCCGTGATGAGGCGGAGTTTATCCCCCTGATGAAGCCCCGAAATCTCGCTCATCAGCTCCTCGATCGTCGTATAGCGGGGTTGCCACAAGGGACGATTGATCCGTGACGAGAGGGCCTCCACAAAGAAGATGCGGGCACGCCGCGAGGGGAAGAGTACCCGACACGACGAAAGGGCCGCTCCATAGCGGTCGTAGAGGTCTGCAGCGACCTCCTCCAAAAAGCTCGGCATCGGTTCTTGGCTCTTCATGATCTCTTTTTCGAGGTTTAGCGATGCTAATTTACAAAATTTACCGCAAAATGCACGGCATTCGGGAATTAATTTGTATTTTTACAAATTAAACAACGCAATCCATGGCCGTCAAAGCGAAGATCCTCAATGCAAGTGCCGGGTCGGGCAAGACCTATCAGCTGGCCTATAACTATGTCCGCGAGCTGATCAAAGAGCCTGCCGCCTACCGGCATATCCTCGCCGTCACCTTTACGAACAAGGCGACCGAGGAGATGAAGAGCCGCATCCTGAAGGAGTTGCACCGCTTAGCGGCCAACTACCGCTCCTCGTATAGGCGGATGCTCATGGAGGACCTGCGGCTTTCGGCCGAGGAGATCGGACGGCGTGCCGTGGATGCCCGTGCCAAGATTCTGCACGACTACTCGCGCTTCACGGTGCTCACGATCGACACCTTCTTTCAGCGCATCCTGCGCGCCTTTATCAAGGAGCTGGGCATCGACCTGAACTACAACATCGAACTCGAAACGGCCTCCATCCTTACGAAGAGTGCCGACACGCTCATCGAGCAGATCACGACCAACCGCGACCTGTTGAGTTGGCTCACGCGCTTTGTCGAGGAGCGCATCGAGGAGGGCAAGAGTTGGGATGTGAAGGAGGGTATCCTCTCGCTGGGCGGGGAGCTCTTCAAGGAGCGTAACCGCAAGGCGCTCCTATCGGCCCGCTCACGCGAGGAGCTGAGCGAGATTGTCGAGCGCACCACGCGCCGGGCCGAAAAGTCGAAGGCCGAGCTGGTGGCCGCAGCCGACCGCTTCATGGAGGAGCTGGACAAGGCCTCGCTGTCGGTTGCCGACTTTCCCTACAAATACAGCGGCTTTGCCAACTGGCCCAACGCCATCTCACTCGACCGCGAACCCATCCCCTACGGCAAGCGTGTCCTAACGGCTACCGAGGAGGAGAAGGCCTGGGGCAAGGCGGGGTCGGATTCCGCCGTGATGCGCCCCACCCTGCAGCCGATCCTGCAGCAGATGCGCAGCATCTACGATAAGAACCTCAAAAGTTGGAACACGGCAACCCTCTTGCGCGAAACATACCGCAGCTTTGCCCTGCTGGGCGATCTCTACGACAAGGTGCAGCAGCTCTGCAACGAGCAGCAGCTCATGCTGCTCTCGGAGACGAAATACCTCCTGGCCGAATTCGTGACCGAGCTCGATGCCCCCTTTATTTATGAGAAGGTGGGCAACCGCTTCGAGCACTTCATGATCGACGAGTTCCAGGATACCTCGGCGCGTGAGTGGGAGAATTTCCTCCCCCTGCTGCGCAACGCCCTCTCGCAAACCGAGCGACAAGCCGTCCTGCTGGTGGGCGATATCAAGCAGTCGATCTACCGCTGGCGTGGTGGCGACTGGAAGATTCTGCACCGCGATGCGGCCCAAGCCTTAGGCACGGAGCAGACGGAGGTGGTCAACCTCAAGGAGAACTTCCGCAGCCTGGAGGAGGTGGTGCGCTTCAACAACCGCATCATCGAGAAGGTGGTGGCCATCGACAACGCCTACCTGAATATCCAACTCGAGGAGGCCGTGGAGGGGCGCACGCTCTCACCGCAAAGTGCCCTGGAGCTGCGCGACACCCTGCAGGATGCCTACCGCAACGCTGCGCAGGAGCCTCGCCGCAAGAACCGCCATGCGGGCTATGTCTCGGTCGAGGAGTACGACGAGGAGCCGCCTATTATCGAGCGCATCTGCCAACTCATCGACTTAGGCTACCGACCCTCGGATATCATGATTCTGGTACGCGGAGCTACGGATGGAGCCCGTGTAGCGACCAAGCTCTTGGACTTCAAGCGCGAGAACTGCGATCCGCGCTACCGCTTCGATGTGATGACGCAGGAGGCGCTTGTGATCGGTTCTGCGCCGATTTGCGGCTTTGTGATGGCCGTGATGCGCCTGGCCTTGTCGCCCGACGAGAGCATCCACCGTGCCCTCTACAACCAATATTTGGAGCTGCCGTTTGATGCCGCACTCGATGAGGAGTGCCGTCAATTCCTGCGCGAAATTGCCCTCCTTTCGCCCATGGAGGCCTTCGAGCGCATCGTACTACGCTATCGACTCGACGAGCGCACGCAGGAGGTGGCCTACCTCCAGGCACTGCACAACGAGGTGATCACCTTCAGCGTCAAGCGCATTGCCGATCTGCAACTCTTCATCACCTGGTGGGAGGAGGAGGGATCGCTCAAATCGCTCTCTATCGAGGAGAGCCAAACCACGATCGAGATTCTGACGATCCACAAAGCCAAGGGATTGGAGAAGCGCGTGGTGTTGATTCCCTACTGCAACTGGCCGATGAATCCCCCCTCGAACCGCAACATCATCTGGGCCGAGGCAAACGAAGGCGAGGCGGCTGCGTTAGGCGAGATTCCGATCAGCTACCGCCAGCAGATGGGCGCATCGGGCTTCTCGGAGGCCTACTACCGCGAGTTGGTCTATACGCATGTCGATAACATCAACCTGCTCTATGTCGCCCTGACGCGTGCCGTGGAGTCGCTGCATGTCTTCATCCCCGAGGGTGGCGAGAAGCACATCGGTTCGCTATTGGCCGCAGCCCTCATTGACGGAGATCGGAAGAGCCATTATACATTCGGCCGATTCGAAGGCCCTGCACCGAAGGATGAACGCCGCACCGAGGAGCCGAGTGAGGCAGCGCGCAGCGAGGAGCCGGAGCGCAAACCGCGACACCTGTTGCAGACGACCTACCCCACCTCCGAGACGGAGATGCTCCTGAGCTTCCCCTCGGAGCGTTACCTCGCAGCAAATGAGGAGGAGGCACTCTCGCCCCGCAACTTCGGTATTCTGATGCACCAGGCCTTTGAGGAGGCCACCGACCGCGAGTCGATCTATCGCGCCATTCAACAGATGGAGCAGGATGCCCGCCTGAGTCGGGAGGAGGCCGAGGAGCTGCGCCGACAGATTGACCAGGCCCTCGAGGATGCCACCGTAGCCGCCTGGTTCGACGGCTCGTGGGAGGAGGTGCGCACCGAGGAGGTGATCCTGAGTTCGGGTGCGAAGATGCTGCACCGCCCCGACCGTGTGATGATTCGTGGCACGGAGGCCGTGGTGGTGGATTATAAGTTTGGCGAAAAGGATGCCTCCACCTACCGTTCGCAGCTGCGCCGCTACGAAAAGCTGTTGCGCGAAATGGGCTACACGACCGTCAGCGGCTACCTGTGGTATGTCCGACAAGGAAAGATTGAACAAGTGATATAACGTACGATATAAGGTATGAAACAGACCCTGAAACTCATTCCCGAACCGTTCCGTCGGCGGGGTATCGGCGTAGCCTTCTCGCTCTTCGTAAAGGCGGGGCTGAACCTCGTGGGGTTGGCTATGTTGCTCCCCGTTCTGGCCCTGGCACTCGATCCCGACTCGCTCACGGGCGAGGGATATATGGCCCGTTGCTACGAGGCGCTGGGCTTCCACTCCACGAAGCAGTTCGCCTGGTTTACGGCCGGCGTTATTGTCGGGGTCATCGCCCTGAAATCGCTCCTCACGATTGCCCTCTCACGCATCGAGCGTCGCTACATCTACGACCTCTACGCTACCCTCTCGCGCCGACTCTACACGACCTACCACCGTCGGGGTCTGCCCTTTATCAAGAGCCAAAATTCGGCCGTGCTGGCCCGCAACGTCAATGTCGTCTGCCTCTCGTTTACGGCCGGTGTGTTGAAGCCTGCCGCCACGATTCTCTCCGAAACGATGCTCCTCGTGTTGCTCTTCTCGGCCCTGGCCCTCTATGCTCCGCTTGCTTCGCTCTTGACCATCGCCATCTTCTTCCCCTCGATGTGGGGCTATTGGCGCTATGTACGTCGCCGCATCAACCGCTACGGCGAGGAGGAGAACCGCGCCCAGCGCGAGAAGTCGCGCGTGGTGGCCGAGACCTTCCGCGGATTTACGGATGTCGAGCTCAACGATGCCTTCCCGATGATGCTCCGCCGCTTCGAGCGTTCGATGCAGGAGGTGGTGCGCACACGCTCCAAGGAGGCCGATATTGCCCTTCTGCCGCAGGTCGTAACCGAGATGGGATTGGCCGTCGGTATCGCCCTGCTGGCTGCCCTCTCGCTCTCGCTCAACATGGCCGAGGGCAGCTCGCAGATGCTCTTTGGTGTCTTTGCCGTGGCGGCCATCCGCCTGATGCCGTCGGTGAGAAATATCCTTTCGAGCTGGACCACGATCCGCTACAACCGCTATACGATTCAAATTCTGAAGGATGCTCCGACCGAAGAGCCGATCGAGGAGCAGATGCAGCAAATCGCTCCCCTGAAGTTCACGCAGCAGATCGAGATTCGTGATCTGCAATTCCGCTTCTGGGATGGTGAGGAGGAGCTTTTCGATGGGCTGAACCTGACGATCCACAAGGGCGAACACATCGGTTTCCGTGGTGTTTCGGGTGCAGGTAAAACCACGCTCTTCAACCTCCTGCTGGGCTTCTACACCCCGACCGGAGGCGAGATTGTGATCGACGGCGTACGCCTCACGAAGGAGAATCGCCGTGCCTGGCAGCAGCGCGTAGGCTATGTGTCGCAAAGCCTCTTCCTCACGGATGGCACCTTTGCGCAGAATGTGGCCCTCGGCCTGGCAGATGAAGCGATCGACCGCAAGCGGGTCGAGGAGGTGCTCGAAATGGCCCAGCTGGGCGACTTTGTACGCTCCCTCGCCAAGGGAATCGACACCCCCGTCGGGGAGTGCGGCTGCCGTCTTTCGGGGGGTCAGCGCCAGCGTATCGGCATCGCCCGTGCCCTCTATCGCCACGCCGACGTACTCTTCTTTGACGAGGCCACCTCGTCGCTCGACTCGGCCACGGAGCAGGAGATCAACCACTCGATTGCCCGTCTGGCCTCGGAGAACAAGGCCCTCACGCTCCTCGTGATTGCCCACCGTGAAACGTCGCTCGAAGCGTGCGACCGCATTATTACCATTGATTCAACCCTTTCCGACCATGCCTAAAGCATACCGCATTGCCCATATAGAGCTGCTGCTCGATGCGCCCCAATTTCGTTTTTCGGGGCTTGCTCCCTTTGAGATTGACCCGACAACGACAACCAACCCCATAGAGCTGATCTTTGACCCCGAAACGCCTGCACCGACGGCTACGGATCAGCTGCTCGACACGTTCGATTTCCCCGATGCCGAGGCGGTGTGTCGCCTCTACAAAAACGAGGCGGGCCACCTCTTCACGATGAGCCGCCACGAGAAACCGCTCTGCATCTTCGAGATTCCGCTTCAGGGCACGACCCGCACGAACTTCGCTCCGGGGGAGGATGTGTCGCTCTTTCGCTTTGGTCTTTGGATCCTCTTCAACCTCCGCGCTGTCCGATTGGGAGCGGTAGCGATCCACTCCTCGGTGCTCATCCACCGCAATCGGGCGGTGCTCTGCCTCGGAGAATCGGGGACGGGCAAGAGTACCCACACGCGCCTTTGGCGAGAAAATATCGAGGGTACGGAGCTACTCAACGACGACTCGCCGATCCTGGCACTCAAGGAGGGCGTAGCGACGGTTTACGGTTCGCCGTGGAGTGGCAAGACCCCCTGCTACCGCAACCTACACTACCCCATTCAGGGCTTCCTGCGCCTTTCGCAAGCGCCTGTTAATGAGATTCGTGCACTCTCAACGCTCATGGCCTACGGTTCGTTGCAGCCCTCCATGCCCCCTTCGTTTTCATACGATAGTGAGCTCTTCGACTGCATCAACAACCTGCTCTCGGCCATCCTCCGCCAGACGAAGGTCTATCACCTCCGTTGTCTGCCCAATGCCGAGGCTGCGGAGCTGGCACGTCAAACCATCTACACCGAAACGCGATGAAAATCAGCAACGAAATCTTCTTTGAGGAGGTCGAGCGACTGCTCGGCGAGGGGTTAGAGGCGGAGTTTCTGCTGCGCGGATTCAGCATGCGCCCCCTGCTGCGCGACGGGCGCGATCGGGTCATTGTAGCCCCCTGCACGGCTGAAGACCCCCTGGAGGGCGAAGTCTATCTCTTCCGCTATCGGGGTCGTCATTTCCTGCACCGCCTCCACCGCATCGAGGGGGAGGAGCTGGTGATGCGGGGCGACGGAAATTACCGCCTGGAAGAGCGTTGCAAAGCAACAGATCTCGTGGCACGCCTACGGTGCGTGCGTCGTCCTTCGGGAAAAGTAATCGACTGCTCATCACGCAGTTGGCGCACAAAGTCGGCTATCTGGTGCGCACTGCCGGCCATCGTAAGGCGCGTGATTCTGGGCGTACTGCGAAGAGTAAAAAAACTAACGGGAACTAAAGGAAACTAAAGGAGACTAAGGGGAACTAAAGTTCAACCTACCCCCTTAGCAACCCTTAATAACCCTTAGCTACCCTTAGCACCCTTTTCAACTCCCACCGAAACAAAAAACCGAGGCTCTTTCGAACCTCGGTTTTCTTTATGGGAGTTATCGGAATTACTCACCCAGCGCGAAACGCTTGTAAGCAACTACCGTAGCCTCCTTGTCGGCCTTGTGGATGAAGTCGGCGATCGACTCCTTCTCGCCTACCACGCACTGGTTCAGCAGCGTGTTCTCCTCGAAGAACTTGCGCATCTTACCCTCGGCGATCTTCTCCAGAATAGCCTCCGGCTTGTTGGCATTCTTCGGATCCTGCTTCATGGCCTCGATAGCGATCTTACGCTCGTGCTCAACCGTCTCGGCGGGGCAATCGGCAACGTCGATCGAGATGGGAGCCATAGCCGTAGCCTGCATAGCAACGGTGTGAGCTACCTCCTCGGGAACCTCCTTGTTGAAACCGAGAACCGTACCGAGCTTCTTGTTGAAGTGTACATAGGCGTTGCAGTAGGGAGCCTCGATGCGGGCGTAGTATGCCAGCTCGATCTTCTCACCCGTCTGACCCGACTTCTCGGTTACCATCTCCTCTACGGTGTGACCCTCGGCGTTCTTCACAGCCAGCAGGGCCTCACGATCAGCAGCGTCGGCAGCAACAGCCAACTCGAGCATCTCGTTTACCGAAGCCGAGTACTCCTCGTTCTGAGCAACGAAGTCGGTCTCGCAAGCCAGGCAGATGATATAGGCCTTCGTGCCTACAACCTTCGTGGCAACAACACCCTCCGTAGCGTTGCGATCGGCACGCTTGGCAACAACCAGCTTACCCTTCTCGCGGATGATATCCTGGGCACGGGCGAAATCACCCTCAGCCTCCATCAGAGCCTTCTTGCAGTCCATCATGCCGGCACCCGTCATCTTACGGAGCTTCATGACATCAGCAGCCTTGATTTCCATAGTCTTTGTGTGTTTAAGGTTTATTGTCAATAATTTACTCGGCATCGGCAGCAGCCTCCGTAGCGGCGACTACCTCCTTAACAGCCTCCTCCTGGGCATCAACCGTAGCCTTTACAGCCTTCTTGATGCGGGGCTTGGCCTCCTTCTTGGGAGCAGCAGCCTCAGCCTCCTGAGCCTCCTTCTCCAGGCGACGCTCCTCCGAACCCTCGGCGATGGCAGCGCACATCACGTCGAGAACGACAGCAATCGACTTCGAAGCATCATCGTTTGCAGGGATAACGTAATCAATGTTGGTCGGATCACAACAAGTATCAACCATTGCAAATACGGGGATGTTGAGTCGCTTTGCCTCCTTCACGGCGTTTGCCTCCTTCTGTACGTCGATGACGAACAGAGCTGCCGGCAGACGGGTCAGGTCAGCGATCGAACCGAGGTTCTTCTCCAACTTGGCGCGCTGGCGCTCGATCTGGAGCTTCTCTCGCTTCGAGAAATTATCGAAAGTACCGTCCGAGGCCATCTTGTCGATCGTGGCCATCTTCTTAACGGCTTTGCGTATGGTGGGGAAGTTCGTCAGCATACCGCCTGCCCAACGCTCAGTAACGTAAGGCATGCCTACTGCTGCCACCTTCTCGGCAACAATATCCTTTGCTTGTTTCTTGGTGGCTACGAACAGCACGCGACGACCGCTCTTAGCGATCTGCTTGATGGCTGCAGCAGCCTCATCGAGCTTGAGCACGGTCTTGTGCAGGTCGATGATGTGGATGCCGTTCTTCTCCATGAAGATGTAGGGAGCCATTTTGGGGTTCCACTTACGCTTCAGGTGACCGAAGTGTGCACCGGCCTCCAGTAATGTATTAAAATCTGTACGTGACATTTTAATTCAAATGGTTATAAATTTTAATTCTCTTTTCTTCAATCAACCGAGTAGCGGCCTCTTCACGAGGTGAGTCTCAGTCGATTTTCCGCGGACGAGCAACACCGGGGCAGTACATATATAATATAAGGTGTAGTCCCTCGCTGTTTGAAACTCGATCCGTGCGTTGCCGAAATTCGGTCCAGGGCGATAATATTAACGCTTGCTGAACTGGAACTTGCGACGTGCTCCGGGCTGTCCGGGCTTCTTACGCTCAACCACGCGCGAATCACGCGTCAGGAAACCGGCCTTCTTCAGTGCCGGACGCATCTCGGCGTCGATCTCGCAAAGAGCACGAGCGATACCCAGACGGGCAGCCTCGGCCTGACCCTTGATGCCACCACCCACGAGGTTGATCGTGATGTCGTAGTTCTCCAGCGTGTTGGTAGCCAGCAGCGGCTGCTTAACCTGGAAACGAAGGATGTCGAGCGAGAAATAGTCGGCCAGAGCCTTGTGGTTGATTGTAATCTGACCATTACCCGGCTTCACATATACGCGAGCCACAGCTGCCTTACGGCGACCTACGGTGTTTACAACTTCCATCTTCTTTCTTACTTAATCTCGTTTAACTTAATTGCCTTGGGGTTCTGAGCGGCGTGCGGATGCTCCTCGCCGGCATAAACCTTCAGGTTCTTGATAATGTGCTCGCCCAGACGCGTCTTGGGGAGCATACCCTTCACGGCCTTCTCAATTACGAAGGTCGGCTTCTTCTTCAGGTAATCGGCCGGGGTAGCGAAACGCTGACCACCGGGATAACCCGTGTGACGCACATAGACCTTGTCGGTCATCTTCTTGCCCGTGAGCTTCACCTTCTCAGCGTTGATCACGATGACATAGTCACCACAATCGGCGTGGGGAGTAAAGCAGGGCTTGTTCTTGCCTCGGAGGATCTTCGCGATCTGCGATGCAAGACGTCCCAGTACCTCGTTCGTTGCATCGATAACGTACCACTCCTTGGTAACGCCCTCTGCAGTAGCCGAGATAGTCTTGTAGCTTAATGAATCCACTGTGTTTTACGTTTAATTTAACTTGTTGTAATCCTAATCCCGCACTTTGCGGGTGCGCAAAGGTACGAAAAAGTTTTGGATTTACAAAATAAATTAAAAATTAATTAAAGGGCGAAAAGGGCAACAAGGGCGAGAAAGGAAAAGGGAAAAGGGAAAAGGCGCAAAGGAAAAAACCTTTACGCCTTTATCGCCTTTAACGCCTTTGTCAAAATCAAAGGCTATAAAATCGGAAACTATCCGAGGAACGACAGCAACAGACCTGCTGCCACGGCCGAACCAACCACACCGGCTACATTCGGGCCCATGGCGTGCATCAGGAGGAAGTTAGAAGGATTCTCCTCCTGGCCCACCTTCTGCGATACACGGGCAGCCATCGGCACAGCCGACACACCGGCCGAACCAATCAGCGGGTTGATCTTGTTACCCTCCTTGAGGAAGCAGTTCATCAGCTTAGCGAAGAGTACACCGCAAGCCGAAGCTACACCGAAGGCAACCACACCCATCACCATAATCTTGATGGTCGAGGGGCTGAGGAAGGTATTAGCCGTAGCCGTAGCACCTACCGTAAGACCCAGGAAGATTACCACGATGTTCATCAGCTCGTTCTGCACGGTCTTCGAGAGACGCTCCACCACGCCCGACTCCTTCATCAGGTTACCCAGCATGAGGCAGCCAATCAGCGGAGCAGCATCGGGAAGCAGCAGCGAGATGATCGAAGCGATCACGATCGGGAAGAGGATGCGCTCCTTCTTCGACACCTGACGCAGGGTGCTCATCTTGATCTGGCGCTCCTTCTTCGTGGTCAGCGCACGCATGATGGGCGGCTGAATCACCGGCACGAGGGCCATGTACGAGTAGGCAGCCACAGCGATCGGGCCAAGGAGCTCGGGAGCGAGCTTGGCAGTCAGGAAGATGGCCGTCGGGCCGTCAGCACCGCCGATGATACCGATCGAACCGGCCTGCTCGGGGGTAAAGCCCAGGGCATAAGCAGCCAGGAAGGTAGCGAAGATACCGATCTGGGCAGCAGCACCCAGCAGGAAGCTCTTGGGGTTGGCGATCAGCGGACCGAAGTCGGTCATGGCGCCCACACCCACGAAGATCAAGCAGGGATAGATACCGAGCTTAACACCCAGGTAGAGGTAGTCCAAAAGGCCGGGAGCGATCGGGCCGTCGTGCGAAGTGAAGACATCCCAATGCACATGGCCACCGGCGAAGAGCTCCTCATGGAAGAGACCCGCACCGGGGAGGTTCGTCAGGAGCATACCGAAGGCGATGGTCATCATCAGCATCGGCTCATACTCCTTCTTGATGGCCAGGTAGAGCAGGAAGAAGGCGATCAGAATCATCACCAGGTTACCCCAGCCCATCTCCGAGAAGAAGGCGGTGAAACCCATCGATGAGAAGAACTTCTCCAGGCTCTCCAGCGCGAAATTCGATTGCAGGAGATTCAACATAGCTTACTCGATCACGATTAAGTTGTCACCCTCCATCACCGTAGCACCCTGCTGTACGCAGATCTGCTTAACGACACCGGCGCGGTCCGAGTCAATGTTGTTCTCCATCTTCATAGCCTCCAGCACGAGGAGCGTCTGGCCTACGGCTACCGTGTCACCCACGGCTACCTTCACGGCCATTACCGTACCGGGCAGCGGGCACTTGATAGCACCTGCAGCGGCAGCAGCGGGACGCTGTACGGGAGCCGACGGAGCGGCCGTCTGAGGCGTAATCTGGGCACTGTTGGCCGTCTTGGGGGCAGCAGCTACCTGGGGCTTCACGGCCGGTGCAGCCTTGCCTCCCTCGATCTCTACCTCGTAGTGCGTACCGTTTACAGTCACACGAGCCAGCGTCGAAGCCTCATTCACCTCGTCGATCTGGACATTGTAGGTATGACCGTTGATTTTCAATGTGTAGTCTTTCATAGTTTTGCTTATTTTCTATCGGGTAACTGGGTTAAACCGTGAATCTTCGAGTTCCACGGCGAGTAGGCACGCTTCGCGCTCATGATCGTCAGCACCTCCGACTCACGGTCGTGCAGGGCGCTCTTGTAGAGCTTCAAAGCGGCGGTAATGGCGGCGATCTCCTCCTCATGGAGCTGAGCATCCGAAACGGGCTTCGACTCCACGGCGGCCATCTTGCGCTTCGGCTGAGCGGTAAAGATCACACCGAAGAGCTTCATGACAAAGACCAGAAGAACCAGCACAGCGAAGACCAGACATACGCTGATCACCGTGCACCAGATCATCTCCGTCCATCCCCAGCCTGTAACAGCTAACATGTTCATCATAGCCTAACGGGATTACAAAGGAATGTTCGAGTGTTTCTTCGCGGGGTTCTGCAGGCGCTTCGTAGCGAGCGACTGGAGGGCACGAATCACGCGGAAGCGCGTGTTGCGCGGCTCGATTACATCGTCGATGTAGCCGTAGCGGGCTGCGTTGTAGGGGTTCGAGAACTTCTCGTTGTACTCGGCCTCCTTCTCGGCGATGAACTTTGCCTTCTCCTCGGGCTTGTCGGCCAGCTCCTTGAGCTCCTTGCCATACAATACCTCGACAGCACCGCTGGCACCCATTACGGCGATCTCGGCCGACGGCCAAGCGTAGTTGATATCGCCACGGATGTGCTTCGACGACATCACGATATAGGCACCACCATAAGCCTTACGCAGCGTCACGGTCACCTTGGGTACCGTAGCCTCGCAGTAGGCAAAGAGGAGCTTCGCACCGTGCGTGATCACACCACCATACTCCTGGGTCGTACCCGGCAGGAAGCCCGGCACATCCACGAGCGTCACGAGCGGAATGTTGAAGGCATCGCAGAAGCGCACGAAGCGGGCAGCCTTGCGCGAAGCGTTGATGTCCAGCACACCGGCCATGAACTTGGGCTGGTTGGCGATGATACCCACCGACTGACCGTTGAAACGGGCAAAGCAGGTGATGATGTTCTTGGCATAGCCTGCGGCCTGCTCCAGGTACTCGCCGTTATCGACGATGGCCTTGATTACCTCGGTCATGTCGTAGGGCTTGTTGATGTTGTCGGGGATGATCTCGTTGAGCGAATCCTCCAGACGGGTCGGCAGATCGGTGCATACGGCCAGCGGCGTATCCTCCATGTTGTTCTGCGGCATGTACGACAAGAGGTCCTTGATGATCTTGATACCCTCCTCCTCGGTATCGACAGCGAACTGGGCAACACCCGAGCGCGTGGTGTGCATCGTAGCACCACCCAACTGCTCCTGCGTTACGTCCTCACCCGTCACGGTCTTCACCACCTTCGGGCCCGTGAGGAACATGTTCGAGGTCTCCTTCTTCATGATGATAAAGTCGGTCAGCGCGGGCGAGTACACGGCACCACCGGCGCAAGGACCGAAGATGGCCGAGATCTGGGGAATCACACCCGAAGCCATCACGTTACGCTGGAAGATGTTGGCGTAACCTGCCAGGGCGTTCACACCCTCCTGGATACGGGCACCACCCGAGTCATTCAGACCGATGCAGGGGGCACCGTTGCGCATCGCCATATCCATAATCTTGCAGATCTTGTCGGCCATCGAGAGCGACAGCGAACCTGCCGTCACGGTGAAGTCCTGTGCAAAAACATAGACCAGACGACCGGCGATCGTACCGTAACCGGTTACCACACCGTCACCGAACGTATGGCTCTTGTCCATACCGAAGTCGTAACAGCGGTGCGTTACGAACATGTCGAACTCCTCGAACGAACCCTCGTCCAGGAGCATCTCGATACGCTCACGAGCCGTGTACTTGCCTTTGGCATGCTGCGCCTCGATGCGCTTCTGACCGCCACCCATGCGAGCCGTCTCGCGGTTTTCGATCAGTTTGTTGATTTTAGCTTGAATTTCGCTCATTGCTAAATGTGTTGTTATTGAATTGTGTTGGGTTTATTTGTTCTTATTCTCGCACAGCTCGGTGAGGATGCCCTGCGTCGATTTCGGGTGCAGGAAGGCGATCGTCAGACCCTCGGCACCCTTGCGGGGGGTCTTGTCGATGAGGCGGATGCCCTGCTGCTCGGCATCGGCCAGCTGTGCCTCGATATCCTCGCAGGCGAGGGCCATGTGGTGGATACCTACGCCCTTGTTCTCGATGTACTTGGCGATGGTCGAATCCTCCGACGTGGGCTCCAGCAGCTCGATCTTCGTCTGACCCAGCTGGAAGAAGGCCGTCTTTACCTTCTGATCAGCCACCTCCTCGATGGCATAACACTTCAGACCCAGTACGTTCTCCCAGTAGGGAATTGCCTCGTCGAGGCTCTTTACAGCAACGCCAAGGTGCTCAATGTGAGATACTTTCATGATGAAAATAAATTTTTATGGTTAATGTTTTGTGAAAATTGTTCGCTTAAACCCGTTTTTGGGCACACAAAGATACAAAATTAAGCGCAAAGCACCAAGCAAAAAGCGGAAAGTTTTTCTTTAGAAAAAGGGGCAGTGAGAAAAGGTGTCACAGGTGTCACAGGTGTCACGGGTGTCACGGGTGTCACGCCCTGTGACACTGTGACAGTGTGACACCCGAGGAATTAAAATTAAAGGGCAGCTAAAGGCGACTAAAGGCAACTAAAGGCAACTAAAGGCGATTAACGCGCCCCCTTAGCAACCTTTAGCCCCCCTTACCACCCCTTCCTCCCCCCCCGCAACCGTAAGACTCCCCAAACCACCCGATAGGCATGTTCAATGATTGTACGATAGCGTGGCCGTGGTTTTACCCACCACACAACACGCTACCCTACACACTACATACGGCACAACACGACAGCCTACGCAATACGGCACCGACTTGTCGCGTAGTTACCCAAGGCAACCGTGCTTGCCGTAAGTCTAATAGGGAGAGCCGATAGCGAAGCCTATACACACCTAATATTTATAAATAATATTTATATATATTAGTTCTTATATAAGCACATGCAGCGCTATGCAACCAGGCAGCAGTGCTTGCTCACGACCGGACTCGGTGGTGAGCCGTAAGGAAGGCAAAAGTTCAATGGTTGTACTTTTTGTGTAGGCGACTGGAGGGAGCTGAAGGCGACTAAAGGCGACTAAAGGGTGCTAAAGGTTACTAAAGGTTGCTAAAGGTTGCTAAAGGCGTTCTTTAATAACCCTTAGTCACCCTTAATAACCCTTAGTCTCCCTTAGTCTCCCTTTAATTCTTAATCCCAAGGTGTCACGGTGTCACGCTGTCACAGGGCGTGACACCTGTTACACCTGTGACACCTGTGACACCTGTGACACTTTCAACGAAAGGCCGCTCAAGGGGGTGGTCGATAATCTACTTCGGATCGCGGTCGTTACCGAGCAGCGCGACCCACACCACGCGCCTCTCCTGGTCGATCTTGGTGATCCGTGCCCGCAACGGGGCTTTGGGGAGCAAAAAGCCGCCACCCAAGGCGCGATAACGCGTCATCAGCGCCACGGGGTCCTTCACGCGAATAGAGGCATAATTAATGGTTTCGGAGAGTAAAATAATATACTCCTTGCCCGTCGTCGGATCCTTGCGGGCGTGCAGCGTAACATAAATCTCCTGCTTTGCAAGACGTTGCAGGGGATCGGGCAACGTGCGACGGATCGAGAGCTGATAACTCTCCTTCTCCTCATTCACACCGCTTACGATCACCTCCACGCGGTCGCCCGCCTTATAGCGCGTATTCCAATCCGAGCCGATAAGGCCCCAGCCCAACTCATGACGCGGAACAAAGCCCCACGCGCCACCATCCAAATTCACACCGTAGCCCTTCGTATAGCTGCGTTGAATCGTGCCCCACACGCGCGCTCCGATTTTCAACTCGACGGGTTCAGCCGTCGCAATCGGCTGCGGCTCGGGGGCCTCGGAGGGCTCCTCAGCAGGCGCTTCCTGCTCGGCAACGGCCTCGACAGGAGGTTGCACCTCGGCGACTGCGGCAGCGGCACGCTCGGTCGGTTTTTTCAACAACAGATATTGGATCGAGGGATCGATCTTATCCACCTGCAAAAGGATGCGATCCCCCTTGGACGGCAGTGGCTCTTTCTCCCACACCTTACCCCTTGTCCACAGGCCCGTCAAGAATCCGCGGCAGCGCACCAACATACTGTTTACCGCTACGCGCACCACCTCAACCTCCACCTGCTCATCGGGCTGCAGATCACACACCTGATCCCACATCGAATCGATGCGCACGCTACGCCCCATGCGTGCCACATCCGACACGGGATTGTAGTTCAAACACTTCAAGTCATAGAGCACCTCCCCGACCTGATAAAGTCCCACAAACGAAAAATCGTTATGCAGGCCGAAGTCGGTACGCGTCAGGGTTGCCGATGCCCCTTGGCAATCCAGCAACAGCGCACTATCGGTCACCTGACGGACCACACCGCGGTAGGAACACCCTACCTGCAGCGCCGGATGGGGCACACGCGGGATACCGGGGTGCAAACCGGCATTGGTCAGCACGACAGGCATCGTGAAGCTCATTCCGAGCGCAATACACCTCTCCTCGGCAGGTTCGGCCTCGCCCTCGTCGGAGCTGCAACCCGTCTGCTGATAGTCGGCATACCACGCCTGCAAAATATCCTTCAGGAAATAGTAGTAGTGGTAATCATCGTAGCGCAGGACATAGTTCGCGCCCTCCTCGGCTACCACCGTAAAGGTCGCCTCATCGCCCTCATGCAGCGGGTAGCGCTCCGTAGCAAGCGCCACACGGCTCACCCACATCACCTCGGGCGCGGAATCGATCACCTGCACCTGCATCCGATCGCCCACCTTGACCAACAATTTGGGATCCACCTTGCCAAAGGCGTAAAGATCCTTGCGCAGGCTTGCCTTTCGGCCGCCGGGGGTCTCGAGCAAGATACCCTTATCATTCATGGCCAACACCGTAGCATCCACCACCTCGGCATCCTCCACGGGCGACACGTCCCAAATCGACGGGAAGGCGATCTGTTCGTTACGATCGATCGTGCGTAAATGTTCGAAGGCTTCGAGGCGTTTTGCGCCACACTGCCCGGCCGACAACGGAACGACAAACGCCGTTTCGTCGGGTTGCAAAATCGGGGTCATCGAGAAGCTGAAACGCTCCTTATCGGCATCGATACCGGTTATATAGGCCGTAAAGGTTTGGGTGCGATCAATATTCTTGCGCTTCGGGAAAATGGCTCGATCCTCGGGTCTGAACCACGCCCAGCCGACACATCCGCGATACGAGAGCACCGCCAAATTGATCGACTTAAAGAGGCGCACGATGTGGGTCTGCACGGCACTGCCAATCGCCACATTCAGCAACGAGAAATCGGCCTCGCGCTCGTTGGGAATCGGATAGGAGAACTGGATCATCGTACCCGTAGCGCCATAGGCCAACGCACGCCAACGGCTTCCCACGGGATAGGCCTCGGCAAGGCTCTCCTTCCCCCACAACGACAACGGATACTCCTTCGTCGAGGCGATATAGCCACGATGGCCACGCCACTCCACCAAGATAGCAAGCGGGATGGGCAGGTCGCTCTTCACGACCGTGACGACCGCTTCGTTCCACTGCTTGAGGCCGACCTCCTCCAACGTGATGGTTCGCTCGGGAGCGGGATAGACCAAGTGCAGCTTTTGATTCTCCTTATCGGGCAACACGAGCAGCTCCTCATCGGCCATCAGGCGCAGCGTTTGATCAAATCGAAGCACCTCGCGTTTCATGCGAAACTTACGATGCAGGAAGCGCGAAGCCATCGTATTGATCTGCTTGACGCGATCGTACGAATCCCGATACATCGGCATCGGCTGCGGATCCTCCTCCAGCTCCCAGGCCTGCGACTGATCGATCTCCACACGCTCCTGCTCCTGCTGCTGCTCCACGATCGGCTCGTCGATCTGTATCACCGTTCCGACCTTCTCATGGATCTCCTGCACCGCGATCTGCTCCTGCAGGCCAAACGCCACATCAGCCGCCGAATTCGCACTTTTCGACTCGCCTCGGACAACGCCCCAAAACTCTTTGCTCTTCATCCTATTCAAACTCATTTAAGGATTCAACCATCTCGTTCTTCGCGAACGATTTATTCGACGCTCCGCCTTGCCAATTTTTGGGAGGTGCAGATGGTACATACGACACATAATTCACGCGCTTGTTCTCGATCGCAAAGCGCGGCACATAACGGCAGCGATCGCCCACCTTCAGGGCGTGGAACGAAGCCCACTTCCACGAGTTGGGATCGCCATACTCCTTCGACATGCGCATCGAAACACGCACGTTGGATAGCACATCGTGACCAAGCAGGACGACAAAGCCGTTCTGATCGGTCGTTATCTGGTCAATCTCGGCCTGACGATAGGCCGACTCGATATAAGACACCCGCAGGGCCAACGGTCGATTCTTATAGCGGACATTATTGTTGCGCGAGGGGAAGAACCACACCGAATCGTAGTACGAGGGGGTGTAGTCATCAGCCCCGTAATGGTAGTAGTAATCGACATCCTTCGGGCAGGCCTCCTGATGGCGCATACTATCGGCGTACGACACCATGGGACGTATATAGGCATCCTGCTGACCATGTTTGACGGTCATCACCAGGCCGCGCAGGTAGCCCAACTTACGCGAAGGTCGATGCGGCTCGGGCAGGAGCGTCAGCTTGTGGTTATACTCCACCAACACCATATCGCCGCTGCGCAGCTCCCGACCCTTGGGCAGATCACCCGAAACGACCATCCGCCCGACTAAACGGGGATTTGAATCGGGCACATAGACCGCAGCAAGGGTTGCCGAGGCGTACGACACCACACCCACCATCAGCCGCTGCTCGGGATTGTTCAGTTGCAGGTAGCGATCCAGGATCAGGTAGGAGCGACTCTTGGCCATAAAGAAGGTAACGAAACTCTCATCGAAGCGATCCACCTCCTTCAACTCGGCGATCAACAAATCACAAATCGAGGCGTGGTAACGCTTCGGCGTGGCCACATCGATCAAAGGCGTAATACGAGGTACGCCCACCTTCACGGGTCGGGTGCACGCCTCATCGACATAGAAATAGAGCGTACCCCGATCGTTCGGACGATGAATCGAGCCATCGGCATCCACCGTACGCAACGTGCAGTAGTGCTCCTGCGCACAGGCAGCGAGCTGCACGGCAAAGGGCTGTTCAAACTGATCGAGACGATACCACAAGTGGTCGATGCGGTCGGTCGGTCGAGGAATCAGAATCTCCCCTCGGCCGATCCAACGATACGGCAGCGCCGCCAGGCGATATTGGCGCGCCACGCTCTTCGCACTCTCGGCCTGCTCACGCAATCGATTCACCACCGGATGATGACTCCACAGCTCAAAGGTCAATCCCTCGGCCGTCATCCGCTTAATCGACTCCAACGGCTGATCCATCGACACATGCAGCAACTCGTAATGCGCTTCCGAGGGTGTCGGCACACCATTCAGCGCGAAGATTCGGTCGTTAAAACGCACCTGCTGCGCGGCAAGGGCCTCCATAAAGGCCTCCTTCGACAGCCCCTTGACATTGGGTTGAATCAACCGCACGCTCTTTTGCTCACCGCGCACGAAGGGAATGGCCTCGTTTGCCTCCCCCACATACATCACACCACTCAACGGCAACGAGCCGAACGACTCCGGCAGCTCTCCCTCCAGCACCCACGCTGCACGATGGACATGGGATAAAATATGCATAAAGCGGGTCGGGTGCTCCGCCTCGTGCAGGAAGAGCCGCGTATAATCGGCATACTTCGGTTGCTTGGGCAGCACCACCCAGACCGTCTTATCGTTAGCCTGGCAGCAGAGAGCCTGTGTCAGTTGATTGCGCAAACTGCGCATACCGCGACGAATACGCAGCTTCTCCACCTGCTTGCTGTCCGTTCCGAAGAAACTTACCACGCCCTCCAACGGAACGGCATCATAGTCGATGCGCTTGACCGACTGCAAGGTCAGGATCGAAAGCTGGTTATTGGGGATCATGTAGCGCCCCATCTCAAAGCGCAGGTAGCAATCCTTCACTTTGCAGCGGGCACCATGCAACAGCTGCTTCAAATTGCCCTTCTTCCAAGCCGTGATCCACTCCTCGGAGACGACACGCAGCGTGTGGCTATGCTGATTCGAGATGGCAAAATGGTAGGGAATCTGTTGGGGCTGACCCTCGCCATAGAGCAACACCACGCCACACACAGGCAGCGTAACGGCCACCTGCGAACGGAACGTAAGTTCGATAAAGCCCTGCGTCTGGGGTGCGGACTGCTTCACCACAAAGCGGTTCTCGCCCACCGTGCACTGCAACTCCTCCAACTCGTTGTGCACCGTCTCGGTCAGCAGCAACAGGTTCTGCTTATCAAATCCTAAAACACTATATTTCAGTTGGTTGTTCTTGTCAATAAAGGCATAGGGCACATCTTTGTTGTTGGTAATACTCAACGTACCACTCATCTCAAGTTCACGCGCCACATTCTCCATCTCGACCTCGATGTAGGTCATACGGCGAATCTCATTCAGCAGACCGGCATAGCGCCCCTCCGTATCATGCTGATCGCCCAGCAGCACACGCGCACCTTTGAGGTGGGCTTTACTCGACTCCAACCACGCAATCTGCCCTTTTTGGAACAGATGCAGGAAGCGGGCATCGGATGCTTCATCCACCGCCAGGCGCTGCCACTCGTAATCGATCCCGTAACGAGCACCATTTTCGAGTACGCAGATAATCTTACCGCGTTGCGGCAATACCGTTTCACGCGGGCAGTGCACCTCCAATACGCGCCCCGCGCCATCGGCCATGCGCACACGACTGATCTTGCCTGCGCCCAAGCCGGCAAGGGTAAATTTGCGCTGCTCCAACGTGCGCGACAAGACCTTATTCGTACCAAGGCGCAAAACCTTTTCATCCGCCCAACCCAAGATTGTATAGGGGATAGCTATCTGCGTTTCACGCTGTGCGGCATCGACACGGCTCAAGGTCACACGGCGGAAAAGTTCGGGCGAGTGATAATAGGGCGTACGCACCTCACAATCGGGCAACACACCCACCCCGTCGGCGCCGACCAACAAGCAACGACCATGCACATTGGGCAGGGGATCATCCGCCTGCAGACGCAAGGTCAGGGTGCGATGCGGCTCATAAAGGGTACGCGACGGTTGCTGCACAAAGCGGCAGGCAATCTCTCCGATTTGCAATGCGCGCTGATTTTTATACCAACCATACACCCGATAGGCCTGTGTTTCATTGGTCAAGACAATACGCAAACCATCATCCAGGTATCGTTCGGCCACATAGGGCAACGGCTCAACCTCGCCTTCGGCCATCAACTCGCCTTCGAGCGGCAGGGTTGTATGCTCCTCAACCGCCTCCAGCCAATAGGTCGAAGTGCGCTCATAGGTCATCTGATCACGCACGACCTCATAGCGCAACACCGCATCGTCCGCACCGCGGAACAGCCACGCCGATTTGTCGAAATCGCCTTGCAGGTCGGGAATCGAGATCGTAAAGGAGCGGAAGTCGCGCGACAGAATCCGATAGCGCACACCATCCGTCTCCTTCATCTCGGAGAATTGGTATTGACAATCGAGAATCGAGGGATCGAAGTGTTTTTGCTGAATCTCGGCAGGGATATACTGCAACGGGAAGAGGTCGAGAATGGCAATGGCAAATTCGGTCTTCGACTTTTCCCCTTCGGCCAAGCGATAGATACCCTTCCGATTCCACAAGAAGTCGGCCATCGGAGCCAGGTCATAGCACTGCCTGAAGAGGAAGAAACGAACCAACCGACGGCGCAACATCATCGGCATCATCTCGATCAGCTCCTCCGAGAAGAGCAGCTCGGCCACCTGCGGATCCTGCTCCCAGCGACGCAACAATTTCGAGAGTTGCTGGGTGAAGAAGCCCGTCAGCAGCTTCGTTTGAAGGTGTTGGCGGATATAGGCCGTATTATCGGAATAGAGCAACAGCGTCTGGGCATCGGAGCGAACCTCGAGCCGTGCATCCTGCTCCATCTGCTCGAAGAAGGCGCGACGATCCTTCTCGGTCAGAGACTGGAACAGCATGCGCTTATAGAGGAAGAGCTCGCTGCTGTAGGTCTTAACCGTACGCCCCGACTTGACCATCGGAAGCTGCTCAATGGCACGATTCAACAGCTCATAGAGCGCCTCATAATCGGTCGTCGTGAGCATCATCTCGCGGTAGAGCAAACGGGCCGCAACGAGATTGGGCACACCGATTCCATGCATGTTCCATGTCGGGTACAGATCGCGTTCCACCAGCCAGAAGCGCAACCAGAAGCGATCCAGCAACCGCTCGACGATGCGCTCCGAGAGGAGCATACCGAACATCGAGAAGAGCTGACGTACCATCGGAAGGCCCTCCTCATAGGTCGGCCTGCTCATTGCATACGCGCGTGCATAATTCAGCACCAACGCCTCCACCAGATCGCGTGCCGTGAGTTTGCCTATAACGCTATACCCCGAGCGTTCGCTCTTCGTCAGCTCCTTCTGCAACGGAAGTCGTGCCACGAGGCGCGCGGCCAACGGCAGGAGCGGATTCATCGGCGGCACCTCACCCACGCGGACCTCCACATCGTATTTCTCCTCGGCAGAGCGTCGATAGATATGCATAAAGGCCGCATCGGGTAGTTGGGGCGTTTCGCCCAAGGCCAAGAGATCGCTCACAAAGCTCAGAATCGCTTTCCGCTTGTTGGTCACCAGCTTACCCAGCAGATCGACACACATCTGCAACATATCGTAGTGCTGCTCGAAGGCCGTGGCACTATCCACGACGATTTCGCGCAAGAGTTTCTCGGCTTCGGGAGCCTTTGCCGCATTAACCATCGCCTCGGCATAGCGCTGATGAAGTCGCTTGGCACAATAGAACTCCATGAACGAGTCGTGATAGAAACTCACGGTTTGTGTCACTTCATCGACCTTCAGAATCTGCAGACGGGAGAGCAACTGCACCAAATCGCTGGGCCCTTTACCACCGGTACATACATGGCACTTACGGACTACTTCCCGCTCGATTTGGCGACCGTAGATCTGACTATGCACAGCCAAATCGCCCAACATATTGACACAATCCTCGCGCAGGTCGATCGATTGGCGCAGCTCGGGATCACGCGCCGTATTTTCATTCTCCAACACCTCGGCAAAGAATCGCATATAGAGCTCGCCTCGGCTGCTGATGCCGTGGGCATCGGCATTGGAGAGCACCTCGACGATCATCTTCAGGTGCATCGGATTGGTCGCCAGCTTGGTCAAATCGGCATCGTCATCGATCTTATCGCGGATGGCGCGTTGCCACTCGGGATGCTCGTCGCCATTCGGATTGCTTTGTGCCAGGAATTGGTCGATGAGCAGACTATTCAACGGAGCAACCTCATACTTGGCACACTCCGAAAAATGGTTGCTGACGCGCGCAAACTCCACGATACGCCCCGTGAAGAGGTAGTGGTTATTCGGGTATTGACGGACATAATCCAACAATGGGGTCAGCTCCATGCCCTGCTGCAACTCATTCAGACCATCGAACAGGAAGAGCACACGCCCCTGATCGACCAGCGACTGGAGGTAGTTACCGATTGCCGACTTAAGCTCTTCGCTATCGTACGAACGCTTCAGGCTGGTTACCGCCTCGAAGAGGTAATCGAAGATCTTCTTGTTGGGGCGCATCTCGCTCACGCGAATCAGCACGGGCAACATCGCCAGATCCGAGAGTGAGTTTTCACGCCAATTGCAAGCCTCCTCGAGCAGGATGCGGTCGAGCATCGTACTCTTACCCGAACCCGAGCCACCGAGCACACAGCAACAGGCATTTTCGCTAATCACATCGCGCGGATGGAGCTCCGCCTCTGCCAAAACGACATTGTCGTTTACCTCCTCGCCATTATCATCCTCTTCGTCGTCATCCTCCTTATCGTCCTCTTTCCACTCGAGGAGCATACTCTCCACCTCGGCTACCAGCTGCTCCTTACGACGGGCTACCGCCTCCTCGATGTGCTCGACATAGGTTTCGCGCACATACTTCTCCGCCTCGGCCGTGAGATCTGTCTGCCGACGGGGCGACAGTGTTGTCGTAGGAGCTGTGCCCACCAACGCCTGCAGGGGATCGTACCAATAATCCACTATCGCCAAGAAGACCGAAAGCAGACAACGATAGACTGCGGACTGATTTTGTTCCAAAATTACAAAGCCATGGTCTTTGATATTACGCGACTCGACACTAACTTTTACAGCCGATTTTAGCTCTTTTTTGGAGGGATCAACAGCCCCTCTTCGACCCTCAATGGCAGGCAACGCAATATACTTCAAATCCCCATAAGCTGCTACCAATTGGCCATTGAGCAGCGGGGCCAGAGTCAGTTTGTTGCCATCCACACCGGGCACTCGTTTCGTACCCTCAAGACAAGCGCAC
Organism: Alistipes sp.; assembly: GCA_017624955.1. GTDB lineage: Bacteria > Bacteroidota > Bacteroidia > Bacteroidales > Rikenellaceae > Alistipes. The sequence goes on from JAGAMA010000001.1 coordinate 116,579, forward strand.
TCCTCACCGTCAATCACCATCTTCCGATCGGCATAGAGTGCCTTATAAAGGCATCGCAGAAACGACTCCAACGTATCAGGAATAGCATCCACCGTGGTGTCCGACATCAAATTATTCCAAAAAGCCTCATCGCGAAAAGAGGGAACTTTACCTTGAACCTCAAGGCGTTGATCAATACACCAATGCCTGAATCGAGCCAAAAGATCCAACAAATCCTCCACGGCGTGATCCAAACACCGATCATAAGATTCCAACCTGATTGGCATACGATCATCTTCAAACAAAAGGAACAGTTTCTTCTGCGACAACTCTTTATAGAGGTCACAGATCTCTTGTAGTTCTTGGGGTGTAGGTCGTTTCATCGGGTCAGTTATTTGACGGTAGGTAGTGATCAAAAAAAGTCAGTCGTTATCTCGTATAAAAAGGTGGGTCTGCCAATAGGGATCGGGCGTTTCACCCGGACGGGACAGCTTCGGGGCTGCTTCGCCCGCAAAGAGCGAAATGAAGGTAAAGGCGGGGGTACTCCCCTCCAGGATCAGTTGGCACTCATCGGTCGAAAACATACGCTCGGAAAGCACGGTACGCACCTCGCAACCATCGCGCAATTCGGTGCGAATCGTGGCGCGCTCCTCCTCGGTCAATGCCTCCTCGGCCACCACACGCGAAGTGCCGATCGGAGCATTCAACCGAAAGCTCAATCGCAGACGACCATCCGCCTCACTCGCTTGGCTAAATCGGTCGGGGTACTGTGCCACCAAACGGCTTACCGCCTCACGAGGCGAGCGGGCAAACGCGCCATCGAACTTCGAGCCGACACGCCGGCATTGCTCCTCGATACGGGACTCCTCATAGCCCCCTCGGCGCAACTCCTCAAGCAACGCTTCGTCGGGTTGCTCGAAATGCGACAGGCTATGAAACAAGGCCCACAGCGGATAGTGGATCGAGATCGGCTCCATGTTAAACCTTGCGGTGACGATTGTGATATATAATGTAGAGAATCAGACTGAAGGCGATAAGGGCCAAACCGACGGCAATGGCACGATACCAGCACGAACCGGTTTCGATGCCACCTGCTTCCGTCAGGAGCGAAGTGCCGTCATAGAGGGTCGAGGCAAGAGTCAGGAAGGTCAAGAGCACAATCACGCGATTCAATTTGCGCTCCGATACCTGGTTGCGCATCTGCTCCACCTGCTCGATATGTTGATGCAGCGCCTGGCGCTCACGCTCCATACCCATACCTCGGTCGATTGCCTCATAGAGGGTCTGCGGCAGGAAGTTGTAGGAGATGTTTGAGAAGTTGTAATAGTGTTCCAGTTCACGAATATCGTACATCAACTCCTCGATATTGACCCCCTTACTGCGGAAGCGGCGATTGAAGTAGAAAAGCAGCGTTTTTTGGTAGAGCACATGGATATAGATCATCCGGAAATAGCTCTCGCGCCAGGTCCACGAATCGACGGCCGTAAGTTTGGTTGAAAGCATCGTCATCGTATCGAAGAGGGCCAAAGCGCGCCAGTTGCGGAAAACCGCAATTTTGTGTTGTTTGAGCAAGGATTGCAAATAGGCCGGGTCGGGGGAGTTGCGATCCTCGCTATTATCCACACACCCGATCGGCGCCAATGCTCCCAACTCATAGAGCAGCGAGTCGTTCGAATCCTTCACCTCGAAGAGCTGAAAGAGTTTCAGTTTATTTCCCGTATCCGTCAGGTCGGTATAGTTGCCCTTGTGCTCGGGAGTCGTACACAAAGCAAGCAGCGGCTGAAGCGTGGCGAGATACTCCGAAGCCTGCAACCGATCATAGCCATTCACCTCACGCAACCGCCCGAAGGCCTCGGTCCAGCCATTCAGATCGGCTCCTGCGGCATCTATTTCAAGGGCAAAGAGCACAATACCGAGCGGAAGAAAGTAGAGATGAATCCGCTCAAAGTCAAACAAAAAGTCACCCGCAGCCAATGTCACGGAGCACCTTTTCCCCACCTCCGCCACCAAGTGGGCGATCTGCTGACCCTTGGATGCAGGGAGCTGTTTGCGCGGCAAGATGGAATCGACAAAACTCTCGTAGTAGAAACGGCACGAATTGCGATAGGCACTATCGTCCACCGCTTTGGACACCCAACCGGCATCGGTTGCCAGCAACGATTCGGGAGTCTGCGCCGTCACCAAGTGACCGCAGAGAAAACCATGCGCATAAGAGGCTGTAATCGAAGTCATAACATCCATAATTTCAAGTTAAGCAACCGCCCACCAAAGAATAAAATCCTCTACACTCCACAGCTTGCAGCCTTGAGTCGTAGAGAACGTAAGCCATACTTATTCGTTGTGGCCGATCTTCGCGAAAGACATCGGATTGCTTTTGCTACACAAAAATAGCAAAAGAAGTTGAAAGTAAAAAGTGAAATGTTGAAAGTTTTTCAGTGGGCTCAGTGGCCTCAGCAGCCTCGGTGGCCTCAGGCCCAAAAGCCCGATAACTTTGAGCTACCTGCACTACGCTCCGATCTTTGGCATAGTTTCTGCCGTGGAGGGCGTGTTTCACCAATAAAAAAAAGATGATCATGAGAAAACACGACAACCTCACGACCGACATCTACGCCACGGAGGCAATGCGCGCACAAGCACCCGTAGAGTGCATTCCCGAGCAGGGCACGACCCCGCAGGTGGCCTATCGCATGGTCAAGGATGAGACCTATGCCGAGACGCGTCCCGAGCTGAACCTCGCCACCTTCGTCACGACACACATGGACGAGGAGGCAACGCGCCTGATGAACGAGGCGATTGCGATCAACTACATCGACGAAACGGAGTATCCGCGTGTGGCGGTGATGTGCGGCCGTTGCATCAACATCGTGGCCAACCTCTGGAACACCCCCGAGAAGAGCACCTGGAAGACCGGAGCACTCGGCATCGGTTCGTCGGAGGCCTGCATGTTGGGCGGTGTGGCTGCCTGGTTACGCTGGCGCGAGCGGCGCAAGGCGCAGGGCAAGCCGTGCGATAAGCCCAACTTAGTGATGAGTTCGGCCTACCAGGTCGTGTGGGAGAAGTTCTGCCAGCTGTGGCAGATCGAGCTGCGCACCGTGCCCCTCACACCCGACCACCTGACGCTCGACATCGAGGAGACGATCAAGCGTTGCGACGAAAACACGATCTGCGTCGTTCCCGTATGCGGGGTGACCTGGACGGGGTTGGACGACGATGTGGAGGCACTCGACCGCGCCCTCACGAAGTACCACAAGGAGTCGGGCAACGATATCCCGATCCATGTCGATGCCGCCTCGGGAGGCTTCATCCTCCCCTTCCTCAAACCCCACAAGAAGTGGGACTTCCGCCTCGACCGCGTCCTCTCGATCTCCACTTCGGGACACAAATACGGCCTGGTCTATCCGGGTCTTGGATGGGTCATCTGGAAGGATAAAAAGTACCTCCCGAAGGAGATGTCCTTCTCGGTCAATTACCTCGGTGCCTCGATTACGCAGGTGGGGCTCAACTTCTCACGCCCTGCCGCGCAAATCTTGGGGCAGTACTACAACTTCATCCGCTACGGGCGCGAGGGCTACTGCGCCATTCAGCAGGCAGCCATGGAGGTTGCCGAGTATTGCCACACGGAGATTGGCAAGATGAAGTGCTTTGCCAACTACTCCGAGAAGGTCGAGAATCCGCTCTTTATCTGGAAGATGTGCTCGACCTACGAGAAGACAGCCAAATGGACCCTCTTCGACCTGCAGGACAAGCTCAAGCAGAGCGGTTGGATGGTCCCCGCCTACACGATGCCGGCCAACATCCAGCAGACGGTCGTCATGCGCGTTGTGGTGCGCCACGGCTTCTCGCGCGACATGGCCGAGGAGCTGCTCACCGATATCCGCAATGCCGTCGCAGAGTTCGAGGCGCTGAAGTACCCCACCACCTCACGCCTCAAATTCGAGCACGAGGAGAAGCAGTGCGGTAAGGTATATACACATTAACGGAGGCTAAAGGCTATTAAAGGCAGCTAAAGGCGTGAAGGGTTTTTCCCTTTGCGCCTTTTTTGCCCTTTTCGCCCTTTTCTCTTTCGCCTTTCAACTTCTTTTGCTATTTTTGCATAGCAAAAAAGCAATACTATGTCTTTCACGAAGATCAACCACTACGAACACGAATACCTCGACCATCACCACGACTCGGCCTTGCAGGTCACGGAAGGTGTCGAGGATCAGCCCGTTGTAAACCCCTACCTCAAGCGCCGCAAGAAGCGCCAGCTCTCGACCGAAGAGTATATCGAGGGTATCCTGAAGGGCGATATCACGATTCTTTCGCGCGCCATCACGCTCATCGAGAGCTCCAACCCTGCCCACTACGCCCAGGCGCAGGAGATCATCGAGGGGTGTCTGCCCTATGCCGGCAAGTCGATCCGCATCGGCATCACAGGTGTTCCGGGCGCCGGTAAATCGACCTGGATCGAGGCCGTGGGTAACATGGTGACCCGCCTGAAGCACAAGCTGGCCGTGCTGGCCATCGACCCCTCGTCGGAGCGTTCGGGTGGTTCGATTCTGGGCGACAAGACCCGCATGACCACCATCACGACCAACCCCGACATCTTTGTCCGCCCCTCCCCCTCGGCAGGTTCGCTGGGCGGCGTGGCGCGCAAGACACGCGAGACGATCGTGCTCTGCGAGGCGGCAGGTTTCGATGTGATCTTCATCGAGACGGTGGGTGTCGGTCAATCCGAGACGGCCGTACACTCGATGGTCGATATGTTCCTGCTGTTGCAGATTTCGGGTGCCGGAGATGACCTGCAAGGCATCAAGCGCGGCATTATGGAGATGGCCGACCTGATGGTCATCACGAAGGCCGACGGCGAGAATATCCACAAGGCGGAGCTGGCGCGTGTGCAGTATCAGGGTGCCCTGCGCCTCTTCCCGATGCCCGAGTCGGGGATGCGCCCCGAGGTTTACTGCTGCTCGTCGGTGGCCGAGACGGGATTGGAGGAGGTATGGAAGGGGGTCGAGAACTACATCGACCACATCCAGGCCAACGGCTACTTCCGCCACAACCGCAACCGCCAAAACAAGTATTGGATGTACGAGACAATCAACGAGGCGCTCAAGTCGTCGTTCTACCACAACCCCACGATTGAGCCGCTGATTGCCGAGATGGAGGCGCGCGTGCTGGAGGAGAAGACCTCGTCGTTCACCGCCGCACACGAACTGCTCGACACCTACTTTGCTCAAAAATAGCCCTCGTAACGCACCATGTTGGAAACCTACTACACCTTTCTTTGGGTGATGGCCGCCGTGGCCGTCGTGGTCTTCGTGGCCCTGCACTTTGTCGAGGCGGGCTACGGCTACCTCTTCAACCCCCGTTTTGGCCGTCCGATCTCGAACAAGGTGGGCTGGGTGCTGATGGAGAGCCCCGTATTTGTGGCCATGGCCCTGCTGTGGGCCCTGTCGGATCGCCGATTTGAGGCCGCTCCGTTGGTGCTCTTCCTCCTCTTTGAACTACACTACTTCCACCGCTCGTTCATCTTCCCGATGCGCCTGCGTGGTCAGTCGAAGATGCCCCTGGGCATTGTCCTGATGGGCATCCTCTTCAACACGCTCAACGCCCTGATGCAGGGTGGCTGGATCTTCTACCTCGCCCCCGAAGGGTTCTATACCGATTGGTTCACTAAGCCCATGTTTTGGATCGGCATTGTGATCTTCTTTGCGGGCATGGGGATCAACCTCCAAGCCGACCACATCATCCGCACGCTCCGCAAGGAGGGCGACACGCGCCACTACATCCCCTACGGAGGCATGTTCCGCTATGTGACCTCGGCCAACTACTTTGGCGAATTGGTCGAGTGGACGGGCTTTGCCATCGCCTCCTCGTCGTGGGCAGGTGCGGTCTTTGTCCTCTGGACCTTTGCCAACCTCGCCCCGCGTGCCGCCTCGCTCCGTAAGCGCTATGAGCGGGAGTTTGGCGAGGAGTTTACGCGCCTTAAGCGTAAGCGCATCATTCCCTTTATCTACTAAGCTGTCGCTATGGATTCCAAGCTATTTACCCCCTTTCAGTTAGGCCCTCTGACGCTCCGCAACCGCACGATTCGTTCGGCGGCCTTCGAGTCGATGGGTAAGGACTTCGGCCCGACCCAAAAGCTCAAGGATTACCATGTCAGCGTGGCGCGTGGCGGTGTGGGCATGACCACCTTAGCCTATGCCTCGATCAACCGCAGTGGTGTGTCGTTCAACTCGCAACTTTGGCTGCGCGATGAGATCATCCCTGCGCTGAAGGATATCACGGATGCCATCCACCGCGAGGGTGCTGCCGCAGCCATCCAGATCGGCCACTGCGGCAACATGACCCACTGGTCCACCGCAGGGTCGTTCCCCGTCTCGGCCTCGAACGGATTTAACCTCTACTCCCCCACCTTTCACCGCCGCATGTCGCATGCCGAGATTGCAGAGACGGCCAAGGACTTCGGGCGTGCCGTCAAGACGGCTCACGAGGCGGGCTTCGACTCGGTCGAGGTGCACGCCGGTCACGGCTACCTCATCTCGCAGTTCCTCTCGCCCTGGACGAATCGTCGTCGTGACTCGTATGGCGGCTCGCTCACGAACCGCATGCGCTTTATGCAGGAGTGTCTCACGGAGGTCCTGGAGGAGGCCGCAAAGCTAAAGATGGCCGTTGTCGTGAAGCACAACATGGAGGATGGCTTCAAGGGGGGTATCGAGGTGCCCGAAAGCATCGAGATTGCCCGTGAAATCGAACGCCTGGGCGTGCATGGATTGGTACTCTCGTCGGGCTTCGTGTCGCGTGCCCCGATGGCCGTGATGCGCGGTCGCATCCCCACCAAGACGATGGGCTACTACATGGGGTGGAACGAGTGGTTGCAGAAGATTGTCGTCTCGCTGTTCGGTCAGTGGATGATCAAGCAGTACGACTTCGAGGAGTGCTTCTTCCTCGAAAATGCCAAGAAGTTCCGCGAGGCACTCAAGATGCCGCTGATCTATGTCGGCGGTCTGGTGTCACGTGAGGGTATTGAGCGGGTGCTCGGCGAGGGTTTCGAGCTGGTGCAGATGGCGCGTGCCCTGATCAACGACCCCGCGTTTGTGAATAAGATGCGCGAAGGTGACCTTACGACCCGCTCGGGTTGCGACCACCGCGACTACTGCATTGCCCGCATGTATTCGCGCGATATGCAATGTTGCCACAACTGCACGGAGGCGATTCCCGACCGCCTGTGGCGCGAACTTAAGAAGATCAAATAATGAGCCGTCCGAAGATAGAGCCTGCCCACACATGGGCCTTGGTGACGGGTGCCGGATCGGGCATCGGTCGCTGCTTTGCGTTGCGCCTGGCCGCGATGGGTTACAACCTTGTTCTGGTGGGTAACCGCGAAGAGCCGTTAAAGGGCGTTATCGGGGAGTTACAGCCCCTCGTGAAGCAGCAGCAGTTTCGCCCCTTGGCGATGGATTTAGCCCGTCTGGAGGCCGCCGAAGAGCTCTACGAGGCGATCGGTGCGGCAGGTATCGAGATCGACCTGGTGATTAACAATGCCGGCATCTTCTCGTTCTGCGACGTACTGAAGACGGAGGAGAAGAAGATCGAGCGCATGCTCCTGCTACACGACATGACCACCACGAAGCTCTGCCGTCGCTATGCGCAACGGATGGCGGAGCGTGGCGTGAAGGGCCATATCCTCAACATGAGCTCCTACTCGCTCTGGATGCCCTACCCGGGGTTGGCTGTTTACAGCGCCTCGAAAGCCTACCTCAAAGCCTTCTCGGTGGCCTTCTCGAAGGAGGTTCGGGAGCAGGGCGTGACCGTCACGGCCATCTGCCCGGCAGGCGTGGCGACCGACCTCTACGGCCTCAGCCCCCAGCTCCAAAAGTTGGGCGTACGGATTGGCGGCCTGATTACCCCCGACCGTTGCGCCAAACGTGCCCTGAAAGCCCTCTGGCGAGGCGCGCGATGCTCCGTGCCCGATTGGTGGAACAGGCTGTGGATTCCCCTTTTAGTGGTGCTTCCGATGTGGATTCTCCGCCCGATTCGCCGCTATACGATGCAATTTCAAAAGTAAAAACAAGATGCTCAAAGCGATAAAAAATGTAGTCTTCGACCTCGGAGGTGTGATTTGCGACCTGGAGGTGGAGCGTGTCGTGGAGGCTTTCCGCGAAATCGGCATGCCCAAGATGGCTGCCCTGATGGACCCCTGCTACCCTGCCGAGGTAAACGAACGCATGGAGAGCGGTCGAATCAGTTGGGAGGAGGCGTGCGACGAGATGCGCCACATCGACAACCGACCCGAGGTAAGCAATGCACAAATCGAGTGGGTCTACCGCGAGTTCCTTTCGCGGGTGGATAGCTCGAAGCTGGCCACCATCGACCGCCTGCGTGCGCGCAGTATCCGCACCTATGTCCTCTCGAATACGAACCCCACGGCCATCGAGATTGTCCGCGACCGCGTGCGCGAAGCCACGGGGCGTGCGTTGGAGAGCTACTTCGACGGCATCTTCCTATCGTACCAACTCAAGATTCTGAAGCCCTCGCCGGCCATCTTCGAAAAGATGATTGCATTGAGCGGTCTGAACCCCAAAGAGACACTCTTTATCGACGACGGCAGCCGCAATGCCGACACGGCCCATGAGCTCGGCTTCGCGGTCTATTGCCCACCGACGAATGGTGCCTGGCAGCAGATTTTCGAGGAGACAGAAAATTAAGCATTAGAAAAGAAACGAGCCGCAGGTTTTCTGCGGCTCGTTTCTTTATTGTCGGGGAGACTGGATTCGAACCAGCGACCCTCTGCTCCCAAAGCAGATACGCTAACCGGACTGCGCTACACCCCGAACATTTCGACGACAAAGATAGTATTTTTTTTCATTCCCACCAAATCACAAAAATCGGGGTCGCAGCCTTTAGCCACAACCCCGATTTTCACTCCAAGAATTCTGAATTCTTAATTTATAATTCTTAATTCTTAATTTCCTATCGCGCTACCACATCGTTGCCGTCGTTGAGCGTGAGCTGATAGGTTACATAGCGACCCGACGAGTTGGTGTACTTAACCAGAATGGCCGTCAGATCGACCTTCGTGCCGTCGGCCGGAATTGCCTCCTCCATAAAGCGGGCATAGCCACTCGTGCGCACCACATAGTTACCCGGTGCAGCATTCGTATTCTGACCCGGATCCGTAGCATCGTAGGTAAACCAAGCCGAACCGTAGAAGTAGGTATCCTTCTTATCGTCGCCGAGCTTGCCCTTTGCGGCCCAGGTCGGCGTGCCCTGGATCATCTCCCGGAAGCTCACGCCATTGAGCTTCTCGGTCGAATTGACATCATACGAGGTCTGGTTGGCAAAGTAGTTCGGGAAGGAGTTGTTGTAGCCCCAGGGAGCCGTGCCGAACTTGCTCTCGATGTTCTCGAAGCGCACCAGGCGACCCAGCGCATCCTCCGTCAGCGCCATGTAGTTCGAAGCATCCACCACAAGCGTATCGCTCTGCTCCATACCGAGGTTGCGGCCACGGAAGACATGGTCGGCAATCATCACCGGAAGCTCCAAATTGTCGTTCGAATACTCGGGGTTGCCCGACTTCGTGCCGATGCTCACCATGCCGCGGTAGTTACCCAGCACGAGGCCCTCGAGCTTGACGAAGAGCTCACGACCTGCACCATAGAATACATAGGTGCCGCTGTTGAGCTTGAGCTCGATAGCCGACTCAGTCTCTGCATCGTAGAGGTAAACCGACTTATAGATCGAACCGTAGCGATCCGACGAAATAACCTTACCGCGCGTGTAGAGGGGCTCGGTGATCTCCCACGAAGCCACAGCACCCGTACCGGCACCCGTCGTGCGCCAGAAGTCGGCCTTGAGCTGCTTGATCGAGATATACTCCAACCCCTCGGCCGTGAAGTCCTCATCGGTGAAGACCTTACCCTCCGCAGGGTTCTCAAAGTCGTTATAACAACCCGTCATGAGAAGTGCCACGAGCGCCACCAGAAACATATTTGCAATCTTTTTCATAGCTTAAAATCGTTTTCGAGGTTGTTAGAATCGGAAATAAACATTCAGGTAATAGGTCGTGCCGAACATGTAGAAGTACTTCGAGTCGAAGGGCTGGTAGGAATCCACCGTCGTCTCTGTATTCTTCACCAGACGCGTCTGCTCGTAACCGCCCGTCTTGATATCCTGATTGTTCAGCAGGTTATCGACATTGAGGCTGAAGCCGAGCGTGTACTTGTACTTGATCGACCAGTTCTTACCAATCGAGGCGTTGAGCACAAAGGCATCGTCGAAACGCTCCTTACGACGCATGTAGGCGATATCGGCATCGGTCATCGAGCTCGAGATCACCTCATCGGTGCGATAAACGGGGCTCATCGAGAGGTACATGTGGTCGTAGTAGTTGCAGTCGGCCGAGAGGAACCAATTGTTGTTCGAACGGAAGTTCAGGCCGATGCTGGCAGCCAGCTGCGGCGTGCTCTCCACGCGGAAATCCTCCCAATAAACCTTACCCTCCGAGATCACCTCGGCGCTGTTATCACGCGTCTGCACATAGTCCGGATTCGAGGTGTAGGTGTACTGACCCCAGCTCAGGGCACCACGCAGCGAGAGACCGCGATAAATGGGCACCTGCACGGCAGCCTCCAAACCGAAGTGGAGCTTGTCGATGCCGCTCATGGCAAAGTTCGTGAAGCTCGAGTTCACATCGTCGTAGTAGGACATGAGCTTCGTCTGATCCTTGATTACGGTGTAGTAACCCGAAATGCGGGCTCTCAAATCGCCATAACGGAGGTTGTACGAAGCATCCACGCCCAGCACCTTCTCCTCCTCCAGATTCGGCGTTACGGAGTTGCGCGTACGCGGCGATACGAAGGCATTCTTAAAGTCGGGAGCCTGCTGCATGTAGAGGAAGTTGGCCTCCAGCGAGTGAGCCGCCGAGAAACGGTATGCCAGGTTCACCTTGCCCTTGTAATTGAGGAAGTCGAGCTTCTCGGAGTCGCCCTTCGAGTTATCGGCAAAGAGACCCTTCTGCCACAGACCCTCACGCCAGAGCTTCGTAGCACCGATCTCGCCACCGAGGGTCATCGCAAAGCCACCCCACTGCATCTGGTACGAAAGCCATGCACCACCCTTCAGGACGTGGGCGTAGTAGTCGTAGCTGTACTTGTCGCCCACCTTGGCTGCGTGTGCGTGGCCATACTTATTATAATACTCCAGGTTGTTCTGCTTGGCCGTCGGCGAGGCAAAGTCGCGCTCGGCAAACTTATCCTCATCGACCCAATAGTCGCCACCCAAGAGGTCCTTGACCTCCGAATAGTACTCCGTGCGGTTGCGACGGAGGTTCAGACCGGCATTCAGCTTCGAACCGTTCTTGAAGAGGTGGTGGAAAGTCATCACCAGATTCCAATCACGCTGATCGGTGTGACGCTCCTCCACCATGTAGTTCGAGCGGGCACCCGGGCCGTAGATCTCGCTATCGGTGGGGTTCTCGCGCGTGTAGTTCGTCTCGTAGAACTTATCCCACTGCAGGTGGCGCACATTCTCGTAGTTGGCTCTCCAACGCTCATACTGCCAGGCTGCACCCTCCAAATTGTTGTCGCGCACGAAGTACGACGGGAGGTAGCGGTAGTAGTCGGGGCGCGGGTCGGCACCATCCTGCCACGTCAGAGCCGAGTAGCCGTTGCGACCGAAGCGGAACGAGGAGGCCAGGTCAAACTTCGTGCGATCCGAGATGTTGAACGTATAGTTCAGCATCAAAAGCGGCTCGTGGTTATCACGCACACGGGCGTTGCGCTTCTTATCGCCCTGGTAGCCCCAGTTCGAGTTGTAGTAGTTGTTGCCCACCAGGTCATAGACCTCCTGCACCGAAGCCTGCTGTGCGCCACGCTCGGTGGGTGCGCCCAACAGGGTCAAAGCCAAACGATGACGACCTGCAAGGAACTGCTTCTCGACCGAAGCGAAGTAACCGTAGGCGTTGTAATAGACACCCTCCACATAGTCGTTACCGCCCTGACGGGTCGAGAGCGAGAAGGCGTAAGCCCAGCCGTTGTCCTGCAGACCCGAAGCATAGGTTACCATGGCGCGGAAACGGTAGGTCTGGTTGGCCGAAACGAGGCTCGTACGCAGACCTTTACGCATCTGCGAGGGGAGCGTATTCACGTTCGTCGTACCGCCGATACCGCCCAAGCCCTGCTCCGAAGCAATCAGGCCGGTGGTCACCTCCTGGTTGCGCGTTGCATCGTTCAGACCCGTCCACAACGACCAAGGCGAGTAGCCTGTCATGGCATCGTTGAGACGGATGCCGTTCATATAGACATCCTGATACTGCGAATCGTAACCGCGCACATTGAAGCGCATCTCGCTGAAGTTGTACGAAGCGATGTTGTTGAAGATATCCTTCGAAGCCGACAACGAGGTAGGCAGGGCGTGCGAATCGTCCGCCGACTCGGTATCGAACTCCGTGAAGATGGCATCATCCAACACCTCCTGCTGCACCTCGGGCACCAGGATCACCGTGCGCAGGTCATGCACCAGCTTTCCGACACGCACCTGCAGGGTCAGCGGCTCGAACTCATCGGCCTCAAAGTGCACCTGATAGATGCCCTCCTCGACCAGGTCGAACGAGAAATTACCCTCCTCGTCGCTCGTGGCGGTTGCCTCGCCCGGGGTCATCGTAATCGTTACTCCGCTCAGCGCCGTGCGTCCCGAACGCGAAACGACACGACCCTTCACGCCACCCACCTGAGCCGTGGCCGTCAGGGTGACGAGTGCGAGTAAAAGCGTTAGTAAACTTTTGATTTTCATATCGTTTGAATTATTTATTTGGCAATATAGATATAGACCGGCAGGTGGTCCGAGAAACCGCCCTGGAAGCTATTGCTGACATAGGTGCGCAGCGGATAACCCTTATACTGCCCCTCCTTCTGGAAGAGGTAGTGGGCACGGAAGATCGAACCATAGAATTTCGATCCCTTCGCCTTCTGCAACTTCAGCTCGCCCTTCGCAGCCGAGAGGAGGTTCTCCGTCACGACAATGTTGTCGAAGATATTCCACGCATCGCCATAGGCCAGCGTACCCATGCCAGCCTTGAGCATCTTGTAGTAGGGGTTGAAGAAGTCGCCTTCGATAAGCTCCTTCACATCTCCCTTGGCACCCAGCGCCTCCTCCAAACTCGGATCGGTCGGATCGTCGTTGAAGTCGCCCATGGCCACAATCTTTGTCTTGGGGTTCTGCATCAAGACCGAATCGGCCAGGCGGCGCATCTGCTCACCCAGGGCCACACGCTTAAACTCCGAGGCATCCTTACCGCCGAGACGCGAGGGCCAGTGCACCACCATAAAGTAGAAGGGCTCGCTGTCGATCGTGCCCCACATCGTGAGGATGTCGCGCGTGCGGAACTCGGGCAACTGCGGCACATCGGCCTTCACCGGGAAACTACCCTCCAGCTTAAACTGGTCGGGGCGATAGATAAAGGCCACATCCACACCACGCGCCTCGGGCGAGTCGTAATGCACCACGCGGTACGAGGCGGGAGCCAGCTTCGGGGTCGAGACGATATCCTCCAACACGGAGCGATTCTCCACCTCCGAGAAGCCGATCACGGCGGGATAGATGCGGTCCTGCGCAGCGATATCGAAGATGACGCGCTCGACATTCGAGAGCTTCTTCGCGTACTTGGCTTCGTTCCAGGCCTTCACGCCATCGGGGGTAAACTCCTCGTCGCGCGTTTCGGGGTCATCGACCGTATCGAAGAAGTTTTCGATGTTCCAGAACATCACCTTATAGGGCTTCTGCGCCACGGCAGTCGTAACCGCCACAGCCATCAGGAGCAGGATTGATGCTATTTTCTTCATCGTTAAAATCATTTATTGGGTTAGAACCAACGGTTTTTGTCTTTCTGCTGCTTGGCCTCCTTCGGGAGCGTGGGGAAGAAGGTAAAACCAGTCTTCTGCTCGATCTCCTCAACCGACATCACCCACTGATCCGCTTCGGTTGCGACATCCTTATTCTCGACCCAGAAACCGATCGTCTGCAACTCGTCAGCCTTGTAGTCGCCCAGCCTATCGCCCGCCTTGCGGACATTGCCCTTGACGGTGCGGGCCAAGACCTTGAAGTAGTGGGTCGGCACGGGGCAGGTGTTGCCTGCCTTGTCGGTCGTCGTATTCTTCGACGAGGGGTCCCAATAGGCACCCGTCACGACATAGAGCGTGTCGCTACACCTCCAGCCTCGCACCTTTGACTCCAAACGCATCCAGCCCTCGCCATTGAGGTCGTAGTTCTGCGGCGTGCAGTTCGAGTTGTAGAAGGTCTGCAACTGCATCGAGCGGTTGGCATTGCGATCGGCATTGGCAATCTGGTGACCACGCGCCAAGGCGTAGGTTCGATAGCTGCCGAGCGCCAGGTTGGCCTGCCACGAGGATTCGATCTTCGGGTCATAGGTCCACGGCTCATCGGGGCGCGGTGTCGAACCGAGGTAGGCCGAGTGCATCGGATAGGCCACCCACCACGAAGCGCGCTTCGTACGGTCGAAGCAGAGCGTAAAGTTGCGCTTCGTGAGCTCCTTACCCTGGGTCTGGTCATAGACCGGAGCAAAGTGCGTGACATAGCTCAGCTCCTCACGCTCCACCTTGGCCGGCAACTCGGGCCAGGCCCACGAGGTCTCACGGTCGATCGCTGCCCCACTGCCACCCGTCGCGGGTTGCGAGAGCGACAGCTCGATCGGTTCGCGCCCCTCGAAGCTAAAACGTACGGTCAGCTCTCGGGCCTTCGTGCCTACGTTGTCGAGGTAGTAGATATCGATCAGGCGGGATGCGAGGGTCGTACCGACCTTACCCGTTAAAGTCTGCTGATAGCTGCTCCAATTACCAAACGAAGCCCAGTCGCCGCTCGTAATCTCGGCCGACCAGCCGAGGCCGGGTGTGGCACCGTCCGCAATACGCAGACGGGCCACATCAGCCATCGAACTCATCGTTGCTTGCTCCCAGCCGACCGTTGCCGACCCCGTATCGGGATCATCCGACCCACCCGAGCAGGCCACAAGTAAACCGGCGAGGGCGATTATCGCCCAGCTTTGCATCGTTTGACAAATCGTTTTCCGCATGATTCCAACCGAGATCTAACCGATTATTTCTGCTGTACCTTGAGGTTGTCGAGGTAGTAGCGGCACTTCGATGCCGTGGCCGCCTCAAAGGTGATGGTCGTGGCCGACGACACACCCGAAAGCGTGTAGGTGTAGCTCTTCATCGTACCATCCAGGGCCACCGTCACCGAGGCAGCACCGTCAATCGTACCGCCATTGACCGTAATAACCACCTTGGCCGAATCCGTAGCACCCGTCGAGGCGTTCGCCCAGGCTGCCAAATCAACCGTCAGCGTGGCATCCACCGTAGCCGTAGCCTTCAGGGCCGGCGTAGTCAGCGTACCCTTCTTCGACGACGAGCCGAGCTTAATCTTACCGACAGCCGAATAGACCTTCGAACCCGAATAGGCATCCTTGAAGCCCTCGAGCGAACCGGTCAGCGAGGTGCCGATATCGGCCTTACCGTCAGCCGTCTCGTTGTCAAACTGCGAGAAGTCATCGTTCCACAGTACCGCACCCGTGCCCGGCGTCGGATCGGGATCGGGGGTCGAGCCACCCGTCGAGGGGAGCTCCGAGATAGCCTCGTAAGCCGAACCTGCGGCGTTGAGCTTGAAGAGATATACATAAAGACCCTTCACGCTGTCATATACGCCATACGAGTTGTACTGCGTATCGTACTGCATCGTCTTCGAGTTCGCCAGGTTAGTCAGCGTATAGGTGTTGTCGCTATTCTTCGTCACCGACCAGAAGTAGCCATCCGTACCCGCCTCAGCCGCAACATTGAACGAGTTGTAGGTACCCGTCATGTAGTAGTAGCGGCCATCGGCACCATAGAGCGTGTACTGACCCGTCGTCGCGCCCTGCTTGAGGGTGAAGGCCAGCGTCTTGGCCGTAGCATCTGCCGAGACGGCATTGCCGGCAACCGTTACGTCGGTCGGCTGGAGGTAGCCGTAGTTCTTCGTGGCATCTACCGGCGTAGCGGCCTTCCAGACACCATCCACCAAAGCCACCATCAGGTACTCGCCATCGTACTCGCCTGCCGTCGGGGTCGGCGGCGTGGGCGTTTCGCCCATATCGGCACCCGTTACCTTCACATAGGCCGTACCCTCGGCATTGAGCTTGTAGAGATCGGTCATCAGACCGCGCGTATCGGGATAAGCACCATAGGAGCTGTACTGCGTATCGTATTGCAGGGTCTTCTGCATCGTGACATTCTTCACGGCATAGGTACCATCCGTATTCTTCGTAAATACCCAGGCGTAGCCATCCGTACCTGCCGAGCCGTTCACGTTGAACGAGTTGTAGGTACCCGTCATGTAGTAGTAGCGATTATCGGCACCGAGCAGCGTAAACTGACCCTCCGTCGAGGCGGCAGCCACCGTCCAAGCCAGGGCGTTCGACGTGCCGTCGGCAGCGATCTGATCGTTCGATACCGTTACCTCCGTACCGCTCAGGTAGCCGTAGTTCTTATCGGCCGTCAGGGCCGTTGCAGCCAACGCCTTACCATCGGCCGTAGCCACCATGAGGTACTTACCTGCACCCGGGAAGTCGGTCGAAACATCGGTCGAGGGGGTCGGAGGCGTAGGCGTCTCGCCACCCGAACCGGCTGCGAGGTCGATCTCCGTACCGCCGTTACCCTTCACGATGGTCGGGTCATCCAGACGGCAACCACCCGTCGTCTCCGACGAGAACTTCACATAGAACTCGGCAGGCGACTCCTTGAGCGTTACCGAAGCCGTAGCCACCTTCCAGGTGCTCTCTGCAGCCTCGGCAATCGAGCCCGTCGTGAAGGCTACCGTAGTCCACTTCTCGCCATCGGCCGAGAGTTGCAGCACCACATCACCCTCCTTGTAGGGCTCAGTATTGCCGTGGAGGTAGAAGGTAAAGTCGAGGTTCTTCTCGCCATTCAAATTCAGCTTCTGCACCTCAAAGAAGTTCTTATCGGCCGTCTTGCCTGCGGGGAACCAGATGTGACCTTCACCCGATGCGGGAGGATTGGGCGAGGTGTAGGTGCCCACCGTGCGGGCCGTCACGCCATAACCCTTGTAGGTCGTCGTGCCGGCTACGACACCCGTACCCGACATGATGTTCGTGGTGCTCTCGTTGGCATAGGGCCAATAACCCGTCGAGGCATCCTTCTGGGGCGTACCGAACGACTCGTAGAAGATCTTATCGCCGGAGGGAACAACAGGCGTATCGCCACCCGTTGAACCGCCATCCTCCTTGCCTTGTGCCAGGTCGATTTCGGTAGCCGTACCGTTGAAGGTCTCCAGGCGGATATCATCCAGACGGAAGGCCGAAGCGAACGAAGCCGTGAAGCGGATCGAAAGCTGCTCGGGAACCTCCGTGAGGATAAACTTCGACTCGGCAGCAATCCAGTAGGGATGCTCCGTATCGCCGTTATCCTTCGTGCACTCGAGCTTCGACCACTTCTTGCCGTCGCCGCTGATCTCTACCGTGAAGTTATCGAAGTTGAACGTGTTGTCATACTCCGACGAACCCTCCGGCTTGTACGAGAAGCTGCCGAGGAACGAAAGTGCTAAGCGCTGGTGCTGCGGCTGCAGCGTAATGGTGTTCACCTGGAAGTAAGCGGGCAGCGTGCCGAAGAAGATCACGTTCGGACCCGAACCGGCATTGGCCAGACCCGAGGCGCGTACCGAAGCGCTCTTACCCGAGTAGGTAACCGTCGAAGCACCCGTACCGTCGGTCTGCCACGAGGTGTAAGCATCAACATAGGGATAGGGGCTCGATACCGACTGCGTACCCACCGTCTCGGAGTAGATCACCTCGACCTCCTCCACCTCGCCCTGCTTTACCTGCAGGGTCTTGGTCTCATAAACGGCATAGGTATTTGCCAAGTGGAACTGCACCTCGCCCACACGGCCATAGGTCGT
This sequence comes from Alistipes sp., assembly GCA_017624955.1. GTDB lineage: Bacteria > Bacteroidota > Bacteroidia > Bacteroidales > Rikenellaceae > Alistipes. The sequence continues at coordinate 134,501 of JAGAMA010000001.1, forward strand.
GGCGGGTACCGAGAGCTCCACCTCGGTCGTACCCTCGCCCTGCATGGGCGAAATCGAGATCCACTCGCTACCCTCGGCTACGGTAGCCGTCCAGGGGCGGTTGGTCGAAACGGTGAAGGTAGCACCGCCACCCTCCACGGTCAGGGGCAACTCCTCGACGTCGAGCTCGAGGAAGGGCATGCCCACATCTTCGTTGTCATCCACGCAGGCGGTAAACGACACGGCCGAAAGCAGCATCACCACCAGGAGCGACAACTTCATCCAAAGCATTTTTTTCATACTTCTTGTTTGTTGTTAGTTTGTTAATATTTTGTTGTTGTTCGTTTAGTCCGCAAAGTCGGATTTTACCCCGTAGGGGTATTAGCTTTCAAAAGTACGGTTTTTTAGCGAAACTGCCAACGAAATTGCAACAAAAAAGGTTGCCGACCGCAAAAATCGACAACCTTTCCTAACACACAAAGGTTTTGAAGCCTCCTATTTGATGAGCGGAGCAATCCAAATATACCAGATAATTATCAGGAAACAAATCACCAGCCAAACGACCCACAACGTGCCCTCAAGCTGTCCAATAATTGGATAGCGATTCTTGGGCATTTCCTTGCCGGCACGCTCCTTGCCAATATTACGAAACACGGCAATAAGCGCCACCACAAACGACACAACACCAATAACCACCACCCTCGTTTGCCAAGGCTCAGGCACGAAGCTCAACGGGAAAATGCAGAGCGTACAAACTAACAAAGGGACACTATACCATAGGTCGGCCTCGCATCTTCGCATCAAGCGAATCATAAAATGATCCTGATTTTCATTCATAAGCCAAGATTTTAGCGTTATACATTAAGTGTCGTTTGCAATATAACGAAATATTTCGATTTTTCCAACAGGTCACACAAAAAAAGAGCATCCGACAAAGTCGAATGCTCAACACTTAATAAATAATTTGGCGCACGCCTATCGGATGCGGTCGGCGGCACGCACCAACATCTCATCCTTAAAGATGGCACGCATGGCCAAATAGCTAAAAAGCACCGCCACAAGGGGGCAGGCAATCGTCCAACGGATCGAGATAGCCACCAACTCGTAGGTCTGGCCGAAGAGTTCGTAAAGGCGGTAGCAGTATAGACCTGCCACAAGCAATACGCCCACCAGCAGCACCATCTCCACGACACAGAAACGAATCTGCGAAAGGCGCTTCTTATAGAGGAAGACAATATAGAGCGGCAACCACATAGCCACCAGCATCAAGAACATGAGGTAGGAGGGTACTTTCTCGACCACACCATCGGTACCGATCAGTTCATAAGCCTTAAAAGTGGCCGTACCGGCTTCGGTCGTAAAGAGGGCAAGCGGAAGGAAAAATGCAAGCGCCATCAATACGACAGCACCCAGCAGATAGAGGGTTTGAACACGTTGAATCATTACTTTAAGTATTTTTTTATATCTCTTTATCAATCAAATATTTATTTCTATCTGTCGCATTGCGGTTGATCAGCTCGCCAAGGAAGCCCGCCAGGAACAACTGCACACCCAGGATGACTGCCAAAATCGCCAGGTAGAAGAGCGGCTGCTCGGTCACGCCACGCAACGGAAGGCCATGCGCCTGCTTCCATAATTTGGCCGCGATGACCCACACGGTCGTACCGCCACCGAGGAGGAACATCACCGTACCGAGCGACCCGAAGAGGTACATCGGCGAACGGCCGAAGTGCGACATAAACATCACCGAAATCAGATCTAAGTAGCCCTTCACCATGCGTTCCAGGCCGAATTTCGAGTAGCCGTATTTACGGGCGCGGTGCTCCACGACCTTCTCGCCGATGCGCTTAAAGCCCGCCTGCTTGGCCAGGATCGGGATAAAGCGGTGCATCTCGCCATAGACCTCGATCGACTTAACGACCTTCTTGCGATAGGCCTTCAGTCCGCAGTTGAAATCGTGCAGCTTGATACCTGATGCGAGGCGCGCCGTGCCGTTGAAAAATTTACTCGGCCAACGCTTCCCGATCGGGTCGTAGCGCTTCTTCTTCCACCCCGAAACCAGGTCGTAGTCCTCCTCCAGGATCATACGGCGAAGTTCCGGAATCTCATCGGGTGAGTCCTGCAGGTCGGCATCCATCGTCACGACCACCTCCCCCACGGCGGCATCAAAACCGCAATAGAGGGCGGCCGATTTGCCGTAGTTGCGACGGAAGGCGATACCGCGCACCGTGTCGTACTGTGCGGCCAACTGCTCGACCACCTCCCACGAACGATCCGTCGAGCCGTCGTCGATCATGATCACCTCATAGGTCAGCTTATGCTCCGTAGCTACGCGATCGATCCACGCCACCAATTCGAGCAGCGACTCCTCCTCGTTATAGAGGGGTACAACGATCGAAAGATCGAGCTTCTTCTCCTCGCTCATCATGCTACTCCTCGCTTTTCGGGGTAAAGAGTTCCGGACGGCGCGAACGCACACCGGCGATGATCAGGCCGAAGAGACCACCAAAGAGGATCGAGCCTGTCACACCATTCCAGGCGGTCTGCAGCACCGAGGGTACGGGGGCAGCCTCCAGCTGGGCGAACATCTGCTTGAGCATCGGCTCCATCTGCGACGAGGCGGGCGACTGGCTCAGGATTTGCTTCAGCGAGGCGGCATACTGCTCCAGATAGGCACCGTAGCCCATCACGCCATGCAGGTAGACGGCCTGCGCCAGACCGAGAATCACACCGGCAAAGGCCGAGAGAATCAGCACATAACCATAACCGCGGAAGAAGGGGAAGCCCTCCTCGGCGGGGAATTGGGCGGCATATTGCTTCGTATAGCGATTAAGGAGCCAATAGTGCAGAACCACCACGGCGATCCACTCCACGAGCATCAATCCCATCAGGCCGGTACGCCCCGAGAGCGATGCGTAGGTTTCAAACCACATCGATGCGGCCAACACAAGGCCGATTACGCCACCCTGCGTGGCTGCGGTGCTCCAAAATGTCTTCTGTTCCATAATGCAATGTTTTAGCAAGGGCAAAGATAGTACTTTTATTTAATTTTGCGACGATTCAGCTCGGCCGAATAGGCACGGGCATTCTTCAGGTGGTCGCTATAATTGGCTGCAAAGTTATGATAGCCGTCAAACGTGGGACGAGCGCAGAAGAAGAGGTAGTTGTGCTTCTCGTAGTTCAGCACCGCCTCGATGGCATTCTTGCCCGGCATGCAGATCGGCGTGGGCGGAAGTCCCTTATTAATATAAGTATTGTAGGGCGAGGGATATTTCAGGTGCTTGTGCAGGATGCGGCGCAGGCCGAAATCCTGCATGGCATATTTGATTGTCGGGTCGGCCTGCAGGGGCATCCCCTTCTTCAGACGATTCATATAGACACCCGCCACGCGCGGCATCTCGTCCGTTTGGCGCGTCTCCTCATAGACGATCGAGGCGAGGGTCATCACCTCCAGGCGCGAAAGTCCCGTGCGCTTGCGCTTCGCCTCGCGCTCCTCATTCCAGAAACGGTCCCACTCGCGCTTCATGCGATCCACCCACTCGTCGGGCGTGGTGGTCCAGTAGCACTCGTAGGTGTCGGGCAGGAAGATCGAAAAGAGCGTTTTGGTGCTCATTCCGACCCGTTTGGCCGTCGCGGGGTTCTGCAACACCGAGAGAATCTCCACCGAGTCGGCATCGATCTGTCCGGCGAGCTTTCCGGCCAGCTGCTGAGGGATGCGGACATTATTTACCGTCACACGCACGGGGGTCTGCTCGCCGAGCTTAAGGATGCGCACCAGGCGGATGACATCCATCTTGGGCTCGAGACGATAGTAACCCGGCTTGAAGCTCTCTTCGAGGTTTAAGCGCTTGGCATAGAGGTTGAAAGCCGCCTTGTAGCGCACCTTCCCGAGCAGCGAATCGCAGAGGGTTTGGTAGTCGGCCTTACGGCTCACATAGAGTTCTACGGGCTCCTTGAGGGCATTGGTCTTAAACATCACAAAGCCCGCCACGGCCACCACACCGCCGAGCAAAACGCCCACCACAAACGAGCGCACCAAAAGAGTTCGAAAGCTATTTTTTGCCATCTTTTTTCATTTTTTTTGCAAAGATAAGAAAATTTCTCTACTTTTGTCCCCCGGTGTGAGTCTTATACGACCAGCTCCTGCAGAACCCCCCAGGTGCGGAAGCAAGCAAGGGTATGCGGTTGTAGCGGTGCGATATAAACAGCTCACACCTTTTTTTATTGCCTATGGGCAATAAAAAAAGGTGTGATACCACACCCATACCCACATTCCCTCCTAAGTCCTCCCTTTGCAAAAGGGAGGACTTTTTATTTCCAATAAGGATCAGTGGCCTCAGTAGGCTCAGTAGTCCCGGCAACACGTTTGAGGATTGGGAGCTCGGCGCCACGACCGTTTTTTCATTTTAGGCGAGAAGATTCTGCGCTTCGTGAAGGAAGCCCCGGATGGGTAGTACTTGACGTACGTCCCATTCGGGGCTTGCAATGAAAGTGCGGAAGGTTCCGCATAAAATGGAAAACCCTCTAATATTCGATTTTGTCGGCTTTCGCCGCCCACTTTTGGAAGGCCTTCAGGGCACGGTCACGCATGAAGTGTTCGCAGCGAATTTGGCGCTCCGAGTAGTCGAGTTCGAGCTGGTCGTAGATGAACGAATCGTCGAAGTCGATCCCCTTGGCATCCTCCTTCGTATTGCCGTAGCAGATGCGTTTCACACCCGCCCAATAGAGCGCCGAGAGGCACATGGGGCAGGGTTCACACGAGGAGTAAACCGTACAGCCGTCGAGCTGAAACGTGCCGAGTTTTTGGCAGGCGTTGCGGATGGCCGTCACCTCGGCATGAGCCGTGGGGTCGTTATTCGGCACAACACGGTTCGTACCCGTGGCAATCAACTCGCCATCGCGTACAATAACGGCACCAAAGGGGCCGCCACCCAGATCGACGTTCTCCTCCGAGAGCTTAATGGCCAACTCCATGAATCGGGCATCCTCCTCCGTGTAGTCGTGACGTTCGGGCAAGAAATCCTCTTTCTTCGTGATTTTCATAGCGGTATGGTTTATATATCATGTGACAGCGGGGCGGGAACGGTTTGGCTCATATCCCAATCGCCCCATCGCTCGGCCACATAGTCCAGCGTGGTGTACAGCTCCTCGACATCGAGCGAGGTGACGAGCTTCATGCGCGTAGACTTAAAGTCGGGCAGCCCCTTGAAATAGTTCGTCAGGTGGCGGCGCATCTCCAGGATGCCGACATAATCGCCCTTGACCTCCAAGGATTTTGCCAAATGCTCCTTGGCAATCTTCACACGCTCCACCACCGAGGGTTGGGGCATGCGTTCGCCCGTTCGGAGGAAGTGTTTGCACTCCTCGAAGATCCAGGGACGGCCATAGGTGGCACGGCCGATCATCACGCCATCCACGCCATATCGGTCGAACATCTCGGCCGCCTTCTCGCCCGAATCGACATCGCCGTTGCCGATGATCGGGATTTTGATCAGCGGGTTATTCTTTACCTTGCCGATCAGGGTCCAATCCGCCTCGCCGCGATACATCTGGGCGCGCGTGCGACCATGAATCGTCAGCGCCGCGATGCCCACATCCTGCAGACGCAGGGCGATCTCCTCGATATTCTTCGACTCCTCGTCCCAACCCAGGCGCGTCTTCACCGTGACGGGCTTCTTCACCGCCTCTACAATCTGGCGGGTCATCTCGACCATCAGAGGCACATCGCGCATCATACCCGACCCTGCCCCACGGCCCGCGATCTTCTTCACCGGACAGCCGAAGTTGATATCGATCACCTCCGGACCCGCCGCCTCGGCCATCTTGGCCGCCTCGACCATCGGTTCGATGCGGTTGCCGTAGATCTGAATCCCCACGGGGCGCTCGCCATCGTCGATGTTGAGTTTACGCAGCGATTTGGCCGCCTCGTGCATCAATCCGTCCGAGGAGATAAACTCCGTATAGACCATATCCGCCCCGAATCGTTTGCACATATAGCGAAACGAAGGGTCGGTCACATCCTCCATCGGAGCGAGCAAGAGGGGCTTATCCCCCAAATCAAGATCGGCAATTTTCATTACTTAAGCGGTTTTCTTGCGCAAAAATAGTGGATTATTGGCAATAAAACGCTAAATTTGTACCCAAATTTTGACTTATGAACATCGAAAAATTTATAGCCGACACTGTGCAAGGTGCAGTCGAGGCACTCTACGGCCCGCTCACGGGTGAGCAGCTGCAGATTCAGAAGACCCGCAAAGAGTTCGCCGGCGACTACACGCTGGTCACCTTCCCGCTCCTCAAGAAGAGCCGCAAGAGCCCCGAGATGACCGCCAACGAGATTGGCGCATGGCTCAAGGAGAACAAGGCCGAGATCAAGGATTTCAACGTGATCAAGGGCTTCCTCAACCTGGAGCTCGACCCCTCGTTCTGGGCCGATCGCTTCACGGAGATCATTGCCGACAAGGAGTTCGGCTATGGTCAGCCGACGGGTCGTACGATCATGATCGAGTACTCGTCGCCCAACACAAACAAGCCCCTGCACCTGGGTCACATCCGCAACAACCTTCTGGGTTACTCGGTAGCCGAGATCCTGAAGGCCAACGGTCACTCGGTCATCAAGGCCAACCTGGTAAACGACCGCGGTATCCACATCTGCAAGTCGATGCTTGCCTGGCAGCTCTACGGCGAGGGCGAAACGCCTGCCTCGTCGGGCATGAAGGGCGACCACCTCGTGGGTAAGTACTATGTAGAGTTCGACAAGCACTACAAGGCCGAGATCAAGGAGCTCATGGCCGAGGGCATGAGCGAGGAGGAGGCCAAGAAGCAGGCTCCGATCATGCGCGGTGCGCAGGAGATGCTGCGCAAGTGGGAGACGGGCGATGAGGAGGTTCGCGCCCTGTGGAGCACGATGAACGGCTGGGTATATGACGGCTTCGATGTAACGTACAAGGCCCTGGGTGTCGATTTCGACAAAGTTTACTACGAGTCGCAGACCTACCTCTTGGGCAAATCGCTCGTCGAGGAGGGTCTTGCAAAGGAGGTCTTCTACCGCCGTGAGGATAACTCGGTATGGATCGACCTGACGGGTGACGGACTGGACGAGAAGCTCCTGCTGCGTGGCGACGGCACGTCGGTCTACATGACGCAGGACCTCGGCACGGCCTTCCGCCGTTTCGAGGACAACAAGCTCGACGATATGATCTACGTTGTGGGTAACGAGCAAAACTACCACTTCCAGGTGCTGAAGCTCGTGCTGAAGAAGCTCGGCTATGCAGCGTGGAGCGACCACATCACCCACCTCTCGTATGGTATGGTGGAACTGCCCGAGGGCAAGATGAAGTCGCGCGAGGGTACGGTAGTCGATGCCGATGACCTGATCGCCGATATGGTCAAGACGGCCCGCGAGATGTCGGCCGAGCTGGGTAAATTGGACGGTTGCACGGAGGAGGAGGCCGAGGCTGTATCGACGATGGTCGGCCTGGGTGCGCTGAAGTACTTCATCCTCAAGGTCGATCCCAAGAAGACGATGTTATTCGATCCGCGCGAGTCGATCGACTTCAACGGCAACACGGGTCCCTTCATCCAGTACACCCACGCCCGCATCTGCTCCGTGCTGCGCAAGGCGGCCGATCAGGGCATCGCCTACGACACGAAGGCCGAGGCTGCGCTGATTCCGGAGGAGATCGAGCTCGTGAAGATGCTCTCGGACTACCCCGCCACGGTAGCCGCTGCCGGCGAGAACTTCGCCCCCTCGATCATCGGTGCCTACATCTACGAGCTGGCCAAGAGCTTCAACGGCTACTACCACGACCACTCGATTCTCCGCGAGGAGAACGTGGAGGTGCGCAAGCTCCGTCTGCAGATGGCCGCCACGGTGGCTTCGGTGATCCGCAAGGGCATGAAGCTCCTGGGTATCGATGTCCCCGAGCGCATGTAGGGACTTTAGATGCCCCTTTTGAGGTGAGTTTGCAAGGACAAAAAGCAAGAAGCCATGAGATCGTTGGTCGGGCTGGTCATTTTGTTGCTCTTTGTGGCGTGTGGCAGCAAGCCGCAACCCAAGGAGGCAACGCCTTACGGCCAAAAGATCATCCTTACAGACTCGATTGCTCGCCTGGGCGGTGCGGATACGATTCGTTTCGGGCGGATGCACGAGGGCGAGATTGCCGAAAAGCCGTTGCAGCTTGTGAATAAAAGCGCAACCCCGATCGTCATCCGACAGGTGGAGCGCACCTGCGGATGCACAACGCTCGAGCATGAGAATCAGCCTCTTATGCCGGGCGAAAAGCGGCAGATGATGCTCCGCTTCGATGCGCGTGGCGAGTGGGGATGGCAACTCAAGCTCCTTAGGCTCTACCTCAACGAAGGCTCCAAGCCGCTCCGACTCTATGTCGAGGCCGATATCGAGTAGCGGTTTTGCCAAACCAAGAAAAAAGTGTATATTTGCATAATTGACAAACCTAATAAACAAGAAAGCAATGATTAATTTCCTTCAGGCTGCCCCCGTTGAGCCGCAACCCGGCTTCATGCAGCAGTACAGTTTCCTGATCATGATCGGTCTGATGTTCCTCGTGATGTGGCTCTTCATGTGGCGTCCCGAGGCCAAGCGCCGCAAGCAGATGCAGGAGTTCCGCAACAACCTCAAGAAGGGCGACAAGGTGATCACCGCCGGCGGTATCTACGCCACGGTCAAGGAGGTCAAGGAGACGACGCTCCTCTTGGAGGTGGACAGCAACGTGACGCTGCGCATCGACAAGAACATGGTTGTAGCCGATCCTACGGGTCTGCAGCAGCAGTAATCGGTTGAGCCGAAAATAAGACAGGTGGTTCCTCATCGAGCCACCTTTTTTGGCTTATTGGTCAAAATAGTAGATAAAATCGGGGCAGTTTTTGTTTATTGGTCAAAATTAGTAGATAAATGCGGGTATTTGCCCGCATTTTCTACTTGTATTTGAGCTTGAAATATTCATCTATAAAGAGCTTTCGA
>JAGAMA010000042.1 GCA_017624955.1 Alistipes sp.
AGAGGAGGTTGCCCCCGTGGTTGAAGAACCTGCCCCCGTGGTTGAGGAGGTTGCACCGAAGGCAGAAGAGCCCGTGGCAAATCCCTTTGCTACACTCTTTGGGGCAGAGCCTGCAGCCGATCCGCATCGTCGCAAGCAGCGTGTCATCATGTCGCTCTACGATGCCCCCGAGGTAGCCCCGAAGCCCGAACCGAAACCTGAACCGAAACCCGAACCGAAGATAGAGCCTATCGTGGAGGAGGAGCAGATCGAGGAGGTTGCCGAGGAAACGGAAGAGCTCTATGTAACCCCCGTAGAGGAGGCTGCAGAGTCGGACGAGGAGGTGATCGAGATCTCGGAGGAGGAGCTGGAGCGCCTGCCCGAACCGCAACCCAAGCCGCTCGAAACGAAGGCGGCGGAGAGGTCCGCAGAGGAGGATGTCGAGGTATTGGAAGAGCCCGCGCAGGAGCAGCCGAAGAGTGAGCCGGAGAGTGCCGTGCTGGGTGAGGTGATTCAGCCCAAGACGACGTTGGCCGATCAGCTTGCCGCCAAGCAGACGGTAAACGACCTGCGTCCGCGCGTTACGGACCTACGCCGTGCCGTGGGCTTGAACGATAAATTCCTCCTGATTCGTGACCTCTTTGGCGGCAACGGCTCGTTGTACGAGATCACGATCCGCAAACTCAACGAATTCGATAACTTCGACGACTGCATGATCTACATTGCCGAGCACTTTGCCTGGAATCCCAATTCGGACGGTGCGAAGCTGATGCTGGATCTCCTGGAGCGTAAATTTGACCAACAGTAAGCGGCATGGCAAAACTCTATTTGGTACCGACCCCGATCGGTAATCTGGACGATATCACGCTGCGTGCCGTGGAGGTGCTGCGCTCGGTGGATCTGATTCTGGCCGAGGATACGCGTACGACCTCCTTCCTGTTGCGCCACCTGGGGATCGAAAAGCCCCTCAAGTCGCACCATAAATTCAACGAACACGCTACGGCCCAATTCTTTATGGAGACGGTCGCGGCAGGGCAGAATGTGGCCCTGGTGTCGGATGCCGGAACGCCCGGCATCTCCGATCCGGGATTCTTGCTCGTGCGCACCTGTGTCGAGCAGGGAATCGAGGTGGAGACCCTGCCCGGAGCTACGACCCTGATTCCGGCCCTTGTCAATAGCGGCTTTCCGTGCGATCGCTTCTGCTTCGAGGGCTTCCTGCCCCAAAAGAAGGGGCGCACGAAGCACCTGGAGCGTTGCCGTGAGGAGGAGCGCACGATGATCTTTTATGAGTCGCCCTACCGCGTGGTAAAGTGCCTGGAGCAGTTTGCCGAGTTCTTCGGCGAGGATCGACCGATCAGCGTATCTCGTGAGCTGACCAAGAAATTCGAGGAGACCGTGCGCGGTACGATTGCCGAGGTGCTGGCCCATTTCCGTGAACATGAACCCAAAGGGGAGTTTGTCCTGGTTGTAGCGGGCAAACCGACCAAAAAGAAGAAAAACGAACCGATCGACGATGATCAAGATTAGTGACCTGAACATGGGCCAGCGCGTGGCCTTGGAACTATTGTGGGGTTTTACCTGGTGTATCTCGGTGATGCCCTATTGGTTTAAGTTTTATGTGTTGGAGCCGATTCTTTATTTCGTGCTCGCCAAGCTGCTGCATTACCGCCGTGCTGTGATCGAGGAGAACCTCCGCAGCTCCTTTCCCGAGAAGAGCGAGGAGGAGCTTCAGCAGATTAAGCGCGACTTCTACCACAACCTCTCCGAGGTGTTTATCGGTACGTTCAACATGGTGCACATGACCGATAAGAAGATTCGTCGCTACTATCGTATTCGTCACTTCGAGGAGCTCAAACGCAACATGCCCGACGAACATATCATCGTCCTCTTTGCCCACCACGGCCTTTGGGAGCTGGGCGCTTTCTGGACGATGGAGGACCCTACGCACGAGTCGCTGGGTATCTACCATGAGCTTCGTTCGAAGGTCTTGGATCTGTTCTATCAGCGCCTGCGTTCGACCCGTTATTCGACCCCCGTGCAGAAGAAGGAGTCGATGCGCTTCCTGCTGACACACTTCAAGGAGGGTGTGCGTGGCCGCAGGATGGCGATGGGTCTGATTGCCGATCAGCACCCCAACATCCCCGTCAATGCCGACACCCATTGGTTCCGTTTCCTGAACCACGATACGGTCTTCTTCGATGGTGGCGAGCAGCTGGCTACGCGCTATCACATGCCCGTCTACTTTGCCCCGATGTTCCGCGTCGGTCGTGGCCGCTATGAGATGGAGTTTGAGATGATCTATGACGGCCATGAGGAGCTTCCCAAGCATGAAATTACGGAACGATATGTGCAGCGCCTGGAGCAGATGATCCGCCGCGAACCCGCGTTGTGGATGTGGTCGCACCGCCGCTGGAAGCATAAACGACATGCCGAGAACTAAAATCGTCATACTCAACTGGAACGGCGAGGAGCACCTGAGGCGCTTCCTCCCTTCGGTCGTGCAGTCGATCGAGGGGGTGGCGGGTGTCTCGGTCGTGGTGGCCGATAACGGCTCTACGGATGGCTCGTTGGCGCTGCTCGGGAGCGACTTTCCGACGGTCGAGTTGGTCACGCTGGATCGCAACTATGGCTTTGCCGAGGGGTACAATCGGGCACTGAAGGGGGTCGAGGCGGACTATTACATCCTGCTGAATTCCGATGTCGAAACCCCGCGTGGCTGGGTCGAGCCGCTCATCCAATGCCTGGAGGAGCATCCCGACGTGGCGGCTTGTGCGCCGAAATTGCGTAGTGTCGTAGCGCCCGAAAAGTTTGAGTATGCCGGCGCTTCGGGTGGCTATATCGACTTCTTGGGCTATCCCTTCTGTCGCGGGCGCGTGTTGCGCGTAATAGAGGAGGACGACGGGCAGTATGATGATGCGCGCGACCTGTTTTGGGTCTCGGGTGCAGCCTACTGCTGCCGTGCCGAGCTGTTCCATAGCCTGGGCGGATTCGATGGCGACTACTTTGCCCACATGGAGGAGATCGACCTCTCGTGGCGACTGCAACTCGCGGGGTGGAAGATTAGTATCGTTCCTCAAAGCGTGGTCTATCACTATGGCGGCGGTACGCTCTCGACCGACTCGCCCCGCAAAATCTTCCTGAACCACCGCAATAACCTCGCCATGCTCTTTAAGTGTGGCGCGCCGTGGCAGTGTTTGGTGGTGCTCTTGTTGCGTCCCGGGTTGGATTGCCTGGCTGCCCTGACCTACCTGGTGCAGGGCCATACGGCACACTTTACGGCCGTGTTCCGTGCCTGGTGGGAGGTGATAGGGTGGTGCTCGGCCCTGCGTGAAAAGCGCCGTCGGGTGCGCGCTGCAGTGAAGCAGGAGTCGAAGTATATCTACTGCGGCTCGATTCTGTGGCAATACCTTATCGGTAAGCGCCGCGCCAATCAACTCCGACTACCGCGATGATCAACCGACTCAAAAGCGCCCTTCGTCGTTACGGCTGGTGGGGTATGGTGCAAAATATAAGTGGCAAGGTGTTGTCGCTCTTGGGTATTCATAAGGAGCACATGCAGATTTGGGCGCATGAACTATGCGTGCAGGATGCGAATCCTTTTACGGCCTATCAGGAACTTACGTTGGCCGATTTCGAGGCCCACCGAGCAGAGGATCCTGCTTGGTTTTCTCCATTGAAGATGAAAAAGTTGGCTCGTTATTTCAGCGTGCCCGGAAATCGTGTGTTCGGCTGTGTGGTCGAAGGAAGATTGGTGGCCTATGGCTGGATTTCGGAGCAGTACCTCGGAATGTCGAAACGCTTGTTAGAGGAGGGCGACGGTTATTTGTGGGACGACTACACACATCCCGATTTTCGCGGGCTGGGGTGGCACGAACGACTGATCCGCCTGCGTGAGGAGGAGCTGCGCCGTGCCGGCATGCGGAGAGCGCTTTCGATTATCGTGCGCCATAACCGCGCCTCGCGCAGGGGCTATCAGCGGATTGGCTATCGCCTCATCGAGCGTTACAGCTTTGGCCGCCGTTGGGGAAAACCCTTCCTAACGCTTCGTTACGGGCGGCGTTGAACGCGCAATCTTACTCTTTCTGCATCTCGATAAAGACCTTCAACACCGAGTCGCGCATCTGCATCCAGAGCGAGTCGGGGATCGAAAGACCATGCTCGTCCAGGCGGGCCGTGGCTTCGTGGAGCGCATATTCAACCTTGCGGCGGTAGTACTCGTCCAACGATACGCGCACCTCGATTTCGTGGTCGGGGCGAAGCGTTAATGCCTGGCTGAGGCTGCAACACGGAATCTCGATCGTGGCTGCGAGTTGGCGCTGATTGACCTCGGTCTGCAACTCGAAACGATTTTTGCTCACGATGCACGAATCGAGCACCCCGTCTTCACTCGTGAGATAGACCCAGTTATAATCTACACCCGTCAGCTCTTCGGGGAACGAGCCGTGCACGGTGGCAGTATGGTTGTTGCGGCTTACCATCCAGGGAATCAATCCGATAAGGGCGACTAATGTCAGCAGAAGAATCGTATTACGCATAGTGGTCGGTGTGAAAGAAAAGGGGAGGTAGAACTGTTTGCTCACCCTCCCCTTTATCCTGAAATTCTAAATTCTAAATTTACTTGTTAATCTTGGCCCACGAGTCCTTGAGGGTCACCGTGCGGTTGAAGACCAGCTTTTCGGGGGTCGAGTCGGTGTCGGGGCAGAAGTAGCCCACACGCTCGAACTGCACCGCCTTGCCGATCGGGGTCTCCTTGAGCGAAGGCTCCAGGTAGCCCGTGATCTTAACCAGCGACTCGGGGTTGAGGTTGTCCTCCCAGGTCTTGCCGCCCTCCTCGCAACCCTCGTTCGGGTCCTCGGTCGTAAAGAGCGGGTTGAAGAGGCGTACCTCGGCTTCTACGGCATCCTCGGCCGAAACCCAGTGGATGACACCCTTCACGCGGCGGCCGTCGCTCGACGAGCCGTTACCCGACATCGGGTCATACGAGCAGCGAAGCTCCGTGATGTTGCCCTCCTCGTCCTTGATCACCTCCTCGCACTTAATCAGGTACGAGTAACGCAGGCGCACCTCGCCACCCGGCTGGAGGCGGAAGAACTTCTTGGGGGGATTCTCCATGAAGTCGTCGCGCTCGATATAGATTACCTTCGAGAAGGGTACCTGGCGCGTGCCGGCAGCCTCATCCTCGGGGTTGTTGATAGCCGTGAAGTACTCCTTGCGGCCCTCCTCGTAGTTCGTGATGACCACCTTCAGGGGGTTCAGTACGGCCATGCGGCGCTCGGCGATCTTGTTCAGGTCCTCGCGTACGCAGTACTCCAACTTACCCAGGTCGATCACGTTGTCGCGCTTCGCTACGCCCACCATCTCGGCGAAGTTACGCACCGAGGCGGGGGTGTAACCCTTACGGCGCAGGGCGCAGATGGTCGGCATGCGGGGGTCGTCCCAACCCATCACGGCACCCTCCTGGACGAGCTTCAGCAGACGACGCTTCGACATCATCGTATAGGTCAGGTTCAGACGGGCAAACTCGTACTGATGCGAGGGGTAGATCTCCAGCGCCTCGATAAACCAATCGTAGAGCGGGCGGTGTACGTCGAACTCCAGCGTACAGATCGAGTGGGTAATCTGCTCGATCGAGTCGCACTGGCCGTGGGCATAGTCGTACATCGGGTAGATGCACCACTTGTCCCCCGTGCGGTGGTGGTCGGCGTGCAGGATGCGGTACATGATCGGGTCACGGAAGAGCATGTTGGGGTGAGCCATATCGATCTTGGCGCGCAGCACCTTCTCGCCATCGGCAAACTCGCCATTCTTCATGCGCTCAAACAGGTCGAGGTTCTCCTCCACCGAGCGATCGCGCCACGGCGAGGGGGTACCCGGCACGGATACCGTACCGCGATTCTCGCGGATCTGCTCCTGGGTCTGGTCATCGACATAGGCCAGCCCCTTCTTGATCAGGACCACGGCCCACTCGTAGAGCTGGTCGAAGTAGTCCGAAGCGTAGCGCTCCTCGGCCCACTGGAAGCCCAGCCACTGGATATCGCGCTTGATCGAATCCACATACTCGGTATCCTCCTTGACGGGGTTCGTGTCGTCGAAGCGCAGGTTGCACTTGCCGCCATATTTCTTGGCCATGCCGAAGTTGATGCAGATCGACTTCGCGTGACCGATATGCAGGTAGCCGTTCGGCTCGGGCGGGAAGCGGGTCTGTACGCGCTTTTCGCCTTTGGCGATAGACTCTTCGATGATCTCTTCGATGAAATTCAACGACTTCTCCTTGATTTCGGTGTTCTCGGTTGCCATATAGTTTTCTTAGCTTTTGAATTTTCGAACATGTTCGACCGACAAAAATAGGGAAAAGATTTTAATTTTATGTACTTTTGTGGCCAAGAATCACTTTTGATATGCGAAAAATTACCAACGAAGAGTTGATGCGCCCCTCCGTCGAGGAGTTTGGTCGGATGGAGAAGATGCCCGTGGTGGTGGTCTTGGATAATGTGCGCTCGATGCAGAACGTGGGTGCGTTCTTCCGCACGGGCGATGCCTTTGCCGTGGAGAAGATCATCCTGTGCGGCATCACGGCGACCCCTCCGGCGCGCGATATCCACAAAACGGCGCTCGGTGCCGAGATGACCGTGGCGTGGAGCTATTGTGAGCAGACCGCCGAGGCCGTCACGCGCCTGAAGGAGGAGGGGTATCGTGTTCTCTCCATTGAGCAGGTCGAGGGGGCGGTGATGCTCAACGACTTCCGTGCCGAAGAGGGGGTAAAATATGCCCTCGTTTTTGGCAACGAGGTGGCCGGTGTGGACCAGGCCGTGGTCGATCTTTCGGACGGGGCGATCGAGATACCGCAGGTGGGTACGAAACACTCGATCAATGTCTCGGTTTCGGGGGGCGTTGTTTTGTGGAATTTCTTTTGCCAGATTGGTGTGAAATAATTAACTTTGTAAGACTGAATCCAAACAACGAATACTATGTCGGTTGAAAGTAAAGTGCGTGCCGTGACGACAACGGCGCTCTTTGAGATGAAACAGCAGGGCGAGAAGATTGCCATGCTTACTTCGTATGATTACACGATGGCCAAAATTGTCGATGGGGCCGGTATCGATATTATTCTGGTGGGCGACTCGGCGGCCAACGTCATGGCCGGTTATACGACGACGCTCCCCATCACGCTCGACGAGATGATCTACCACGCCAAATCGGTGGTGCGTGGCGTGGAGCGTGCCTTCGTGGTGGTCGATATGCCCTTCGGAACGTGCAGCGGCAATGTGGAGGTGGCTTTGGAGGCCGCCATTCGCATCATGAAGGAGTCGGGTGCCGATGGCGTGAAGATCGAAGGCGGCGAGGAGATGCTGCCCTCGATTCGTAAGATCATCGCTGCGGGTATTCCCGTGATGGGTCACCTGGGCCTTACGCCGCAGTCGATTCATCAGCTGGGTGGCTACGGCCTGCGTGCCAAGGAGGAGGCCGAGGCCGAGAAACTCCTGAAGGATGCCAAGCTCCTCGCCGAGGCGGGTTGCTTCGCCCTGGTCATGGAGAAGATTCCCGCATCACTGGCCGCAAAGGTAACGGCCGAGATCGCCATCCCGACCATCGGTATCGGTGCCGGAGCCGAGTGCGACGGTCAGGTGCTGGTTGTGCACGATATGCTCGGCATGAACAAGGGCTTCAAACCCAAATTCCTGCGCCGCTATGCCAACCTGCATGAGGTGATGACCGAGGCCGTGGAGCACTACATCTCGGATGTGCGCCAGGGCGAGTACCCCAATGCCGACGAGCAGTGGAATTAGACGAATTAAAAATTAAAAATTACAAATTAAGAATTAAAAATTAGAAATTAGAAATTTCCGATTTCTAATCAACACACCCCAAAACACTTTTCTATGAACCTTCGTAAACTGCGTGTCGTGGTGGCGGCGTTGATGCTCGTCGCGGCGACACTCCTTTTCCTCGATTTCACGGGGACGGCACATCGCCTCTTGGGGTGGGTGGCCAAAGTGCAGTTGCTGCCGGCAATCCTGGCCGTCAATGTCGGGGTGGTGGCGGTGCTGGTGGTGCTCACGCTCCTCTTTGGTCGCCTCTATTGCTCGGTGATCTGCCCCCTGGGTCTGATGCAGGACCTCTTTGCCCGTCTGGGGCGTAAGGCGAAGAAGAATCGCTACGCCTACTCGCCCGCCAAGAATGGGCTGCGCTACGGCTTTTTGGCCCTGTTTATCGCTTTGATGGTGGCAGGTGTCGGGCAGATCGCTGCCTGGATTGCCCCGTATAGCGCCTTCGGCCGCATCGTATCGACCCTCTTTGCCCCCTTGTGGCAGTTTGCCAACAACGGCCTTGCCTGGGTGGCCGAGCGCATGAACAGCTACGCCTTCTACTCGGTCGATGTGTGGTGGAAGGGTGGTGCGATCTTTGCCGTGGCACTCGTGACTCTGCTGGTGGTGGGTGTGCTGGCTTGGCGCAATGGCCGCTCGTGGTGTAACACGGTCTGCCCCGTGGGTACGGTGCTCGGTTTCCTCGCGCGCTTCTCGTGGCTTCGTCCCGTGATCAATACTGAAAAGTGTAACGGTTGCGGCCTCTGTGCCCGCAACTGTAAGGCGGCCTGCATCAACCAGAAACCCCATGAGATCGACCTCTCGCGTTGCGTGGTCTGCTTCAACTGCATCGATAAGTGTAAGCAGGGTGCTATCAGCTACGAACCGCGCAAGAAGGCGGAAAAGACGACCGACAAGGGCGATGCGTCGCGCCGTCGGTTTCTGACCCTGACGGCTCTCCTGGCCGGTACGGCTGTAGCCGAGGCGAAGCGCCAAAAGGTGGATGGCGGTCTGGCCGTCATTGTCGATAAGAAGAACCCCGAGCGCAAAACGCCGCTGGTACCTGCCGGTGCCCGTTCGTGGAAGAACTTTACGCAGCACTGCACGGCATGCCAGCTCTGTGTCTCGGCCTGCCCGAATCAGGTGTTGCGCCCCTCGATGGGCGTAATGACCCTCCTGCAACCCGAAATGGGGTATGAGAAGGGGTATTGCCGTCCCGAGTGTACGAAGTGCTCGGAGGTCTGCCCCACGGGAGCGATTCGACCCATCACACGCGAGGAGAAATCCTCGGAGCAGATCGGCCGTGCCGTGTGGGTCAAGGAGAACTGCCTGCCCGCCTCCGAGGGGGTCAAGTGCGACAACTGCGCCCGCCACTGCCCGACGGGAGCTATCCGGATGGTCGAGCACGACGGCAAGCGCATCCCGGCCATCGATACCGAGAAGTGTATCGGTTGCGGTGCGTGTGAAAACCTCTGCCCGGCACGTCCCTTCTCGGCTATCTATGTCGAAGGCAATCAGCAACACCGAACCCTCTAAACCGAACCCACGATGAAAGACGACAAGACGATTTCGCGCCGCGAATTTCTCAAACGCTTCGGTTTGGGTGCGGCACTAACGACGGCAGCCCTGACGGGTTGTGCCCCGAAAAATAAGCAGATCACCCCCAAGGCAGCCTCGGAGCCCGACAGCTCGCAGATGACCTACCGCACGACCCCCACGACGGGCGATCGTGTCTCGCTGCTCGGCTATGGTTGCATGCGCTGGCCGCTGGTGGATCAGAAGGATCGCAACTCGCCGATGGACCAGGAGGCAACCAACGCCCTGGTCGATTATGCCATTGCGCATGGCGTGAATTACTTCGATACGGCTCCGGTCTATGGTCGCGGCCTCTCGGAGCGTGTGACGGGCATTGCCCTGAAGCGCCATCCGCGCGATAAGTGGTTCATCGCCACCAAGCTCTCGAACATGCGCGACAGCTCGTTCGAGGCAGCCGAGGCGATGTATCGCAACTCGTTCAAGGAGTTGCAGGTCGATGTGATCGACTACTACCTGCTGCACTCGATCGGTGGCGGTAAGGGTATTGCCACCTTCCACGAACGCTTTATCGACAACGGCGTGTTGGACTTCCTTTTGAAGGAGCGCGAGGCGGGTCGCATCCGTAACCTCGGCTTCTCGTTCCACGGCGATGTGAAGACCTTCGACTATGCCCTCTCGCTACACGATAAATATAAGTGGGACTTTGTGCAGATTCAGCTCAACTTTGTCGATTGGCGACATGCCGAGGAGCAGGGTTCGCGCAACGTGAATGCCGAGTACCTCTACAACGAATTGGCCAAGCGCAACATCCCGTCGGTAATTATGGAGCCGCTTCTGGGCGGTCGTCTCGCTTCGCTCAATGACCACCTCACGGCCCGCATGAAGGCGGCCCGTCCCGAGGAGTCGGTGGCTTCGTGGTCCTTCCGCTTTGCCGGTACGCCCGAGCATATCCTGACCGTCTTGAGCGGTATGACCTACCAGGAGCACCTGGAGGATAACCTGCGTACCTACTCGCCCCTGGAGCCTTGTACCGAGGAGGAGTTGGAGCTGCTGGAGGATACGGCGCAGCGCTACCTGAAATATCCGGTCATCAACTGCACCGATTGCCAATACTGCATGCCCTGCCCCTATGGTATCGATATTCCGGGCATCTTCAAGCACTATAATAAATGTGTCAATGAGGGCAATGTCTCGACCTCGTCGGGCGATGAGAACTACCGCAAGGCGCGCCGTGCGTTCCTCGTGGGATACGATCGCTCGGTGCCCAAGCTGCGCCAGGCGGCGCACTGCATCGGTTGCGAGGAGTGTATGGAGCACTGCCCGCAGCGCATCAAGATTCCGCAGCAGATGCAGAAGATTGATGCCTATGTCGAGGCCCTGAAGCAGGGAAAGGAGTTTTAGGGCGCGACCCTAAAACTCCGAATTCAAAATTTGGAATTCAAAATTCAAAACTATACGATTCAGTTTAAGAATTGACTTTTTAAGATTCAATAATTAAACCACAAACCAACTACACAAACCTAACCTTTATGAAACTACTAAATCTTTCGAACCTAAAGCGAACCCTCGTGGCTCTTTTGCTTGTGGGGATTTTCGCGCCCTCGATGGCCGAGGCCCAGCGCCTGCGTCCGCAGCGCAATGTGATGCGCGAAACGCGCAAGGAGTTCTTCCAGTCGGAGGAGGCTACGCGCATCGGTGACCAGATTCTGCTCTATCAGCGTGTGACGGGTGCCTGGCCCAAGAATACGGACATGGTACGCCGCCTGACCGATCGGGAGCGTGAGGCTGTCCTGAAGGCCAAGGAGAATACCCACGACTCGACGATCGACAACGGGGCGACCACCTCGCAGATGATCTTCCTGGCGCGCCTCTATCAGGCTACGGGCGAGGAGCGTTTCCGCGAGGCCTTCCTCAAGGCGTTGCAGTACATTCTCGATGGACAGTACGAGAATGGCGGTTGGCCGCAGATTTGGCCCAACACGGTGGGGTATCATGCCCACATTACCTTCAACGACGATGCCATCGCCAACATCCTCTTCATCTTTGACGATATCCGCAACGGCCGTGCACCTTACGAGGGTGATTTGCTCGATAAGGCGACCCGCCAGCGCGTAGCCAAAGCCTTTGATAAGGGTATTGAGTGCATCCTGAAGTGTCAGATCTATGTCGATGGCGTGCCGACCGTATGGTGTCAGCAGCACTACAAGGATAGTTTTGAGCCTGCTCCGGCGCGTGTCTTTGAGCATGCCTGCTACTGCACGCAGGAGAGTGCCATGCTGGTACGCCTGCTGATGACCCTGCCGAAGCCCTCGAAGCGTGTGAAGGAGGCCGTGCATGGGGCGATGAAGTGGTTCGATACCTATAAATTATCGGGTCTGCGGGTTGTACGCACGGGTTGGCGTGCGGGCGAACGTCGCGATGCGAAGCTCGTTGAGGATCCTACGGCCGAGCAGCCGATTTGGGGTCGCTTCTACAATTTCGAGTATTGCGAACCCTTTGTCTGCGACCGTGACGGCATCGAGCGTCGTCGCCTGGAGCAGATCGGTCTGGAGCGCCGCACGGGCTACAGCTGGTATGGATCGCGCCCCGCGGAGCTCTATCCGCTCTATGAGAAGTGGGCCGAGGAGAACGACCCGAAGCACAAGGTGCAGCTGAACCTGAAGGCCAAGGGTGCCAACGAGAACGGCCTGATCGAGATGTATCGCCGTCCGACGATCGACCGCGCAGCCTTTGATGTGATTGTCAAGGCGGGCGAGAGCATCCAGGCAGCGATCGAAAAGGCTCCTGCGAAGCCGACCGAGCCGTTCAAGATCCTGATCGAGAAGGGTGTCTATAACGAGAAGGTCATCATCGACAAGCCGAACATTGTCCTTGTGGGCGAGGATCGTGAGAAGACGCAGATCATCTTTGCCGAGGTGTCGGATAACCGCCGAATCAAGGAGTATAAGGGTCAGCCTGTCGGCAACGGTGTGATTGTGATTCAGGAGGGTGCCGACGACTGCGTGATCAGCGGTCTTACGGTCTATAATAATTATGGTACGACCGTCGAGAAGACGACACGCCACCAGATGGCCATCTTTGGCCGTGCCACGCGCACGATTGTCATCAACTCGAATGTCTGGGCCGATGGCAACGATGCCCTGTCGCTCTGGGCGCGCGATGCAGGGGGTATGTACTACCATGCTGACCTCTACCTGCGTTGCCCGGGTGTCGATTTCCTCTGCCCGCGCGGTTGGTGCTATGTGACCCGTTCGCGTTTCTATGGCGACAGCCGTGCCATGATTTGGCACGATGGCCGTGGCGATCAGTCGAAGAAGCTGGTCATCACCGATTCGGAGTTCGATGCCGCCTCGCCGACCCTGCTGGGCCGTTATCACCACGACTCGCAGTTCTTCCTGCAGAATTGCCACTTCTCGAAGAATGTGCTCGACGGCAATATCCACTACGCCTACTCGGATAAGGTGCTCGATCCCTGCCCGTGGGGTCTGCGTGTCTACTACAACGACTGCACGCGCGAGGGTGGCCATAGCGGTTGGATGAACGATAACTTCGACCAATCCTCCACGAAGCCTGCCTATTACGACTTGACGGCCCGTTGGACCTTCGGTGGTAAGTGGGATCCCGAGAGCCGCATCCGTGAGTTGTGGAATGTGTTGGGCTACTAAACTTTAAACGTCATGAAACGAATCTTTAGCTTGGGGCTGATGCTCCTTTTGGCGCTGGGCGCGGTGGCTCAAACATCTCCGGCAGCCTTCCCGGGTGCCGAGGGCTTTGGTCGCTATGCGCAGGGTGGTCGCGGGGGTAAGGTTTACCATGTGACGACCCTCGAGGATGGCGACCAGGAGGGTACACTGCGCTATGCCGTAGAGCAGGAGGGACCCCGTACGGTGGTCTTCGATGTGGCGGGTACGATCTTCCTGAAAGCCCCCTTGCGCATCACGAAAGGTTACCTCACGCTGGCTGGTCAGAGTGCTCCGGGTGAGGGTATCTGTATTGCCCGCTATCCGGTGACGATCGGTGCCGAGCATGTCATCGTGCGCTACCTGCGCTTCCGTGTGGGCAACGAGTCGGAGGGGGATCCCGACGGTCTGGGTTGCTCCTCGTCGCGCGATGTGATTATCGACCACTGCTCGATCAGCTGGTCGGTCGATGAGAGTTGCTCGGTCTATGGAGGCGAACGCCTTACGGTGCAGTGGTGTCTCGTGTCGGAGAGCCTGCGCAATGCGGGCCACAAGAAGGGTAGCCACGGCTACGGCGCAATCTGGGGCGGAGCGCGCGCTTCGTTCCACCACAACCTCTTGGCGCATCACGACAGCCGCACGCCGCGACTCGGTCCGCATGTCTGGACCCAGCAGCGCGAGTATATGGATATGCGCAACAATGTGATCTACAACTGGGCCGGCGCGGGTTGCTACGGTGGCGAGGGTATGAAGGCCAACCTGGTAAATAATTACTACAAGCCCGGCCCGGCAACGCCGAAGGATACGCCCGTGGGGTATCGCATCTGTGCTCCGGGCATCCGCACGACGCAGTATGTGACTCGGCGTGACGGCTCGTTCAACGCCTGGAAACCGATGGAGCATGTCTGGGGGCGCTACTATGTGGATGGCAATGTCATGGAGGGCCACGAGGAGGTGACGCGCGATAACTGGACAAAGGGTATCTACGCGCAGATCAACCCCGCGAATTGCGACGGCACCTACACCGAGGAGGTGAAGCGTGAAATTCGCCTCTCGGAGCCGCTCGAGACGGATGTTGTGACGACCCACACGGCCGAGGAGGCGTATCGCCTTGTGCTCTTCGGTGCAGGATGCTCGAAAGAGCGCGATGCGATTGATCGTCGCATTGTGGAGGAGACCCGCACGGGTACGGCTACCTATCGCGGTTCGGTGTCCGAGGATGCCGCCGCATTGCCCGGTTTAATCGACCTGCCGCAGGATGTGATGCCCGAGGGCGCGAAATCGCCTTGGTGTGCGCTGAGCGACGGCGGTGTGAAGCCGAAGCAGTTGCGCGACCGTGACGGTGATGGCATGCCCGATTGGTGGGAGAAAGAAAACGGGCTCGATCCGCGTAACGGCACGGATGGCAATGCGTGCACATTGAGCCACGAAGGATACACCAATTTGGAGGTCTATCTGAACAGCCTGGTGCAGTAGTAGGTAGAAGAGAAATTCTATTCGTTGAAACGCAACCCCACCTTTCCAAGCGAGCTGGAAGGTGGGGTTGTAGGTTTACGCAAGGGCTGTAGCGACTAAGTCCCCCTTTTCAACTGCTGCAACAGCCGAGAGCAGAGGCTGCTTGCAGATTATGCCGAGGCGCGCAAGCAGTCACGACGTTTCGTCGTAAAGGAGGGTTTGGGAGGATTGTAGGAATCTTTTGATTAATCTATCACAGATGTAACCTAAATAAAGTTTCAGATAGCCCAATTAATGCTATATCAATAACCTAAGGGCCAAACGCATTCTTGAAAATATGGTAATGTTGCCAAATATAAAATTCTGCTCTAAGTAAATAGTAATTAAGCCCCGATTAACGGAAAAACGACACGACAACATACAAAAAAAGCGTGGTCGCGTAAGCGGCCACGCTCTACAAGTCAGGTATCCCCCTCGGACTATAGGGTCAATTTCAATTCACGCTCCATCGGTGGCATACAGACATGGGCATCGCAGCACTGCCACTCCACTTTGCAGTTCACCTCACCCGTCGCCTGACCCGTCAAAGGGATCACAAAGGTGACAGCATCCTCGTAGATGGTCGTGCCGGCCGTGCCGAATGGCTTCGCCGTGGGGGAAATCACCTCGCCGGCCTCCATATCGGCAGGAACCTGCGTCGTGAACTTCACGGGCAGATAGGCATCCGATGCAGCGACCGCACGATAGACGTGGAAGCCGGGGTGAATCTTCATATTCACCTCGATCGACGTCGAACCATTTGCCTTTACAACACGGGCAGCGACGGCTACCGGCTCCTCGGCACTCGTCTCACCGGGCTGTGCAGCCATGGCAGCGGCACGCTCGGCAGCAGCAGCCTTCTTTTCACGCGCCTTGTAATCGTTACCGGGCAACGTGGCAGGGCCGTCGACCATATAGAACCAACCTCCGGCCTCGGTGAAGAAGATCTTCTTGCGATACTTCTTGAACCAAGCGCTCCACTCGGTCGGTGTCTCGAAGGTGCAGAGCGTATAGCGATCCAGGATGCGCTGTGCACGCTCTACCTCCTCGCCCTTCTCCAGGCACCGGATGGCCTTCTCCAAGAGGCGAATATCGCCCGTGGGAATACCCCACGCCTTGGCGTCCTCGTCGATGGTCAGCATATACATACCCTCACCACCATAGAAATAGGGTGTGTTCTCCTCGTAATAGGGAACATAGGCGTCCAGTTCCTCACCGAGGGCCACGTAGGCCTGCTTGTGGTAACGCTGCAGGTACTGCGCCAGGGTCATCGGCTCCGACGGCTTGAAGTTGAGGTAGTAGCTCTCCTCGGCCGTAAGCTTCTCGCCACGAGCCTTCTTGGCGCGCACCTCCTCCTGCTTCTTCAGACCCTCCTCGTTGGACGACACCGTCCAACCGACACGCGTCTCATAAGGCTCCATCGTAGCCATGTATTTCAACTCCTTGATATACTCGCGTGTAGCGATGCGGTCGTTGTACTTACGAACCAACGGGGTCTGGCCCTTGAATTGGGCAATGTAGCAAACAGCATTGGCAAAGACAGCCTTCGCCTCCTCGGTCATAAAGGCGGGCGAAGCAGCAAAGCCCCAATGTAGGTAGTTACCGTGACGGCCGATTGCCACGGCGTCAATCGTCTTGGCGCAGACACCGCTCGAAATAAACTCCGTATCGGGACCATCCAGGAAACCCCACGGACGCGACACCATACCTACGGGGAAACCCTCGTCGGTCTGATAACCCTTGGTCTGCACACGCCACATCATCACCGAATCGGGCATATCGGGCGTGAAATAGACATAATGCTTGGCATCCTCCGGCACGGGCTTCTTCTCGAGCGAAATCTCGGTCTTGAAGGGGCCTTTGAAGATCGGGTGATCGAGCACCATACCATGCGCCTCGGCATCGAGGCAGAGGCAGTACCAATCGAGCTTCGTGCCTATACTGCGGCCGATATTCTCGCTCTGCTGACCAATCGACACGACTGCACCCGAGAAATCCTCAGGCAGACGCTGTGCCGGGATCACCTTCACCACTTTACCCGCGGCGTCGCGAATCAACTCGCGGGGACGCATGGTGGGAATCAGGCCGTCAATAATCGTCACATCGTAGCCCTCCGACATAGCAGGAGTGTAATCCTTGCCCTGCACGGTTGCCACCGAGTCGAAACGCTCCTTGAGCATCGCCTCCCAGGCGGCCGTGCGCTCCAGAGCCGAAGCCTCCATGCCCTCCTTCGAACGATGCGAGCCGAAGGTCTCAAATTCGGCAGCTCCGCCGACATAGAGTACCTTCAACGTAGCCTTGCCGTCTGTATTCAGCAGGCCGGATGACGAGCATCCGGCCAGCATGAAACAGATCAGCGCAATCAACAACTTTTTCATGGTTGCGCTATCTTAGTATGTACAACGATTAGTATACGTTCTGCTGGATAGCACCCTTGCTGTTAGCAATCTCCGTCTTGGGGATCGGAATTGCGTAGTGGCGCGAGTTGGGCTCCAGCGTGAAGGTCTTCACACCCTGGTCGGCGAGAACCGAACCCGAAGCAGCGTTGTAGTCGTAGTACTGACGCGTTACGGTGATATCGTCGGCAGCGTAATCGTTGGCGTTCAGACGCTTCATGTCGTACCAGCGCATCGTCATAAACAGCTCGCGACGACGCTCCTGGAGTACCTTCTTGATAGCATCATCCTTCGACGAAGCGGTCATATTGGCCGTGTAAACCGAAGCATCGATACGTGCCTTACGCAGCGTATTCAGGATACTCATAGCCGTATCCTTGTTACCCTCGCGAGCCTCGTACTCGGCCTTGATGAGCATCATCTCGGCTACCGACGGACCGGCATCGATCGACTCCATCTCGTGCATCATCACACCATACCAACGGAATGCGGGATCCACCGAGCAGGTGCGGAGCGAGAAGTCCTCTACGAAGAAGTAGCGGAAGCGGAGGTCGTTCTGCTTGTCATCACCCGGAACGTCGATAGCATAGGTATCAACCAACTCCTTGCTGGGTACAAACCACCAGCTGGCGTGGTAGCAGTCACGCGACAGGTAGATACCCTCCGTCTCGAACCACTTACCAAAGTTGGCAACAGTCGCCAGACGCGTATTGTAAGTACTCGGATAATAAACAGTCACCGTCTCCTCGTTTGTCGATGAGTTGATCACCTTGCTCAGCGTCGTCTTGCTGAAGCTCATCGTCGTATTGTAGTCACCCAGCGTGCTGTACTCGGCAAGAGCCTTCTCTGCATACGATTTAGCCTGAGCCAGATCACCACGATAGAGGTAGTAACGAGCGGCAAAGGCGTTGACCGAAGCGGTCGTAGCACGCCACGTGCGGTTCTTGCCGTTAGCACCCTTCAATGCTACCGTGATCTTCAGAGCCTCCTGCAGGTCAGCGTCGATAGCAGCCCACGTGTCGGCCAGGTTGGCACGTGCAGAAGAATCCTCAAAGTTAGTCGTCTGCAGCGACAGACCCAACTCGTCACCGTTGTCACCGGTGTAGTAGAGCGTGTGAGCCACGGCAAGCTGGAACATCGAGTAGGCACGCAGGAAGTGACCCTCGGCCTTCAGGTTGGCCTTGTCCTCCTCGAGACCCTGCAAGCTCATAGCCTGCTCGATAGCCACGTTGGCATAGTAGATTTTCGGATACTCCTTCTGCCATACCGAGTAACGGGCATCGTCTACCTCATCACCCCACAGCAGATAGGGAAGCTGCGTAGTTGCATTGTAAACACCGCCACTCTTGGCTCCATGGAACTCGGGCCAGATACCCCAGTCATCCGTACCATAAACGTGCGAACACTGCTCTTGATAGAAGGTTTGGAAGTTACCCAACAGAGCATCGAGCTGCTCCGTATTCTCGAGGGTCTTCTTCGTCGATTTCGAAGGCTCCTTCGACAACCACTCGTCGCAGGCAACAAAGCTCGTTGCCATTGCGAGCATAAGGGTATAGATTGCAATATTTTTCAGTTTCATAACTCTCGTTTATTAGAATGAACACTTGATACCGAAGGTGTACGAAGCCTGCAGACGCATGCTGCCGTATGCAAACTCGGGATCCTCCTTGTAACCGTTGAAATAGATCGAGAAGGGGTTGTTGGCCTGGGCATAAACCTTCAGGTTGCGAACACCCAACCACTTGGCAGCCTTCTTCGGCAGGTTATAAGCTACGCTGAGCTCCTGCAGACGGATGTGACCTGCATTCTCGGCCAGATACGACATGTAGGGGTGGAAACGATCCCAGAAGTAGTAACGCGTCTCAACCTCGGTCTGCGGCATGGGAACCATCTCGTTCGGGTCGCAGTGCAGGATATCCTGGTAGTAGCGGTTGGGGATCGAGTTACCCGAGATACCCGGGTAGTTGAAGCCCGTGCGCATGAAGGTGTGACCGAACTTACCCGTTACGATCATCGAGATATCGAAGTCGTAAACCTGGAATGCGGTCGAGAATGCCATCGTCCAGGGAGCTACCGACGTACCCATGTCATTCGAAATGTTCATAGCGTCGCCACTGGGCCACGAGTTGAAGAACTGCTGGTTGCCATCCTTGCCAATGAGGGTCGGCTTCATCTCCGGATTAGCCTCCGTACCACCATTCTTCAAACCACCATACTTGTAAGCCCAAATGGTGTTCATGTCGTAACCCTTTATCCAACCCGACGAACCACCCGAGTAAACGGGACCATAAGCGGACGACGGGGTCGTGTACAGTGCCTCAATGCGGTTCTTGTTGTAAGCCAGCATCAAGTTACCCGTCCACGATACGTTCTTCGAAATCTGCAGTGCCGAACCAACCTCAAGCTCGAAACCCTTGTTCGATACCTCGGCCGTGTTCTTCTTCATCGAGCTGGTACCCTGTACATAAGGCAACGTCTCGGAACCGATCAGATCCATCGAGTACTTGTTGTAAACATCCAACTTACCGAAGAGCTTGCCGTTCAAGAGACGGAAATCAACACCTACGTCCCACGTACGGGTCTTCTCCCAACGCAGCGTCGGGTTGGCGTAACTTGATACGGTAGCGGTGTACTCGCCCGTAGCAGCACTCGTCGAAGCACCCATGTTGATCAGCGGACGGAACGAGGTCGATTTATCGACGTTACCGTTGTAACCGTAGGTTACGCGAACACCGAGGGCGTCAACCCAATCAACATCCTGCATGAACTGCTCCTTGCCGAGCTGCCAGCTGGCACCTACCGACCAGAAGGGGGCGTAGCGGTACTTCGGATCGTCGGTGATTAGGTTCGAAGCATCCGAACGAACCGAACCCGAAACGGTGTACTTCTCATCGTAGGTGTACGATGCGTTACCGAAGGCCGAGAAGTAGCGGTCGGTCGTGTACGAGAACGAGTTTACATACGAGTAGCTGGCGCTCGAACCCTGCCAGTTCTTGTACGAGCTGCCCTTGATGTTGGGGAACGTACTAACGCTCAGCGTAGCGTCGTTGTAACCGTAGGTCGTCGGGTTGCCGAACGACTGATATACGTTGTCGATGGTCTCGACACCGGCGATAACGGCAACAGCGTGCTTATCGGCGAAGGTGCGGTTGAAGTTCACCTGGTTACGGATCGTCAGGATCTCGTTCTGCGAACGGCTCTGGGTCAGAATACCACCCGAAGGCAGGTTCTGCGTTACTTCGTTGGTCGTCTGATCCCACGTCGAAGCCATGTTAATGGTGCTACGTACATAGTAGGTGTTCTCGTTGTAGTAGTTCTTCGAGCGACCCTCTGCCAACTCATACTGGATGCGCGACTCGATGTTCAGACCCTTCATCAGCTTGAAGGTCAGACCGGCCTGCAGACGAGCGTTGGTCGACCACGACTGCTTCTTCTGGTTGTTGGTCTCCTGGAGCGGGTTGTACGACCAATCCTGGTACGGGAACTTCTCCTTCGGCACAAACTTATCTACATAATCAAGGCTCACCTGATCATATTTGATGTAGTCACCGTTCTCGTCCACGATCATCTCATAGGGAGCATAACCGAAAGCACTCGTGTCGATGTTGTTCTGCGAAGCGGTGCGGCTGTACTGGCCATTGAGCGTCAGATCCAACCACTTGAACAGGTTGGTCTGGTTGCGGAACGACACCATGTACTTCTCGCTGTTCTGCGTCTTGTAGTTCTTGCGGTCGTTCTGGTACATAGCCGAGATCGACGTACGCGAACGATCGGTAGCGATATTGACCGAAACATTCTCCTGGTGAACAATCGGATTCTGGAGGAACAGCTCCTTCAGCTGGTCCGTGTTGTCGTACTGACGATACTTGGCGATGCCTGCATTCATCTCGGCCTCCGAAATCTGACCCAGACGGTGAGCATTCAGGAGCTTATAGACGCTCGACGTACCGTCGTAGTAGTCGGCACCCGAATAGGGGTCGATGTACCACAGCGAAGCGTCCCACTTATAGAAGTTATTCACCTCATAGTCAATCACATCGTTCGTCGAAGCGCGATTCAGATAGTAATCCAAATCCATCTTCGGCGACACCTTCAGGTGACCCGAGTAATCAACCGTCACGGTCGTCCCGTCGCCCTCACGCTTGGCGTTCTTGGTCGTGATAACGATGACACCGTTGGCCGACTTGGCACCCCAGATCGAAGCGGCAGCGGCATCCTTCAGTACCGTTACCGACTCCACATCGTTGGGGTTAATCGACTCGAAACCGCCCTCGATAGCAAAACCATCGACAACCAAAAGAGGCTGTACATCATCGGGGTCCACGGTCAGTTTCGTGCGACCGCGAATCTCGAACTGCGGATTACCATAGGCATCCTGCGTGGCGACAAGACCTGCGGCGGCACCAATCAGGCGCGAGGCGATGTTTCCGGTGGGCTTCTCGATCTGGGCAGCCGAAATAATATCGAACGAACCCGTAGCACGCTCCTTCGAGATGGTCTGGTAACCCGTTACCACAACCTGCTCGAGCTGCTCCGAGGCCTCGCTCATGGCTACATTCATGTGGGTCTTCGCACCTACGTTCTCCTCATAATCGGCATAACCGATATAGCTGAAGGTCAGCGCGTCTTTGGCGTCGACTTTAATTTGATAATTTCCTTTTGCATCTGTAGTGGTACCGCGATTGGTGCCCTTGACGATTACCGTCACACCGGCCAACGGATCACCATTGGCATCCGATACCTTACCGGTCACCTCCTTCTGCTGGGCGTATGCCGAGAAGGAGAAGAGACACATAACTACGAGCATTGCTGCTGTGTAAAGTTTCTTCATAAGTTTTGGTGGTTTGTGTGAATCACTCAATAAAAAAGTAAAAACGATTTGACACATGTACCCCGATGAGTGGGGCGGACCGAGCCATCCTACCGGCATGGTCATCGTTCCATTTTAGAGATAAAAGTGCATCTGATTCTTTCTTGCCAAAAAAAGAGTCTATGTGTGGTTTAAAAGGTTAAAAAAATGATGATTGTGTTTGTTTTCTACGGCAAAATAAGTATTTTTGTCTTGAGTTCCAAACGATTTGACCAATAACCTCAATTTTTTTAACAATTAATTACACATTGTAACTTTACCCCCCCCCTTGTGATTATGAAATGTAATATTGTATTTTTAGTAGTCGCTGCAATGTTCGCATCTTGCGGCGCAAACAAGAGCTACACGCTCCAAGGTTCGGTAGCCGATTCGACCTACAATGGTGCCACGGCATACCTATATATTAATGGTGAGGCCCAGGACTCGACCGCCGTCGAGAACAACACCTTCACGTTTACAGGCGATGCAGGGACCCCGACAATGGCTCGCGTACAGATTCAGCAGGAGAAGAGCCGTCTGCGTGCGCAGGTTGTGCTCGAGCCGGGTCAGATCAACATGGAGATTGTCGATCGTTCGACCAACACGGTATCGGGTACGCCGCTCAATGAGGCCTATGCCGCTTACACCAAGTCGTCGAACGAGGTTTACAACACCTACCGTGAGGGCTATATGGCTCTGCGCCAGAATAAAGAGCTCTCGGACGAGGATCGCGCAGCCGAGACCAAGAAACTGCGTGAAGTCTACAGCGCCGCCTCCGAGCAGCTTGATCAGGAGCTCTTCGCTGCCCACAAAGATGATATTCTGGGTGCCACGGCGATGCTCAGCCTCTCGGATTATGACGCTGTGAAGTTCGATTCGCTCTACTCGATTGCCGGCGAGGCCGTGAAGAACGCCCCCAATGTCGTGAAGGAGAAGGCTCGTTGCGAGGCTGTCAAGAACACCTCGGAGGGCAAGATGTTTGTCGATTTCACGATCGAGAAGGGTAACGCCGACGGTACGCCCGCCAAGCTCTCGGACTATGTGGGCAAGGGCAAGTATGTGCTGGTTGATTTCTGGGCTTCGTGGTGCGGTCCCTGCCGTGGTGAGATGCCCAACCTGGCCAACGTCTACAAGCAGCACAAAGGCGAGAAATTCGAGATCGTAGGTGTTGCCGTATGGGATGAGCGTCCCGACACGGAGAAGGCACTCACGGAGCTGCCCATTTCGTGGCCCGTCATCTTCGATGCACAGAAGATTCCGACCGATCTGTACGGTATCTACGGCATTCCGGAGATCATCCTCTTCGGCCCCGATGGCACGATCGTAGCCCGCGGTATTCGTGGCGAGGAGATCGGCAAGAAGGTTGCCGAGGTATTGGCCGAGTAGCCAAGCACCATCCACGCGCAAAGAAGCTGTCTAACAAGGTGATTTTGGCGTTATGCTCGCCCTCAAAATGCTCATTTACGCCAAGTAAACTCCGCTTTTTCGGGCTTCGCAGGCCTAAAAATCCCTCTTGTTATACAACTTCTGATAAAAGAGCGTGTCCAAAAAAAATCTTGTTGGACACGCTCCTCTTTTTTTGAAGGAGCATCGCACGCCGCATACATCGTCACGCCCCCTCCGCAAAAAAAATCGAGAAAGCGAATGTTTCGTTGCGCTTGATGAAAAAATGTTTATAATTTTTCGTTCGGCGCTCCCTCCTGCTTGCTAGATTCCGAAAAAATTACTACTTTTGCAGGCAACAAAAAATCCGTTCATTATGTCTTTCATTGATCAGAGAGTACAGCCCGAGGGCCTGACCTTCGACGATGTGCTGTTAGTTCCCGCCTTTTCGGATGTGTTGCCGCGAGAGGTTTCGCTCGAGACCCGCTTTTCGCGTAAAATCCGCTTGAATATTCCCATCGTGTCGGCAGCGATGGATACCGTTACGGAGGCTCCGCTGGCCATTGCTTTGGCGCGCGAGGGCGGTATCGGCGTAATCCATAAGAACATGTCGATCGCCGAGCAGGCTGCTCAGGTGCGTCGCGTAAAGCGTGCCGAGAACGGCATGATCTACGACCCGGTGACGATCTCCAAGACCGAGACCGTGGGCGATGCCTTGAACCTGATGCACGAGAACAAGATCGGTGGTATTCCGGTGGTGGATGCAGAGAAGAAACTCATCGGTATCGTGACGAACCGCGACCTGCGCTTCCAGCGCGACATGACGCGCCTGATTGGCGATGTGATGACGCCGCGCGAGAGACTCATCACGACCCATTCGACCGACCTGGAGACGGCCAAGGATATGCTGCTCGGTTCGAAGATCGAGAAGCTGCCCGTGGTGGACAACGAGGACCATCTGGTGGGTCTGATTACCTATAAAGATATTACGAAGGTGCAGGATCACCCCAACGCCTGCAAGGACGAGAAGGGTCGTCTGCGTGTGGCTGCCGGTGTCGGTATCACGGAGGATGCCATGGTGCGTGTGCGTGCCCTGGTAGCCGAGGATGTCGATGCCGTGGTGCTCGATTCGGCACACGGTCATTCGGCCAACATCGCCAAGAAGCTGCGCGAGATCAAGGCCGAGTTCCCCGATCTGCAGGTTGTTGCCGGTAACATCGCTACGGCTGAGGCTGCCGAGTTCCTCATTGAGGCAGGTGCCGACGGCGTGAAGGTGGGTATCGGTCCCGGTTCGATCTGTACGACCCGTATCATTGCCGGTGTGGGTGTGCCGCAGCTCTCGGCCATCTATGCGGCTGCCGAGGTGGCCAAGAAGGCCGGTGTTCCGGTGATCGCCGACGGTGGTCTGCGCTACTCGGGCGATATTGTGAAGGCCCTGGCTGCCGGTGGTGACTCGGTGATGGTTGGTTCGATGTTTGCCGGTACGGAGGAGGCTCCGGGCGAGACGATCATCTACAACGGTCGTAAGTTTAAGTCCTACCGCGGTATGGGTTCGATCGATGCCATGAAGGCAGGTTCGGCCGACCGCTACTTCCAGAAGGGTTGCGAGGGTAATATCAACAAGCTCGTTCCCGAGGGTATCGTAGCCCGCGTGCCGTTTAAGGGTTCGCTGAGCGAGACCGTTTACCAACTGATCGGTGGTCTGCGCTCGGGTATGGGTTACTGTGGCGCGAAGGACATCGCTACGTTGCAGACGGCGAAATTCATCCGCATCACGGCTTCGGGTATGCAGGAGAGCCACCCGCACGATGTGGCCATCACGCGTGAGGCGCCTAACTATTCGAGCGAGCGATAAACCAACCTGTCAGACAAGATGAACACGACTTCAGCCCACACGACGATGCTTTGAAATAGCGTTGCAATGTGGGCTGACGCTTTAAGGTTAATGAGTAAAACAAACAATAAATAACATTTACCGCTATGAAACAAGATATGATTGTGATTCTGGACTTGGGTAGCCACGAAAATACGGTGCTGGCCCGAGCTATCCGTGCTTTGGGTGTGTATAGTGAGATCTATCCGCACGACATTACGGCCGAGGAGCTGAAGGCGCTGCCCGGTGTGAAGGGTGTGATTCTGAACGGTGGCCCGATGAATGTGGTAGACGGCGTGGAGATCGACGTGCTGCCCGAGATCTACGAGGCCGGTTTCCCGGTGATCGCCATGGGCCACGACAAGGCGCTGTGCGAGGTGAAGATGCCGCAGCTGGGTAACGATATGGAGGAGGCCAAGGAGGCTGTTAAGTCGTTCGTATTTGATGTCTGCAAGGCCGAGACGAACTGGAACATGAAGAACTTCATCGACGACCAGGTGGAGCTCGTTCGTCGTCAGGTGGGCGATAAGAAGGTGCTGCTGGCCCTCTCGGGCGGTGTCGATTCGTCGGTGCTGGCTGCGCTGCTCTTGAAGGCGATCGGCGACAAGCTCGTCTGCGTGCATGTAAACCACGGTCTGATGCGCAAGGGCGAGTCGGAGGATGTTGTGGAGGTATTCCGCAACCAGCTCAACGCCAACCTTGTCTATGTGGATGCTACGGAGCGCTTCCTCACGAAGCTCGAGGGTGTGGAGGATCCCGAGCAGAAGCGCAAGATCATCGGTGGCGAGTTTATCCGCGTCTTTGAGGAGGAGGCCCGCAAGCTGGACGGTATCGATTTCCTGGGCCAGGGTACGATCTATCCCGACATCGTGGAGAGCGGTACGAAGACGGCCAAGATGGTTAAGTCGCACCACAACGTGGGCGGTCTGCCGGAGGATCTGCAGTTTGCCCTCGTCGAGCCGCTGCGCCAGCTCTTCAAGGATGAGGTGCGCGCCTGCGGTGTAGAGCTGGGTCTGCCCTATGATATGGTCTATCGTCAGCCCTTCCCGGGTCCGGGTCTGGGTGTGCGCTGCCTGGGTGCCATCACGCGCGATCGTCTGGAGGCGCTGCGTGAGGCGGATGCCATCCTGCGCGAGGAGTTCAAGCTGGCCGGCCTGGATAAGAAGGTTTGGCAGTACTTTACGGTGATTCCCGACTTCAAGTCGGTGGGTGTGCGCAACAATGCCCGCTCGTACGATTGGCCGGTGATCCTGCGCGCCGTGAATACGGTGGATGCCATGACCGCTTCGATCGAGGAGCTCGAGTGGCCCGTGCTGCACAAGATCACGAACCGTATCCTCAAGGAGGTTCCCAACGTGAACCGTGTATGCTACGACCTCTCGCCGAAGCCGAGTGCTACGATCGAGTGGGAGTAGTGTCGGAAGGAACGCGACAAGCAAGGCGATTTTGTCGTTATGCTTGCGCTCAAAATCCTCACATACAATAAGTATGCTGCGGTTTTGAGCACTGCGCAAGCTTAAAAATCCCACTTGCTATCCGCGTTCGAGACGGTGATGTTAAAATGAAGGGTTGTGGCTATGCCACGACCCTTTTTTGTGTCCCGAAGTTTGATATTTCGATGAAAATAGTTATATTTGTTCTATTATCGCGAACTATAGACTTAATAAAAACAGATACGGTATGAAATTCAACGAAATCGGCAAGACGGGCATGGTGGTATCGGCCCTCAGTTTTGGTGCTTCGTCGCTCGGCAGCGTCTTCCGCTCGACGCGCGAAGAGGAGGCCTTGGAGGCGGTTTATACGGCCATTGAGGGCGGTATGAACTTTATCGATGTCTCGCCCTACTACGGTCACTACAAGGCTGAAACGGTGCTCGGCAAGGCGCTTCGCAACGTGCCGCGCGATAAATACTACCTCTCGACCAAGGTGGGTCGCTACGGCAAGGATGGCGTGAACACCTGGGACTACTCGGCCAAGCGCGCCCAGGAGAGTGTCTATGAGAGCATGGAGCGCCTGGGCATCGACCACATCGACCTGATCAATGTGCACGATGTGGAGTTTGCCGATTTGAACCAGGTGGTGAACGAGACCCTGCCGGCACTCGTGGAGCTGCGTGAGAAGGGCATCGTGAGCCATGTCGGCATCACGGACCTACAGTTGGAGAATATCAAGTGGGTCATCGAGCATGTACCCGCAGGTACGGTCGAGAGCGTGCTGAACTTCTGCCACTCCTGCCTGTGCGATGATAAGATCGTCGATTTCTTGGACTTCTTCGAGGAGAACAACGTGGGTGTGATCAGCGCATCGCCCCTGTCGATGGGTCTGCTGTCGGAGCGTGGTGTGCCCGATTGGCATCCCGCACCGAAACCCCTGGTGGAGGTGTGCAAGAAGGCGGCCGAGCACTGCAAGGCGAAGGGTTATCCGATCGAGAAGCTCGCCATGCAGTATGCCCTGTCGAACGACCGCATCGCAACGACCCTCTTCTCGTCGGCCAATCCGGCCAATGTGAAGAAGAATTTGGCCTTCATTGAGGAGCCGATCGACTGGGATCTGGTGCGCGAGGTGCAGGAGATCATCGGCGATCAGAAGCGCGTGAGCTGGGCTAACTCGTAACCCGACAGGTGGAGATGGATTACAAGATTATCGATGCCCACGCCCATCTGTGGCTCAAGCAGGATGCCGTCTGGAACGGTAAGCGCATCCAGACACTCGAGAACGGCCGTTCGCACTTCCTCGGCGAGGAGGTGCAGATGGTGCCCCCCTTTATGATCGACGGACGTAACACGGCCGAGGTCTTCCTCTCGAATATGAACTATGCGCAGGTTTCGGCGGCCGTCATCACGCAGGAGTATATCGACGGCCACCAGAACGACTACCTGCAAGAGGTGCAAACTGCGTATCCCGATCGTTTCTTTTGCTGCGGTATGTGCGAGTACTTCGACGAGGATGTCGTGGGGCAGGCCAAAGCACTCAAGGAGCGCGGTTTTAAGGCGATTAAGATCCCCGGCAACCGCCTCAAGACCGATGCCGTGGTGGTGGAGTTGCAGGATAAGAAGATGGCCGATCTCTTCGCCTGGATGGAAAAGGAGGGGATGATCCTCTCGATCGACCTGGACGACGACAGCCGCCAAATTGCCCAGCTGGATGAGATACTGCAGCAGCACCCCGATCTGAAGACGGCTGTGGGTCACTTCGGTATGGCGACCTTCCCGACCTTTATGGAGCAGGTGCGCTTGGCGCATCATCCGAACGTGATGATCGAGTCGGGTGGCATCACCTGGCTCTACAACGCGGAGTTTTACCCCTTCCACGGGGCGATTAAGGCGATTCGTCAGGCTGCCGAGGAGGTGGGCATGGAGAAGCTGATGTGGGGCTCGGACTATCCGCGCACGATCACGGCCATCACCTACCGCATGTCGTATGACTTTGTGCAGAAATCGAAAGAACTGACCGACGAGGAGAAAGCGATGTTCCTGGGAAGGAATGCGGAGCGATTCTACGGCTTCAAGGAGCTGGTCGAGTTGCCCTATATCAAAAACATGTCAGAATAGTTAAACGCTTATAAACCAATGAAAGCAGTACAGATTGTCGCACCCCTGGAGATGCAGGTGGTCGAGATGGAGCAGCCGCAGCCCAAGGCGGGCGAGGTGCTCGTGAAGATGTGTTATGTGGGCTATTGCGGCTCGGATTTGAACACCTACCTGGGGCGTAACCCGATGGTGAAGCTGCCTGTCATTCCCGGTCACGAGATCGGTGGCGAGGTGGTAGCCGTGGGCGAGGGTGTGCCTGCAACGGTGGTAGTGGGTCAGACCGTGACGATCAACCCCTACACGGCTTGCGGAACATGTGCTTCGTGCCTGGCAGGTCGCGTGAATGCCTGCCAATTCAACGAGACACTCGGCGTGCAGCGCAAGGGTGCCATGTCGGACTATATCGTGGTGCCCTGGCAGAAGGTAATCTCGGCCGAGGGTATCTCGACGCGCGATGCGGCGCTGATCGAGCCGATGAGTGTCGGTTTCCACGCCGTGGATCGTGCCCGGGTAACGGACCTCGATACGGTGATGGTGATCGGTTGCGGTATGATCGGTGTGGGTGCTATCGTGCGTGCTGCGCTGCGTGGTGCGACGGTGATTGCTGCCGATATCGACGACGAGAAGCTGGCGTTGGCCAAGCAGCTCGGTGCCAAGTACACGGTCAATACGATGACCGAAAATGTGCATGAGAAGCTCCAGGCGCTGACTTCAGGTCACGGGCCGAACGTGGTGGTGGAGGCTGTCGGTTCGCCCATTACCTACGTCATGGCGGTCGATGAGGTGGCCTTTGCCGGTCGTGTGGTCTGCATCGGCTATGCCAAGAGTAATGTGGAGTTCCAGACCAAGCTCTTTGTACAGAAGGAGCTCGATATCCGCGGTTCGCGCAACGCCATGCCCTCGGACTTCCGTGCCGTGATTCGCTTTATGAACGAAAATCCCAACTTCCCGAAGGATCAGCTGATCTCGGCCGTTGCTACCCCCGAAACGGCGCATGAGGTGATGAAGACCTGGGCCGAAGCACCGGGCAAGGTGTTTAGAATTTTGGTGAAGTTTTAGGCGAAAGGCGATAAAGGCGCGAAGGGCGACAAGGGTGTGAAGGGTTAAAACGACTTCAACTTTT
This sequence comes from Alistipes sp., assembly GCA_017624955.1. GTDB lineage: Bacteria > Bacteroidota > Bacteroidia > Bacteroidales > Rikenellaceae > Alistipes. The sequence goes on from JAGAMA010000042.1 coordinate 29,649, forward strand.
TCCTTTAACGCCCTTTATGCCTTTTCCGCCCTTTGAACCCTTACAAGAAAAGGCTGTCCAAAACCTGGGCAGCCTTTCTTGTTAGGATAGAGAGCATGTTAATAGATGGCTTGTTTGCCTGTGCCATGACAATTGAAACAACGGCCTGAACCATTGCAGGAGGGGCAGGTGTCGTTCTCACCCGAATAGGGGTTGAATTTGTATCCCTTACCATTGCAACTGCTGCAGCCTCCGCCGCCACCGCAGTATTTACAACGCTCATCCCTATGGCTCGAGCCTTCGTGGTTGTGCTGATGACTGCTGCCCGAATAGCCACTGTTGTAGCCACCATTGTGCATTGTGCTCATGGCATTGAGGCGTTGTAGTGCTTGCTGATACTCATCGTACTTTGCTTTGGTGGTGAATTGTTTGTACTCGGTGTAGTCGCCACTCCCTCGTACATAGTTGACTTGGCTCCAATCTTTGAAAATGACAATGGCGTGTCCATATATATTATCTCTCCACGCCAAGGTGTTGAATTGTCCATAGACGGGTTGATAGTTGCCCTCACGGAAAAGAATACGGTCGGGCGCCTCATCCACATAGCGGTAGAGGAAGGATGAGCTGCCCAGGTTGCAACGGATCATCTTCTCGCCATCAGCGTAATAACAATAGAGCGAGAGGATGCCGCCTCGGCCATCTGCATTCGTTACGTAGATGGTCTGCTGATTGGGAAACGATCCTGCAGCAGGGGCTAAATGGACGTTGTTGTTGACGGGTTGTTTGACCTGGAAGGCTACATATTCCGTATTACCGTACTGCTTACCTTGTTTGTCAGAGATGAAAACATGACAATAATAGGTCTTGCTGTAATCTTTAATATGCACATCTTCGTAGGCGACGAAAAACCAAAAGTCACTCCATACACTACTCTCGTACGGAGGAGTAAAATCGGCCCAAATGGCTACGGTGCCGCTTGTTGTGCACCAACGTCCGTCGGTATCTTTAACGCCGACCCCTTTCGGTTCGTCAAAATAGACAATGGCACTCATAGGAACATCCTTTAACCCGTCCGTTTGCATGAAAAAGTGAATTTTCATGCCCAACTTTGCGTTGAGGGTAACATCCTTTTCCAACCAAATCTTATTGACCGTCACCGATTGGGCAAAGGCGATGCCTGCGGTTGTGAGGAGCAGGGTGAGTGAAAGTAAAATTCGTTTCATGGTAGAGTTATTAAAAAAGAGGGAGTAACCGACAAACTGAGGTTGCTCCCTCTTGTCGTGGTTAGTTGAAGAAGATGTAGAGGCCGACCATCACCAGGATCAGGGCGATCCAGAGACCTGCCACCAGCACACCTGTCTTTTGGCGCTCCACCTTGTCGAAGAGCTCCGTGCCCTCCTCCATGGGCGACTTGTCGAACTGCGAAATAAGCATCATCGCAATTACGAGTGCCACCCAGAGGTAGAACGAAAGCATCATGAAGTGGGGCTTGGCAACGCCCTCGGGCCATGCCCAGAGGTAGATCACACCCGTACCGATGCTGAGGAGCGTTCCGAGCGTGAGGGCGAAGTTGGCGGCGCGCTTCGTGGTGCGCTTCCAGAATACACCCAGCACAAAGACGGCAGCCATCGGCGGAGCGATGAAGCTCAGCACCGACTGGAAGACGTTGAAGAGGTTCAGTCCCTTAATCGAGTCGATGGCCACGCAGATCACCACCGAGAGGATAGCGCCGACCACGGTAACAACGTGTCCCATGCGGATAATCTCCTTGGTCGAGGCCTTGGGGTTGAACTTCTTGACGTAGATATCCATCGTGAAGACGGTACTCAGGGCGTTGAGGGCCGAGCCGATCGTGCTCACCAGGGCAGCGGTCAAAACGGCCAATACGAGACCCACCATGCCCACGGGGAAGAGGTTCTTGACCATCGTCATATAGGCCTCATCGGGGTTCGCCAACGTGGGGTAGAGGGCGAAGCAGATGATACCCGGCAGGATGTAGAGGGGCACATCCAAAATCTTCAGCCAACCCGTAAAGTTCGTACCGAGCTGACCTTCGCGGAGGTTCTTGGCAGCCAGGACGGGTTGCACCATCGACTGGTCGGTGCACCAGAACCAGATACCCGAAATGGGGTAGCCCAGCACAATCGGCAACCAGGGGAAATCGACATCCGAGTTGGGACGGAACAGCACCCAATAGTCGGCCGGTGTGCGGGCCACAAGCTCGTCGATGCCTCCCAATTTGTAGAGTCCGGCCACGACGATCGTACCCGACACGAAGATCAGGAGCAGCATCTGATAGACATTGGTATAGGCTACCGCCTTCAGACCACCGAGCATCGTGAAGAAGGCCGAGATGGCCAGCAGAATCAGGGCCGACTGCCACATCGGGATATCGAAGACCTGGCGAATCAGCACGCCGCCTGCGAAGAGCGTCAGGGCCAACCACGAGATCAGGATCGTGATCATCGTGTACCAAGCCAGGATGTTGCGGGTCGATTGACCGAAGCGCTTACCCATGAACTCGGGCAGGGTCGAAACCTTCGAGCCGAGGTAGCGGGGCGCAAAGACGAAGGCCAACATGCAGATAAAGATGAAGGCGTACCAGGCGAAGTTACCCGATACGATACCGGTTGTGAAACCGGCCGATGCCGAGGCAATCAGCATCGAGGGGCCGACGTTGGTGCCCCACATCGAGAAGCCGATGTGGTACCACCGCAGCGAGTTCTCGGCCAGGAAGAGCGAGCTGCCCTTCTTACGTTGGGTGCTGGCCCAGATGCCGATTGCAAGCAGAATGACGAAGTATCCGATCAGGATACCCCAGTCAAGCCCTTGCAGGTAGGATGCGTTAATCATGGTTAGTTGGTTTTAGATGGTTGTTTGTTGTTGGTTCGGTTAGCGGTAGCGATCGACAATCTTCAGTGCCTCGTCAATCTCTCGTTCGTTTTTGAAGTCCATCGAGAGCAACATGCCTTCGGCACCCACGTTGTCCAAGAGGGGCTCCAACTCATCGAGCGTTACCCAGTTGGCCTCCACGGATTTGCCTCCCGCCTTGATGCGGCGGTAGAGGTCGTACCATTTGGGATCACCGCCCTGCGGCTCACCCACACCGGGGGTCCACTGGATGGCGTTCAGCTCCTCAATCTCCAGAAGGGCATCGAGGTGGCGGATGGCGCCCACACCGTCGAGGTGGTAGAGCGTGTAATCCAATTTTTGGCACTGCTCACGGATGAAGGGCTGCACGAAGCGGCGATAGTCCTCCTCCGAGATCATGATCGAAATGTCGCTCTGGAGCTTGCTCACGCGGCCCGGGCCCCAAATCGAGAAGTAGCAGAAGGCCATGCCGTCATCCTCGCGGATGATGTCGTAGAGCTCGTCATAGACCTTGAAGTAGATCTCATTGACCTGCTTTAACTGATGCTCCAACAGGTCGGGGTCGATCATCGTGTCGAGCAGCACGTTGTCCGTGCCACGAATCGCAGCCAGCACATCGAGACCCTCCATCAGGTCGGGCATGCCGACATAGTAGTTGCCTTGTGCCAACTTCTTCGAGGCCTTCAACAGCTCCTTGTGGAGCTTCCAAGCGGGGTTTTCGGGATCGAAAACGATATCCTGACCCACCGCATCGGCGGGGTGAATCCAGATCGTATCGGCACCACCCTCCAGCTTACCGCCCAAGATGGCGGCCAGCGAGCCGGGGCCTAACTGGGTGTTGGCGACGGGGATAATATCGGCCTTGAGCGACGAGTGAGCCACATAGTGGTTCAGCTCCTCGGCACGCCATGCGGGGTCGAACCAGCGTTGGCTCATATCCTTCGGTGCTGCGGGGGCGGCCACCTCGGCGTGGGGCGTAACCCCCTCCTGCAGGTGCTCCCACATCGTCAGTACACAACCCTTATGCTGCCACCAGGCGAGGTAGTTCTGCTTCGATTGCTCCCAATTTTTCTTCCAAGTATTCATCGTTGCGTTAGAATTTCAGTCCGTTAAATGTTGCGTCAATTACAAGTTTTTCGGCCTTCGTGAGGTCCATCTGGTCGGTATGCTGCGGATCAACATCGGGGTAGAGACTGATCTCGGCACCCTCCTTGACGTAGAGCGGCATGCGCTCCAGGGGGCACTCCACACCCTTGAGCCAACGGCCACCCTCGAAGCGTTCGCCCGTGAAGAAATCAACCCAGCGGCCCTCAGGGAGATAAACATCGCGCTTATCCTCGCTGTTCATCACGGGGGCCACGAGGAACTCCGAGCCGAAGTAGTACTCGTCGTCGATGTGCCATACCTGGCGGTCGTCGGGGTGGTGCATCAGAAGGGCACGCACCATCGGATAACCCGTCTCGGTCGAGCGGCGGGCCTCCTCCACGATGTAGGGCATCAGGCGGTAGCGCAGCTTCCACCAACGCTTCACGAGCGGAGCGATCGCAGGGTAGTGCCACGGCTCACGCTTGAACGACCCGTGGTAGCGCATGTGCGAGGTGAAGACACCGAACTGCGTCCAGCGCATGTAGACCTTCTCGTCGAGGGGCGAGTTCATGAAGTTGGGCAGCGAGTGGAAGCCCGGCACATCGTGGCTCCAGAAGCCGAAGCCCGAAAGACCGAAGTGCAGACCACCCTTCACCGAACCGGCCATGCCGTCCCAGGTCGAGGCCGAGTCACCGCCCCAATGCAGGGGGTAGCGTTGACAGCCTGCCCAGGCCGAGCGGGCCCAGACGATGCCGTCGCCCGTCACCTCCTTCGTAATCTCGTAGGCGGCCTTCTGATAGAGCAGGGCGTAGAGGTTGTTCAGCTCCTCGGGGCTCATGGCGTAGTAGTCGGCATCCATGTGGATATTCTCGCCAAAGTCGGTCTTGATGCAGACCACACCCATATCCAACAGCTCCTTCAGGAGTCCCTTGTACCAGGCCGTAGCCTTCGGGTAGGTGAAGTCGATCGTGCCGGCATAATCCAGGGTCGAGAAGTTCGAGCCCTCGGCACGCTCCTGCTCCTTCGTCAGGGGTGCAATGTAGCGGTTCTCCTTCGCCTCGGTGATCTGCTCGGCACCCTCGGCGACATAGGGAAGCTGCCAGAGCGATACGCGGTAGCCATCCTCCTTCAATCCCTTGAGGAAGCCCACGGGGTCGGGGAAACGCTCGGGGTTGAACTTCCACTCGCAGAGCCAATCGGTGCGGAACCAACCCGTGTCGAGGTGGATCACATCGCAGGGGTACTTCTCACGGCGCAGGCGGTCGCAAATCTCCTGCACCTCGTCGGCCGAGAAGTAGGTCATGCGGCTCATCCAGATACCGAAGCTCCAGAGCGGGGGCAGCGACGGGAAGCCCGTCAGCGTGCGGTAGTTGTAGAGGATGCGCTCGGGCGACGAACCACCGATGAGGTAGGCATCCACCACGGGGGCTTCGTTGAGGAACTGCACCGAGCGGGTCGAGTGGTCGGCCAACGAGAGCTTGCAGTAGCGGCTCGTGTGGTAGAAGACACCATACAGGCGGCTCGAGAGGTAGAAGGGGATATTCTTGTAGGCACGGCGGTTGTTCACGCCCTGACCATCCTGGTTCTTGAGGTAGAAGGTGTGACCCGAGAGGTCCATCTTCGTAAAGCGCTCTCCCGTACCGGCAAAGCACTCGTCGTGCTTACACTCGAACGAGAGGGTGGCGCGATCCACCTTGCCCTCCGTCTCGCAGTAGGCCAGCGGCAGGGCATCGTAGCGCGGGGGCGAGAAGTGGTCGTAGGCCGAGAGGCGCACGGGCTTCTCCTTCACACCGTCGGGGTAGATCGTAAGGTCGATCGTGGGCTGCGGAGCAGGTTGCAGGTCGCTCCAGAAGTCGATCACGGCCTCCTTCAGGTTCAGCTCGCCACGGAGCTTTCCGTTTGCATCGTGGAACTGCCACACATCGTCGGCCAAGGTGGCCGTGAGGGGCAGCTTTTTGACCGAGGGGGCATACGCGAGCATCTCGCTTTCGTCACTCGGCGCTTGGCCTTCGGTCGAGAGGAAGAGGCGCACGATCTCCTCGCCATAGGCGCGCAGGATGAGCGTGTGGCTGACCTGCTCACACTGCGTGTCGGCTGCCATGTCGGCCGCCTTGAGCTGCTTCTGGAAGGGCACCGTGATATGGATGTCGCCCTCGACGGCCTCGACCGAGGTGGGCTTGTAGGCTTTCCAAAGGGCCTCGTCACGCTGTAGGTCGGTGTCGAAGTCCAGGAAATCAAAAAGGTGGTAATTGGTCTGTTTCACAGTTATTTGGGTTTAGTTATTTGGCTTATGCTTAATATTTTACATCGGGCAGCGCCAACGCGCGGCGATTCATCTGCGGCGAGTTCTCGCCCTCGAAGCGAATCTTCGGGCCCGGGTTGTTGAAGCCGAACGAATCCTTCACCTCGCACCAGTTGTTGCGGATCGTGTAGCCGTCCGTCGCCGCATCGAGGTAGATGCAGAAGGCGCGGTGGTTCGTGGCGTAGGGCGCTTCGGTGGGGGCGTAGATGATGTTATTTTCGATGAGCGAGTTGGGCTGATTCGAGAGGGTGTAGATGCCTCCCGTGTCGTAGAGCTGACGGGCATAGTTGCGCACCGTGTTGTGGGTGATGCGGTTGCGCTGCATGCCGGTCTTGTGCTTCGTCCAGCCCCAGCCTACGGCAATGGCCGAGTAATTGACCCCATCGACTAAGTTGCGCGTGATCGTCACGTCGTGCACATAGCCGCAGCCGATGCCGACTGCGCCCCAATCCTCGCGCGTGCAGTTCGTGATGCGGTTATCGGCAAGCGTAAGGTAGGAGCAGAAGCCCTCCTTGGAGCCGATTGCGTTGTAGGGGATATGCACCTCGGTCGGGCCCTCGCCAAACGAACCGGCCAGGAGTGCCGTGCCGCCGATGTTGCGGAAGGTGCAGGCGGTGACGGCCGAGTGGTGGACATTCGTAGCCAAATCCAATCCCGTCGAGCCGAGGGCGACAAACGAGCACCCGTCGAAGGCGATGTGGCGGGCATTGACGACCGATACGGCCGCCTCGGGACGGAGGAGCCATGCCTGATTTTCGAGGTTCTCATCCCACGCAAAGCCCGGCTTGTCGTAGAGCTTGTAGCCGTCGATAAAGGGGAATCCGCCCTGCAGGGTCACATGCCCCGCCTCCGAGGGGCGATTCCAGGCCGTGTCGGCAAAGGTGATGCCGCGGAAAGTGATGTACTCCACCGACTTTTTCGGTGCGCCCTCGATCGTCATGAGGCGCTCCAGGTGGGGGATATAGACCGTCGTTTTGTTCGGGTCGATCGCAGGGTCTTTGGCGAAGAGGTAGATTTTGCCCGTAGCCCCCTCCTGCCACCACTCGTAGTTCTCGTTGAGCAGCTCGCGCGCGTTCATGAGCATATAGGAGGAGTTGCCCCGCTCCTCGCCAATGACGGGCTGCGGCCAGGGGTGCTCAAACTCCAGGTGGCTCTCGGGTTCGAGGAACGACACTACGGCCTTCTCGCCCTCGTAGCGCATCTCCTTGACACGCAGGATGGCCGTGGCCCAACGCTGATGTACCATCATCTCCAACCCCTCGGCTTTCTCCAGTCCCTTGATCGTGGGCTTGGGAATGGTGATGGTGCGGTTTTGCGTATCGAAGGCGATGATGCGCTGCATCTTCCCCTCGCCAAACTCATTGGCGCGGAAGAGCTTGCCGCCAAAGCCCCAGAGCTGGCGCGTGAGGATCGGACGACCGTGCTGTTTCGGGGCATCGGTCACCCAGCAGTTGCCCTCCTTCGTCCAATTTTTCAGGGGCATGCTGCCGACGATAAAGACCTTGCCTTCAGCACCTTCGTCGGCCATGAGTGTCGTGGGCGAAAGCGCCGTGCCGCTATCCTCGGGACGGAGGTAGATCGTGCGATCGAGCGTGTAACGCCCCGCCGCGAAGCGAATCTCGATGCCGCCTGCGGTGCGCTCATCAGCTGTGCGTCGCCACTCGCGTGCCATCTTCAGGGCGGCATGGGGCGTGCGTAGGGGGGCGTTTTTCGTACCCTCGGCACGGTCATCGCCCGTGGGCGAAACATGGATCGTACCCGCCAGGAGCAGGGTCGGCATACAAAGGCCTGCAAGGAGCATCAGGAATCGTTTCATAGGAAAGTGTTTGATAAATCAAACAAAGATACGAAAATGAATTAAGAATTAAAAATTAAAATTAAGAATTAAAGGGAGCTAAGGGGGACTAAAGAAAATTAAGGGGGGGGCTAACGCACCCCCCCCCTCCTTAGCAACCTTTAGCAACCTTTAGCAACCTTTAATCCACAACCGCCCACAGTACCACCAACCGTCCACTACCTTCCCACCCTCTCTCTCTTCTCCTGTCACAAGTGTCACAGGTGTCACAGGTGTCACAAGTGTCACGCCCTGTGACACTGTGACACTGCGGCACGAGCAGAAAGTACAACCATTGAACTTTTGCATGCCTTACGGCTCACACCCACGATCGGTCGTGGGCAAGCACTGCTGCCTGGTCGCATCGTGCTGCATGTGCTTATATAAGAACTAATATATATAAATATTATTTATAATTATTAGGTGTGTATAGGCTTCGCTATCGACTCACCCTATTAGACTTACGGCAAGCACGGTTGCCTTGGGTAACTACGCGACAAGTCGGTGTCGTAGTGCGTAGGCTGTCGTGTTGTGCCGTATGTAGTGTGTAGGGTAGCGTGTTGTGTGGTGGGTGAAACCACGGCCACGCTATCGTACAATTATTGAACCTGCTTGTGGAGCGGTTTGGGTAGCTCCGAGGGAGTAACCAAGTAACATAGTAACATTGTAACAGGGGGTGTACCCGTGTTACTGTGTTACGATGTTACGAAAGAGGACTGGGCCCACTGGGGCTACTGAGGCCACTGGGCCAACTGAATAATTCTTAATTCCAGGGTGTCACACTGTCACACTGTCACAGGGCGTGACACCTGTGACACTTGTGACAGGAGAGGAAAGAGGAGAGAGCGAAGAGAAAAGAAAAGAGTTGAACGTTATGAGCAACGACCTCATTAGCACCACCAGCGGAGCTGTAGCGACTAAGCCTCCCTTATCAAAGGGAGGTTTGGAGGGATTGTCTATATCTCTTTCTTAAATAATTACTAATTACGCATACTTCTCGTCTCAGCCTTTTGAGGCCACCGCAGGTGGCTTTGAAAACGAGTAGCCACCGCCAAGCTCGCTTGGAGGGTGGCTGCACGTTTACAAAACAATTGCCCATAGGCAACCAAAAGGCTGCAAAGGCCAAACGCCACGCCCACCCCACAATTCTTAATTTTTAATTTTTAATTCTTAATTTTTCTTTTTATATTTGTATGATTAAACCGCTAACAACAACAATAAACCAATAACACTATGAACGAAATTCTTGAAAAACTCTTTACCTGCATCGAATTTGGAAAGATCAACACCGCATCGCCCTATCCGCCGCAGATGCGCGGCCAGGAGGGTGCCATGGAGCTCACGAAGCAGGCACTCGATGCCGGCATCGCCCCCTCGGAGATTATGGATTCGGCGCTGATTCCCGCCATGACGCGCGTGGGTCAGAAGTTTACCGAAGGTCAGGTCTTCGTGCCGCAGATGTTGCTCTCGGCCAAGGCAATGAATGCCGCCCTGACCCATATCAAGCCCTTCTTCCAGTCGGGTGAGGTGCAGCGCAAGGGTACCTTCATTATCGGTACGGTGTTCGGTGACCTGCACGACATCGGCAAGAACCTCGTCTGCATGATGGTCGAGGGTGCCGGTTGGGAGGTGGTGGACCTCGGCGTAGATGCTTCGGCCGAGAAGTTCCTCGCAGCCCTCGAAGAGCACCCGGGTGCCCACGTTGGTCTTTCGGCCCTGCTGACGACGACGATGACCAACATGAAGACCATCATCGACAAGGTGCACGAGACGCACCCCGAGGTGAAGTTTATCGTGGGTGGCGCTCCCGTGTCGGCCGAGTTTGCCAAGGAGATCGGTGCTGACGGTTACGCCGCCGATCCGCAGGACGACATCAAGATTCTGGAGAGCTTCCTGAACGCCTAACGACTTAATATTGAACACACCATGAAAAAGTGGATCGATGCGCTCATGATGAGCGAAAAGCGTGTCGCTGTGCCGATTATGACCCACCCGGGCATCGAGTACATCGGACGAACGGTGCGCGAGGCGGTGACCGACGGTGAGGTACACGCCGCTGCCATTGAGGCGCTGGCCAAGCGTTATCCCTCGGCTGCCTCGACGGTCATCATGGACCTCACGGTCGAGGCCGAGGCCTTTGGTGCCAAGATTCTGATTCCCGAGGAGGAGATTCCGACCGTCACGGAGCGCCTGGTGTCGGATGCCGCATCGGTGGAGGCGCTGCAAGTGCCTACGCTGGAGGCGGGTCGTGTGCCCGAGTACCTCAAAGCCAACCGCCTGGCCGTGGAGAAGATCACCGACCGCCCCGTCCTGGCAGGTTGCATCGGCCCCTTCTCGTTAGCAGGTCGCCTGTACGACATGAGCGAGATTATGGTGGCCATCTACATCGAGCCCGATGTGATCATGGCCCTCCTGGATAAGTGTACAGCCTTCCTCATCGACTACTGCAAGGCGCTGAAAGCGACGGGTGTTGCAGGTGTTGTGATGGCCGAGCCGGCTGCAGGTTTGCTCTCGGACGAGGACCACATGGTCTATGCTACGCCCTATGTGAAGCAGATCGTGGATGCCGTGCAGGACGATGATTTCACGGTCATTCTGCACAACTGCGGCAACATGGGTCAATGTACCCACGCCATGGTCGAGTGCGGTGCGCGTGCGCTCCACTTCGGCAACCTGGTCGATATTCCGCAAGCCCTCCAGGAGGTGCCCGAGGAGATGCTCGTGATGGGCAACCTCGACCCCGTGAATGTGATTCAGCAGGCTACGCCCGAGGCGGTGGAGGCCGCTACGACCGACCTGCTGGAGAAGACCGCCGGGGCGAAAAACTTCGTCATCTCGACGGGTTGCGACCTGCCCCCTGCTGTACCCGAGGCCAACATCGAGGCCTTCTTTGCGGCTGTGGATAAGTACAATGCACGATAGGGTGGAACGCGCATTTCATACCTACCGTTTTCCCTATGGCGAGGTCTTGCCCTCGCTCGATGAGCTTGCTCGGTATCTTCACATGGAGGAGGATACCGAGCATCCTGCTTATTGCTATATGAAAGAGCGCCTTGCGGGGCTTACATCAAGTGATTTGGAGGCTGTGGGAGGCTATGCGATCGGCACGATCGAGGGGCTCGATTTGCAGGGCGGAACGCTTACGGTCGAGGGCACGACTTTCGAGGTTGGAGCGCAGGTTTGCGGCTACCTGAAGGAGGCCACCGAGGCGGCACTTTTCCTCTGCACGGCAGGTGCTCTGTTCTCGGACGAGGCGCATGCGCTGAACGCGCAGGGGGAGTTCCTGGAGGCCTACATCATCGATGCCATCGGCTCACTCACGGTGGAGCGTGCGATGGATAAAATCCATAAGGCGCTGGAGGTGGAGCAGGCTGCGCGCGGGATGAAGATCACGAACCGCTACAGCCCGGGCTATTGTAATTGGCCGCTCAAAGACCAGCGACCGTTGTTTGCCTTCGTGGGCGAGAACCCCACGGGCATCGCCCTGAGTGAATCGTGCCTCATGCACCCGATAAAATCGGTCAGTGGCGTGATCGGCATCGGCACCACGGCGCGCCGCCGCGCCTACGGCTGTGTCATCTGCCAAAACAAAACCTGCATCTACCGCCGCCTGGTGCAGAAGGGGTAAGGGTTCAAAAATGAATTTTTTGGCGCGAAATTTTGTTAATTCCATTTTTCGCCCTATATTTGCACACCCTTTCGGAACAAAACGACCGAAAACGGGAAACGGAGAGGTGGGTGAGTGGCTGAAACCACCGGTTTGCTAAACCGACGTACCTGATTAGGGTACCACGAGTTCGAATCTCGTCCTCTCCGCAAAAGGGCAAACGCCCCGGCGAACGACCTCTGCTTTTGCAGAGGTTTTTTGTTTTTAGGCGGGGATGTTTGCGAGTTTATTCGTGTAACTTCCCGCCTAAAAACAAAAACACTCCCGTTGGGAGTAGTTCGCGTAGGGCGTTTGGCTTTTGCAAGGATGCCTCCGGCAGGAAAGAGAAAGGGCTCGCTTTAGCGAGGCCAATTTCGTCCTCTCCACCCTTCGATAAAGGGCATCCTTGCAAAAAGCAACCCTTTTGCGGAGAAGGACATAGACAATCCCCCTAAATCCCCCTTTGATAAGGGGGACTTCAAACTTGCGGACCCCGCGGGAGCGCAGAGAAAGGCGTAGCGAAGCAGGCTTGCCTGCGCAGCAGCCAATCTCGTCCGAAGAGTCCGCTTCAACAAACCGTTGGCGGAGAGAACTCCTACAATCCACCCCAACCCCTCCTTTGATAAGGAGGGGCTTGAGATGCAAGGATGCCTCCGGCAGGAAAGAGAAAGGGCTCGCTTTAGCGAGGCCAATTTCGTCCTCTCCGCCCTTCGACAAAGGGCATCCTTGCAAAAGCAAACCCTTTTGCGGAGAAGGACATAGACAATCCCTCCAAACCTCCCTTTACGGCGATAAATCGCCGTGACTGCTTGCGCGCCTCGGTAAAGTCTGCAAGCAGCCTCTACACTCGGCTGTTGCAGCAGTTGATAAGGAGGGGCTTGCAATGCGGACCCCGCGGGAGCGCAGAGAAAGGCAACTAAAGGTTGCTAAGGGTTGCTAAAGGTCATCGGGCTTTGGGGCTGAGGCCACTGCGCCCACTGCGCCTACTGGGGCTACTGAAAAAAGTCAGTCGCCCCAGCTGCCCCAGTGGGCCCAGTAGGCCCAGACTCATGACCCGCCGACCGTCAGCCACCTTCCAACCCCCTCTCGTGTCACCGCCTGTCACTATGTGTCACACCTGTCACGCCCTGTGACACGGTGACAGCGTGACACCCCCTCCCTTAATTTTTAATTCATAATTTTTAATTCTTAATTCTTTTCGCTATCTTTGTCTTGATTATACCTAAACCTACTATGAAAACAAAACTCTTTTCGCGCGCGCTTGCGTGTGTGTGCGCCTTGTGGTGTACCTTTTCCGTGGCCGAGGCGCAGACCATGACCGATCGCCTGGCTGCCTCCGAAACCCCCTTTACGATGCCTTTTGAAGAGGTTGTTGCCGAGGTGGAGGCGCTGTTCGATGTCAAACTCGACTGCCGTAATTTCGACCCCAAGAGCCTCACGCTCGATTTTGCCGCTTCGCGCATCCGTCCCTATTCGTTGGAGGAGACCTTGCGCAATGTCTTGATGCCCCTCGACCTGAAGTGGGAGCAAAATGGCCGCACGATTCGCGTGCAACCCTACGAGTACCACCGTCGCGTGCCTGCCGATGGCGAGAAATTGCTCGCCTGGCTCTCGGCCAAGTATAACAACCGCGCCGAGTGGGAGCAGCGTAAGGAGGAGGTAAAAAAGGATGCGCTGCGCATTCTCGACCTCGATCCCTTTGTGCGCGGTCTAAAGGCCGATCCCGATATCCGCATCGGCCAAATCACGAAGCATGACGGCTACACGACGCAGAACTTTGCCCTGGAGACCCTCCCCGGTCTTTATGCCTGTGGTACGATCTACGCACCCACGGTAAAGCTCAAGGGCAAGGCGAAGCGCCCCCTGATCATCTCGCCTGCAGGTCACTGGCCCGAGGCGCGCTACCGTGCCGACCAGCAGTATCGCATGGCCACCTTTGCCCGCATGGGTGCTGTGGCGGTCGATGTCGATATCGTAGCCTGGGGTGAGTCGGAGCATCAGCTCGGCATTGAGGCCCACCAGGCCCCCTACGCCATGCAGGTGCAGGTGCTCTGGTCGAAGGTCGTGACCGACTGGATTTTGGCCACGCGCACCGATGTCGATGTCAATCGCATGGCCGCTACGGGCGGTTCGGGCGGTGGTACGCATACGCTGATGATTGCCCTGGTGGATGGTCGTTTCTCGGTGTTGGCTCCCGTGGTGCACCTCGTGTCGCACTTCGACGGTGGTTGCCCCTGCGAGAGTGGTCGCCCCGTGGCTTTGGCCGCAGGTGGTTCGGCCATGCCCGAGTTGCTGGCTGCCGTGATGGCTCCGAAGCCCGTGCTGACGGTCTCGGACGGTGGCGACTGGACCCACACCTATCCCACGCTTGAGCAGCCCTACCTGCACCGCATCTGGGGCTTCTACAATGCCCAGCACAACCTCCGCAATGCCCACTTCGCGGACGAGAAGCACGACTACGGCCCCAATAAGCGCATGGCCGTCTATCGCTTCTTTGCCGATGAGCTGGGTATGGACTTTACGCAGGTCGATGAGACGAAGGTGACCCTGCAGCCGCATGAGGCCCTGCAGACCTTCCGTGGCGCGCTGCCCGAGGGGGCCATCCGCTCGGCCAAAGAGTTGGAAAATCTAATCAAAACATTCAAATAACATGAAGAGAATCTTTCTTTTGGGCGCTCTGGTAGCGATGCTTTGCGCCTGCACCAAGACTGAGGAGCGCGTTTACCGCGTTTCGGTCGAGGGTGCCAAGACGGATTGCCCCGTCGTAATCAGCGAAGTGCCCGCCTGGGCGCAGTCGGTTGTCGTGACAGCCGAGGGCGAGGAGATCGCCTCGCAGTTGGATAAGTGCCTCGCGGAGGCCGCCTTTGTGGCCGATATCGAGGGCTCGAAGGAGTTTACCGTAACCTTCTCGGAGAACCCCTCGACGAAGGAGTACGCCCCCCGCACCAATGCCCAGATGTGGTGGAAGACGGGCGACGAGGAGAACCCCTATGAGGAGAAAGATACCCTCTTCTCGTTCAAGGACGACATGTACCGCAAGCTGCACCACCACGGACCGGCCATCGAGTCGGAGTGGGGTGCTTATCGCGTCTATTTCGACAAGAAGCAGACAATCGACACCTACGGCAAGAAGAAGCTCCAGCTCGAGCTGCGCCAATCGATGTGGTACTCCACGCCCGAGCAGCTGGCCGAGGGCTTTGGTCACGACAACCTGCGTGTCTTCGGCTCGATCGGTGTCGGCGTGCTGAAGGGCTGGGACGATGAGAAGAAGCAGATGATCCACATCACCGACTTCAAGCGCCGTGAGGCCCGCGTTCTGGCCAAAGGCCCCGTGCGTGCCATTATGGAGATGGAGGTCGAGGGTTGGAACTACTGTGGTAAGGAGCTCAACATGACCTCGCGCTACACGATCTATGCCGGTCATAGCGATGTGGTGGTGGAGAACTTTATCGAGGGCGACTTCACGGGTCTGAAGTTCGTGACGGGTGTGATGAAGATGCTCGACACGAAGTCGATCAAGGAGGAGCGCGCCGTGGCACAGATCGGCTGCGACCACCCCGAGAACGACTACGAGAAGTGGCCCAAGGAGACCGTGGCGCTGGCCGTGGCGCTGCCCGAGGAGGTGGAGATCCTCTCGGCCGAGGATGATCAGCTGAGCTACCTCTACCAGCTCACGCCCAACGCCGAGGGCGAGATTTCGTACCACTTCGACATGAATTGGCGCAAGAGCTCGTGGCTCGATGGCATGACGGATGAGGAGCTGCTGACCGATGTGCTGAAGAAGGCCAAGGCAGCTGCCGAGCCGATTGCGGTGGAGCGTGTAAAGTAACGGAAATAACTAATAATCAAACAAATAACAAAACAAAACTGCTATGAAATTCAAACACACGATTCTTTTCCTGGCGGCTGCCGCGATGACGGCCTGCTGCTGCGGCGAGGCGAACAAAGAGACGGATGTCTATGCCAACCTCCCGTTCGAGATGCCCAAGGTGGAGCTTCCCGCGATTCCTGCCCGTGAGGCTTCGATTGTCGATTTCGGTGCCGTAGGCGATGGCATGACCCTCAATACGGAGGCCATCCAGGCTACGATCGACAACCTGGCCGAGCAGGGTGGTGGTAAGGTGGTCGTGCCCGACGGTATCTGGTTCACGGGTCCGATCGTGCTGAAGGACAACATCGAGCTCAACCTCTCGAACCATGCCATGCTGCTCTTCAGCCCCGACCAGTCGTTGTATCCCCTGACGGAGATCATCTTCGAGGGTCTGAACACCTGGCGTATGCAGTCGCCCATCTCGGCGCGTGGCGTGAAGAACGTAGCCATCACGGGTGGTGGTGTGATCGACGGTAGCGGTGATGCTTGGCGTATGGTGAAGCAGAGCAAGGTGACCGAGTCGGCCTGGAAGAAGCTCGTAGCCAGCGGCGGTATCGTGGATGGTACGAATTGGTTCCCCACCGAGAGCTACTACCGCGGTCAGAAGGGTGCTACGGACCAGAACGTGAACGAGAACATGAAGACGAAGGAGGACTTTGAGCCGATCCGCGACTTCCTGCGCCCCGTGCTGGTTGCCATCCACAACTGCGACAATGTACTGCTGCAGGGCGTGACGTTCCAGAACTCGCCTTGCTGGACGGTACACCCCGCCATCTGCACCAACCTGACGATTGACGGTGTGACGGTTCGCTGCCCGGCCTATGCCCAGAATGGCGACGGTCTGGATATCGAGTCGTGCAAGAATGTGCTGGTTATCAACTCGTCGATCGATGCCGGTGACGATGCCATCTGCATCAAGAGCGGTAAGAACGAGGATGGTCGCAAGCGCGGTATCCCGTGCGAGAATGTGATCGTTCAGAACTGCATCGTATTCCATGGCCACGGCGGTTTCGTCGTAGGTAGCGAGATGTCGGGCGGCGTGAAGAATGTCTGCGTGCGTGACCTGACCTTCTCGGGTACGGATGTCGGTCTGCGCTTCAAATCGACGCGTGGCCGCGGCGGTGTGGTGGAGAACATCTTCATCGAGAATATCACGATGAACAACATCCTGACGGATGGTCTTTTGTTCGACCTCTTCTACGGTGGCAAGTCGGCCTCGGAGGCCCTGGCCGATGGCGATGAGGGCGAGGCTTCGGATATGCCCTTCAAGGAGGTGGACGAGACGACTCCCGCCTTCCGCAACATCGAGATCAAGGATGTACGTTGCAGCGGTGCTCGTCGCGCCATGTTGTTCAACGGTCTGCCGGAGATGAACGTGGAGAATGTGAAGGTCGAGAACGCCTGGTTCTACACGACGACGGGTGCCCAGATCAACGAATCGACCAACGTAAGCCTGAAGAATGTGACGGTTGTTCCGAAGCAGGGTCCCGCCCTGTCAATCAACAACGCCAAGCAGGTCGTAACCGAGGAGTTCATCTGCCCCGAGGGCATGGAGACCGCACTGACCGTGACGGGTAGCCGCAACGAGCAGATTCAGATCGGCTCGGCGCAGATTAAGGCCGAGAATGCGAAGCTCTCGCCCAAGTCGGAGGGTAAGGTAGCCTTCAACTAAACCAAGACATTAACCTTAAAACTACACTTTTTTATGCGTAAATTACTCTATTTTCTGGCGGCTGTCTGCCTATGGACGGGTTGTTCGGACGAATACGATGATTCGGCCATCAAGGGCGACATCGACGACCTGAAGGATAAAGTTGCCGCCCTGGAGCAGCAGATTGCTTCGCTCAAGCAGGAGGCCACGAAGATCAACAACGACATTGCCGCCCTGAAGGATATTGCCGACGGCATCGCCATTACGAAGGTGACGGAGAATGCCGATGGCGGTTATACGGTAACCTTCTCCAACGGCAAGAGCTACACGATTGCCAACGGCCAGAAGGGTGATCAGGGTCCGCAGGGTCCCCAGGGCCCCGAGGGTGCTGCCTGTACGCCGATGATGCGCATCGATTCGGAGGGTTATTGGCAGGTAAGCTACGACGGCGGTACGACCTGGGAGTATCCCGGTGGCGAGAAGATCTCGGCTTTGGGCCAGACGGGTGCCACGGGTGACCAGGGTGCCCAGGGTCAGACGGGTGCTACGCCCCAGATCAGTGTCGATTCGGAGGGCTACTGGACGGTCAGCTACGATGGCGGTAAGACTTTCGAGCGCATGAAGGATGCTGCAGGTAACGAGATCAAGGCGGTTGTTTCGGAGGGTACGGGCAACGTCAGCTACAAATCGGTCTTCGAGTCGGTAAGCTACTCGGCCGAGAACTCGACCCTGCAGGTGGTGCTGGCAGGCACGACCGAGGTGCTGGAGATTCCCGTAGGTGGTGCTGCGTTGGCACAGCTCTACGCAGGTGAGAACCCCGTGGAGGGTGTTCAGACCTTTGCTGCAGGCGAGACGAAGAGCTACACGGTGAAGGCCCCCACGGCCGATATGGTTAAGGTGGTCGGCTATCCCGATGGTTGGACGGTTGCGCTGAAGGAGATGACCCTCGATGTAACGGCTCCCGCGGCTCAAAGCCGCGCTACGGCCGACTCGGCTACGGATGTTTCGCTCTTGGTTGTGATGAAGAACGGCCTTGCCACGGTACTGCGCATGCAGGTTGCTGTGGACGGTACGGCTGCACCTGCCGTGCCGCTGGCTACGCCCGTGGTGACGCTTACGCCCGCCTCGGTAACGGCCGTTACGGAGCAGGCTGTGGTAGCTGCTTGGGAGGCTGTTGCCAATGCCGCCTCGTATAAGGTTTCGTTCAATGGCGCTGCTGCTACGACCGTAACGGAGGCTGCCTATACGATTGCCGCTGCGGATGTGAAGGCCCTTGCCAAGGGCGAGTATAAGATTTCGGTGGTGGCTGTTCCGGCTGATGCCGTGGCTTACACCGAGTCGGCTGCCGGTGAGGCTACGCTGACCGTAACGGAGGCCACTACGCCCCCGTCGGGTGAGGTAAAGACCTACACGCTGATTGCTGCGGAGATGCACTCGGCCGGTACGACGGGTATCCCGGGCGGTTCGTCGGGTGTTGTCGATATGGGTGATACCTTCACGACCTGGACTTGGAATTCGTTTAGCTTCGAGTCGCGTTGCGCCTTGACCACGACGGGTCAGGCCGATGGTACGAAGGTTCCTGTCCTTTATTTCTACAAGACCTCGAAGGTGGCTGCCGGTACGCTGATTCGCAATACGACGGCTTTGGGCGAGATTCAGAAGATTACCATTACGCTGGTTGATAACGGCGCGAAGAAGGGTGAACTCTTCTCGATGGTAGAGACCGTCAATGGCGCTGAGCAAACCGTACAGTCGGCAAATCATACGCAGTCGTCGTGTGAGCATGTTTATACCTTCTCGGCCGGCAACAACGGTAAGTTTGTCTTCTCGAATCCTTCGGATCAGGATTGCAAGGTGCTTTCGTTTGTGATCGAGTACAAATAATAGTGTTCGTACACCATGAAACGCATACTATTATATATAATGCTCGCAGTGGGAGCGTTGTCGGTCGCTTGCTCGGATGAGTACGACGACACGGCCTTGAAGAGCGATGTGGCGGATCTTGCGAACCGCATTGCGGCCATGGAGCAGGCTCTGCAGGGGCTGAATAGCGACCTGCGGAGCTACGCTTCGCTCGTTGGCTCGCTGCAGGGTGCACGCTACATTACCTCGGTAGCCGAGCAAAACGGTGTGGTAACCGTCACCTATAACGACGGCTCGACCTATACGCTCACTTCGGGTACGAAGGGCGAGACGGGCGATGCCGGTGTGGTAGGCCCCGAGGGTGAGATGGGCAAGATTGCGATGCCCCTTTTGAAAATCGACCCCGCGGACGGTTATTGGTATATCTCGTATGATGGCGGCACGACCTGGAGTCAGCTGTTGGATACGGACGGCAATCCCGTGCAGGGCCTTGGCGACAAGGGCGAGACGGGCTCGGAAGGTTCGGTAGGCGAGGTGGGCGCAGCCCCGACGCTGGGTGTTGATGAGCTGGGTTTCTGGACCATCGACCTCGGTGACGGCAAGGGCCCGCAGCGCATCCTCGACCCCAATGGCGATCCGATTGTCGCCGATCCCGAGAAGCTCCCGAAGAGCTACTTCGAGTCGGCCAAGCTGAGTGAGGACGGCACGGCGCTCATCGTGGTGCTGGTGTCGGGTGAGGAACTTTCGATTCCGATTTCGGGGGCTATTACCTTTACGCTGACCGTAGAGCCCCAGGAGCGTTTTACGGCAGGCGAGACGCGCACCTTTGCCCTGAAACAGCAGGGTGTAAAGGAGATCGCTATCGAGCGCCCCGAGGGGTGGCGTGTGCAGGTCAAGGAGGAGTCGGTTGTGGTGACCGCTCCGGCCTATACCTCGGAGGGCGAGATTACGTTCTATGCCTCGACCTCGTCGGCGCTGCTTAAGCTGGCCTCCTTTGGCGTGAAGTGCGATATCACGGCCCTGAAGCTCCCCGCATCGGAGCAGGACGGTGTGATTCGTGCCTTCCCGGGTGCCGAGGGTGGCGGTATGTACACCACGGGTGGCCGTGGTGGCGCGGTGGTGCATGTGACGAACCTGAACGATTCGGGCGAGGGCTCACTGCGTGCTGCCGTGGAGATGAACGGTGCCCGCACGATTGTCTTCGATGTCTGCGGTACGATCTACCTCAATTCGGAGCTGCGCATCGGTAAGGGCAATGTGACGATCGCCGGACAGACCGCTCCGGGCGAGGGTATCACGCTGGCCAACTACTCGGTGGTGGTCAATACCGACAATGTGATTATCCGCTATTTGCGCTTCCGCATGGGCGATGCGAAGGGTCATGAGGGCGATGCCATTTGGGGTCGCTATCATGAGAACATCATCATTGACCACTGCTCCATGTCGTGGAGTACGGATGAGTGCGCCTCGTTCTATGCCAACAAGAACTTCACGATGCAGTGGTGTCTGATTGGCGAGTCGCTCAAGAACTCCGTACACGGCAAGGGTTCGCACGGCTACGGCGGTATCTGGGGTGGTAAGAACGCTTCGTTCCACCACAACATCCTCACCTCGAACGATAGCCGCAATGCCCGTATCGACCATCCGAATGTCTATGGCAACTACCTCACGACCCACCGTGGTCATGTCGATTACCGCAACAACCTGATCTACAACTGGGGAGGTAACTCGACCTATGGTGGCGAGGGTGGCTGGTTCAATATGGTGAACAACTACTACAAGCCCGGCCCTGCCTCGAAGGAGCGCAAATACTTCCTCGATGCCTATGCCCTCTACGACAACACGGATCGCAACTATGCCCGCCTCTACATGGCCGGAAACTACCATGCAGGCGACTACGCTACGTCCATCAATGCCGACAACTGGAGTGGTATCTATTGGCACAACGGTACGGATGTAGGCGATGTGGCAGGAGCCAAGAAGACGGCGCTGCAGCCCATTAAGAAGGACGATGTAACCTCGTGCTTCACCTCGACCCACAAGGCCGAGGATGCCTATGCCCGCACGCTGGACTATGCAGGTGCTTCGCTTAAGCGTGATAAGATCGATCTGCGCCTGGTGGACGATGCCCGCAACGCGAAGGCTACCTACAACGATGGTGGCAACGGCTCGACGGGTGGTCTGATCGACACGCAGACGGCCGTAGGCGGCTGGCCGACCCTCACGGCAACCGATGAGGAGATCGCCCGCGCAACGACCGACACGGATAAGGACAACATTCCCGACTTCTACGAGTCGAAGCTGGGTCTGAATCCCTCGAAGGCCGATGCCACGGCCAAGACGCTCGATCCGCAGGGCCTGTACACGAACTTTGAGATGTATCTGCACTACCTGGTGCAGGACATCACGGCTGCCCAAACCGTGGGTGGCGACTATACCAAATTGGAGTAATTAAGCCTTTTCTATTGCATGAAATGCTACGGTAAGATACTCTGCTCGCTGCTACTCGCCATGGGCCTTACGGCCTGTGGCGGTGGCTCGGGCGAGGAAGCGGGTCTTGAACCCATCGCACCCCCCGTGCCGGTAGCAACCGTGAGTGGTGCACAAGCCATTGTGCGCTGGTCGCCGGTGGCCCATGCCGAAACTTATCAGTGTGAACTGACCGAGGAGGGCTATTCCCCCAAAATGGAGGAGGTGCAGGCTTCGCAATATAGCTTTGTGATGCGCTCGGGGGCAGCTTATCGCGTGCGCGTAAAGGCCCTTCCGGGGGCGAATAAGGGCTATGAGGCCTCCGCCTGGTCGGACTATGTCGCCTTCAGCTACCAAGAGGAGCAGAAGCCCGATCCGACACCTCCGCCCACGCCTCCCCAGCCTGCAGCGTTGCAATTCCCTGCTGCGGAGCAGGACGGTGTGATTCGCGCCTTCCCGGGTGCCGAGGGTGGCGGTATGTTTACCACAGGTGGTCGCGGTGGCAAGGTGATTCATGTCACGAACCTGAACGATTCGGGCGAAGGCTCGTTGCGTGCTGCTGTCAATGAGTCGGGTGCGCGCACGATTGTCTTCGATGTGGCCGGTACGATTGAATTGCAGTCGGATCTCCGTATTCGCAACGGAAATCTTACCATTGCCGGTCAGACAGCTCCTGGTGACGGTATCTGTCTGCGCAACTACTCGACTGTTCTCTCGGCCGATAACGTGATTATTCGCTATATCCGTTTCCGTCCGGGTACGAATGGTGCAAACGACAGCGACGGTCTGGATGCACTTTGGGGTCGCTACCATAAGAACATCATCATCGACCACTGCTCCATGTCGTGGTCGACGGATGAGTGCTCGTCGTTCTATGCCAATCAGCACTTCACGATGCAGTGGTGTCTGATTGCCGAGTCGTTGCGCAATGCCGGTCATACGAAGGGTACGCACGGTTTTGGTGGTGTGTGGGATGGCGTTTCGGCCTCGTTCCACCACAACCTGCTGGCTAACCACGACTCGCGTAATCCGCGCTTCGGCTCGTCGAACAGCTACTATCCCAACAATACGAGCCACGACATCAAACAGGATGAACGCTCGATTGATTACCGCAACAACGTGGTCTATAACTTTGCCGGCAATTCGGCCTATGGCGGCGAGGGTGCCAAGATGAATTTTGTGGGTAATTACTACAAGTGGGGCCCTGCATCGATTAAAGGTTCGGGTTATAGCTACAAGGATGGTGTAGCGACGATGCAAAACGCTAAACGTCGCAGTTATTTCTACGTGGCCGATGGCAAATATGTATCGGGCGGTGTAACATACGACGGGGGTGCACCACATATCTTTACGGCAGGTAATTCAAACCGTTTCGATTCATCGATTGATCCCTCCAGCTCGATCGGTGCGCAACTTACGGCCAATAACCGCCATGGATTCCCCATTAATGATGGCGCTTTGAGCGATGTGAGTCCAAATATTACCTGGCTCGAGTCGGTTTTGCCGATTCGTTGCAATAACGTGGCTTGCAGTGTTACGACGCATGAGGCGAGTAGAGCGTATGATCAGGTGCTGACCTATGCCGGTGCGGCCCATCGTCGCGATGCGGTCGATACGCGTGTGACCTCGCATACCAGCGCCTCAACCTATTACAAGGCTGGCTCGCTTGGCAGTATGAACGGTCTTATCGACCTGCCGGAGGATGTGGGTGGCTATCCCACGCTCTCGGCCACCTCGGAGGAGATTGCCCGCATGACGACCGACACGGATATGGACCACATCCCCGACTACTACGAGGAGCTCTTAGGCCTGGATAAGACCAAAGCCGATGCTGAGCTCAAGACGCTCGATCCGCAGGGTCTTTACACCAACTTTGAGTGCTATCTGCACTACCTGGTGCAGGCGATTACCTTAGCCCAAACCCAGGGTGGAAACTACACTAAATTAGAGTAAAAGATGATGAAAAAACTGTTTTTAGCGTTGGCGCTCTTTTGCTTTGCCTTTGCCGAGGCCGAGGAGCAGCGCCCGATGCATGTCTATCTCATTGGCGACTCGACCTGCGCCAACAAGAACCTTGACAAGCAGAACCCCGAGCGTGGCTGGGGTCAATTGTTCCGTGCCTTCTTTGGCGAGGATGTCCTGGTGGAGAACCACGCCATGAATGGTCGCTCGACCAAGTCGTTCCGTGCCGAGGGTCGCTGGGAGCCGATCTACAGCCAGATGCAAAAGGGCGACTATGTCTTTATCCAGTTCGGTCACAACGACGAGAAGGTGGATCGCCCGAAGGTGGGCTCCGTACCCGAGGTCTTTGCCGATAACCTCCGTCGCTATGTGAACGAGACGCGCGAGAAGGGTGGTATCCCGGTGCTTTTGACCCCGATTGCCCGTCGCCACTTCACCGAGGAGGGTCAGCTGATTAAGACCCACGGCGAGTATCCCGACCGCGTACGCCAGGTGGCCGAGGAGATGGGTGTCGTGATGCTCGATATGGAGGTCGTTACCGAGGAGTGGCTTAAGGAGCTGGGCGATGAGCCTTCGCGCCGCTACTTCATGTGGGTTAAGAAGGGTACGTCGCCCCTCTATCCCGATGGTCGTGAGGATAATACGCACCTCAACGTGGCGGGTGCCCATGTTGTTTCGCGCATGGTTTCCGCGCTCGTTGAGAAGCAGATTCCCGAGCTGGCTGCCAAATTCCAGATCCCCGACGTGGTGGTTGCCCAGGATGGTACGGGTGACTTCTTTACGTTGAAGGAGGCCGTGGATGTGATTCCCGACTACAACAACGGTACGTTCAAGATTCGCCTCTCGGAGGGCGTTTACCGCGAGAAGATTTCGATCCCCTGGACCAAGCGCAATGTGCTACTCTATGGTGTCGGCAAGGCCGTCGTTTCGTGGGACGACTTCGCCAACCGCAAGAATATCAAGGGACAGAATATGGGTACTTCGGGCTCGGCTACGATCTACTTCGGTGCCGATAATTGGACGGTGGACAACATTACGTTCGAGAACACGGCAGGCCGCGTAGGTCAGGCCGTAGCGGTGCAGACGCTGGGTAACAACCTCCGCTTCCGCCACTGCCGCTTCCTGGGTAATCAGGATACGCTCTATACGCGCGGTACGGGCAACGCGAACGAGAAGATCGGTGGCGAGCGTTGGAACTACTTCGACAACTGTTACATCGAGGGTACGACCGACTTCATCTTCGGTGCTGCTGCCGCCATCTTCCGCAACTGCGAGATCTGCTCGCTGTCGGATTCCTATGTGACGGCCGCATCGACCGTCGAGGAGCAGGAGGTAGGCTACATCTTCTTCAACTGCCGTCTGACGGCTGCCGAGGGGGTTACGAAGTGCTACCTGGGTCGTCCGTGGCGTCCCTATGCCAAGACCATTTTCATCAACTGCGAGCTGGGTGAGCACATCACCACCGAGGGCTGGCAGGCTTGGTCGAACAAGGATAACCCCTCGACCACCTACTATGCCGAGTATGGCTCGAAGGGTAAGGGTGCCGTGAAGAAGGGCCGTGTCGAGTGGTCGCATCAGCTCACCAAGAAGGAGGCCCAGGCGCTGATCGAGAAGTATATGAAATAACCTATAAAACCTTGAATACGATGAAGAAATTTATGTTTGCCGCGCTGTCGCTGGTGCTGCTTTCGACGGCCTGCACCGCGCCGAAACATCCGCTCATTGATGGTGACAAACCGCTGGCCGAGTGGATGGTAGAGAGCGAGATGAAGCGTTTCCCCTCGCCTGCACAGATCGATTTTATCCCCGTTGGTCAGATTAAGTGGGCCTATACGACGGGCCTTGAGTTGCTCGCCATGAAGGAGGCTGCGAAGGAGTATGACCGCCCCGATTTCGATGCCTATGCACTGCGTTTCTACGACTCGATTGTCCGCCCCGACGGCTCGGTCATCGGCTACGCCAAGGAGAAGTACAACATCGACTTCATCTGCCCGGGTCGTCCGCTCTTTGAGATTTACGAGACGACCGGCGAGGAGCGCTACAAGAAGGTGATCGAGACCCTCTGGGAGCAGCTCCAGGAGCATCCGCGCATTGCAGCCGGTGGCTTCTGGCACAAGTTGCGCTACCCCCAACAGATGTGGTTGGACGGTATCTACATGGGTCAGCCCTTCTATGCCGAGTATGTGATGCGCCATGTGATGCCCGTAGATGCCGAGGCCGGCAAGCGCTATGTGGATGACATTGTCAACCACTTCGTATGTGCTGCACGCGGTACCTATGTACCCGAGACGGGGCTCTTCTGCCACGCCTTTGACGATGTACGCGCACAGTTCTGGTGCGACAAGGAGACGGGTCGTTCGCCCCACACCTGGAATCGTGCTCTGGGCTGGTACACGATGGCCATTGTTGAGACCCTGCAGTACCTGGGCGTGAATGAGCAGACGCAGCCGATGATCGAGATTCTGACCCACATTGCCGACACCCTGCCGCGCTATGCAGATCCGAAGAGCGGTATGTGGTATCAGGTGGTTGAGTTCCCCGGTCGCGAGGGTAACTACGAGGAGGCCACCGGTTCGATTATGTACATCTACTCGATGCTCAAGGCACTGCGTCTGGGCTACCTGCCCGAGTCGTACCGCGACGCGTGGATGGAGCGCTATCGTCAGTTTGTAGATCGCTTCCTTAAGGTCGAGGAGGATGGTACGATCTCGATCACCTCGTGCTGTGTCGTAGCCGGTCTGGATACCGAGGGTACGCGCCGCGATGGAACGTACGAGTACTACCTTTCGGAGCCGGTACGCGACAACGACCCCAAGGCTACGGGTCCCTTCATCTGGGCCGCCATGGAGTACGATCGAGCCAGATAGAAATTTAGCATTTAGAATTCAAAATTTAGAATTAGGGATTCTAAAATTAGAGCTATAAGGCCTATGGGACCTATGTGTCCTATGGGCCTTATATTTTTTTGTATTGGTGTTCATCTGTCTTTTTGATTTCAACGGAAATCCACAACGATTATTAGCATTACCCAAGGAGCTTTAGCGACTAAGTCCCCCTTATCAACTGCTGCAACAGCCGAGTGCAGAGGTCGCTTGCGAACCTATGCCGAGGCGCGCAAGCAGTCACGGCAAATTGCCGTAAAGGGGGATTTAGGGGGATTGTCTATATTTTTTTTATTTACAAGGAAAATTTACCTTAATCACTCCGCTTTCAGCCTTTTGTGCCACTGAAGGTGGCATTGAAAATGATTTACTCCGCCTCTGAGCTTGCTCGGAAAGGCGAAGTAAATTGTTTTCAAATCAGTTGCCAAGCAGGCAACCAAAAGGCTGCGCCATGAAGCTCTGCGATGTGCCCTTTTCACACTTTTGTAGGCATAATTTTTAATTTTTAATTTTTAATCGCTAATTTTGCAAACTATGATCGATCGGACAACAGTTGATAAAATCTACGCCGCAGCCAATATCGTCGAGATTATTGGCGACTATGTGACGCTCAAACGCAAGGGTGTCAATTACATGGCGTGTTGTCCGTTCCACAACGAGAAGACCCCTTCGTTCGTCGTATCCCCCTCCAAGGGGCTTTACAAGTGCTTCGGTTGCGGTAAGGGCGGTAATGCCGTCACGTTCCTCATGGAGCACGAAAGCGTAAGCTACCCCGAGGCGCTGAAGATGGTCGCCAAGCGCTACAACATCCCCGTTGAGGAGCGCGAAGAGAGCGAGGAGGATATCCGTCGCAACAACGACCGCGAGAGTATGTTTGCCGTCAATAGCTGGGCGGCCGAGTACTTCATGAACTACCTCCACAACGAGAGTGAGGGTCGTTCGGTGGGGTTGAGCTACTTCCGTCAGCAGCGCCGTCTGACGGATGCCACGATCCGAAAATTCGGCCTCGGCTTCTGCCCCTCGTATGGCGATCGGATGACCACCGATGCCCTCAAGGCGGGCTACAAGGAGGAGTACCTGAAGATGACGGGTCTTACGAAGGCCCGCGAGAGCGACGGACACCTCTACGATCCCTTCCGCGATCGCGTGATCTTCCCCGTGCACAATATTTCGGGCCGCGTGGTGGCTTTTGGAGCCCGTACGCTGCGTTCGGATAAGAAGGTGGCCAAGTACCTCAATTCGCCCGAGAGTGAGATTTACAGCAAGCGTAACGAGATCTACGGCCTCTACTTTGCCAAGCGTGCCATCCAACAGCAGGATTGCGCCATCATGGTCGAGGGCTACCTCGATGTGATCTCGATGCACCAGGTGGGTATCGAGAATGTTGTGGCCTCGTCGGGTACGTCGCTTACGCAGCAGCAGATTCGCCTCCTGTCACGCTTCTCGCGCAACATGACCGTCATCTACGACTCCGATCCGGCGGGTATCAAGGCCTCGCTGCGCGGTATCGACCTCATCCTGCAGGAGGGGTTGAATGTCCGTGTGGTGCTCCTACCGGATGGGGAGGACCCCGATAGCTTTGCCCGCAGCCATACGGCCGACGAGGTGCGCCAATACATCGCCGACCACGAGCAGGACTTCCTGAATTTCAAGGCACGTCTCTTGCTCGATGAGGCGAAGGGGGATCCCGCCCGCAAGGCGATGGTGATCGGCGATATGGTGCAGTCGATTGCCCAGATTCCCGATGCCATTCAGCGTGCTGTCTACATCAAGGAGTGTGCCCGTACGACCGATACGCAGGAGCAGGTGCTCATTGCCGAGGTGGCTCGCAAGCGCCTCTCTTCGTCGGGCGACCGCGAGACGGACGAATTTATGCGCCGTCAGTCGGCCCAGATTCGTGACGAACAGGCCGAGACGGAGCGCGCCGAGGCGATCAATGTGCGCGTTGAGCCGGGTAGCAGTGTCGAGACCCTGGAGAGCGCCCTGGTGCAGTTCCTCCTGCAGCACGGCCACTGCAACTTCGAGGTCAAGGAGGGTCACCACATGGTCGATTGCAACGTGGCGGAGTTTATCTTCACGGAGCTCGAGACGGATAAAATCCGCTTCGAAAATCCCCTCTACGAGAAGATCGTGAGCCTCTACCGCTCGATCTATGAGGAGCAGGGCGTGGGCGTAAAGGTCCCCGAGGATCGCTTTATTCAGTACAACGACCCCGATGTGGTAAACCGCGTGGTGGAGATCCTGATGGCCGATAAGAACTACACGATGAGCAAGATCTGGAAGCGCAACGATATCCATGTTGAGAGCGAGGAGGAGATGCTGGCGGCAGGTGTCCCGAAGACGATCCACATCTTCAAGTCGAAGGTGATCGACCGCATGATCCGCCAACAGCATGACATTCTTCGCAAGGAGGATCTGTCGGAGGAGGAGCAGAGCCAGGCCGTGAAGACCCTTGCGCACCTCAACACGGTGAAGGTCAAGCTGGCCAAGAAGATCGAGCGATTGATCCTCTAACGAAGGCGAAACGCCCGATCCACGGCTTTGGATCGAGCGCTTCGAGGGAGGGGCATCGGTTCGTACGCGTATCGCTACGCATACCGTGTGCAAACAGAAAATAAACAGAAAGATGTGTAAAACATTCAAAAGATAAAAGAATTAGTTACCTTAAGCCGATACCCATCCCTGCGACTGAAAGGTGCAATAAATATGCCGTTTTGAGCGATGAGCGAACAGAAAAAGAGCAAGATCAACATAAAGAACAAGCGAGCCACCTTCGATTATGAGATTCTGGAGGAGTGGGTTGCCGGTGTGGTGCTGGTCGGTACAGAGATCAAGTCGATTCGTGCCGGCAAGGCCTCGATGGTCGATTCCTATTGCTACTTTGATCGTGGCGAGTTGTGGATTCGCGGTGTGAACATCGCCGAGTATGCCTGGGGAACGTGTAACAACCACACGCCGCGCCGTGACCGCAAACTGCTGCTCACGGGGCGTGAGTTGCAGAAGTTGGAGCGCGCCTCGCAGGATAAGGGACTGACGATCGTGGGTCTGAGACTCTTTCTCAACGACCGCGGCCTGGCAAAGATCGTGATCGGCCTGGCGCGTGGTCGCAAGGCCTACGATAAGCGCGAGTACCTGAAGGAGAACGATGCGAAGCGCGAGATGGACAAGGCGATGAAAAATTTTAGATAAGCATCAGATAACGATAGCATTATGGCACTTATACTCTGCATTGAAACCGGAACCGATATCTGCTCGGTGGGCATCGCCCGCGATGGGGAGCTGATCTCGCTGCGCGAGAGCGACGAGGGGCGCGACCATGCCCGTCAGGTGGCCGTTTTTGTCGATGAACTCTTGGAGGAGATGGGGCTGCAGCCCGACGAATTGGATGCCATTGCCGTAGGCAAGGGGCCGGGCTCCTATACGGGTCTGAGAATCGGTGTCTCGTTTGCCAAGGGTTTGGCCTACGGACTGGGGAAACCCCTCTTGGCGGTGGGTTCGCTCGATGCCCTGACCGAGGTGGCACGCGAGGACTACGAGGCGGGCATCCTCGATGTCGATGGCTGGGAGGAGGCTGTGCTGTGCCCGATGGTCGATGCGCGCCGTATGGAGGTCTATACGCAGCGTTTCGATAGCCGTGGCAATGCCCTGAGTGAGGTTTCGGCCGAGGTGATCGATGCGGAGAGCTTCGCTGCCGAGCGCGTTTCGGAGCGCCCGTTTGTCATCTTCGGCAATGGTGCAAAGAAGTGCGAGGAGGTCTTGAGCGGTGCTGTCTGGGTACCTGTTGCCCCCTCGGCGCGTGGCTTGGTGCGCCTGGCTGAAGAGGCCTTCACGGCGGGTCGATTTGAGGATATTGCCTACTTCGAGCCCTTCTACCTGAAGGATTTTGTGGTGATCGCATCGAAGAAAAAGTTGTTCTAATGTCGGCGAATCGAATGCGCGGTTTTTGGTGTGCGGTGTTGGCCCTTTTGCTTTGCACGGCGTGCAGCAACACTCGCTCCGATGAGGAGCAGGCGATGATCGGGGCTGTTGAGGAGTTGGTTGAGCGCTATCCGTCAGCCACCTTGCAGGATATCTATAAGAGCTGTTTCCAGGACCATTTCGGTGTGGCACATTTGTTGGCCGATCGCGAGCGCGTGAAGGGTTATATCGAGTATGAACTCTCGACGGCCGATTCGCTCGTCGGGATTTATTATGAGCCGTGTGGCTGGCGAGGTAACTTTGTGCGTGTCAATCTTTTGGCTGTGCATGACGGGCATCTTACGGCCGATGAGCTGACCGATGCCTTTATGGCAAGTGCCGCCTATTCAAAAAACGAGGTGAGCGAGGAGTGGCTCGCGGAGTGGCAGACGATCCTCCGACTGATCAAAGAGGAGGGGCTGGATCGGGCGTTGGTCGGTTTTAGTGCCGACTCGGCAGAGCTTGCCCGACTGCTCGGCGAAGGAAAGTATGTGATGCACCACAGCGCCTCGTTCCGCGATGCGTACCATCCGCACTATCGCATCATTCATCGCTCGGTATTTGAGGAGCAGATCCTGCCACGACTGAAATAAAGCGGAAAGCGGAAAAACCAAGGGAGATGACCGAAGTCATCTCCCTTCTTTGTGCGAACTGTTAATTGTTAATTTTTAATTCTCCTTCACCTCGCCCTTGACGAACTCGTAGACTGCCTTCTGTGTGCCGTCCTCGTTCCAATGGGTGGCAGGACCTTCGGCTACATAACCTACAAATTTGCGATCCAGGTCGCGGGGCGTAGGTTCGATGTTCCAATGCGACTCCACGCGCTTTTGGCCGTTGGGGTAGTACTGCGTCCATACGCCGCGCATCGTCTCCAGGTTGCGCTCCCAGCGCCAACGGAGCGTGCCGTCGGGGTTGTAGAAGAGCTCCTCACCCGTCTTGCGACCATGCTCATAAACGACCTGATGCTGCAGCGTGCCGTCGGCGTAGTAATCCTTCGTCGTGCCGTGCAGCAGGTAGCGACCATTGGGGTAGGTCATTGCCTCCCACTCGGCCTTAAGAGCGCCATTCGGGTACTTCTCCGAGTAGGCCTTCTGTTCGCCACCCTCCTTCGAGATCGTCACTTCGCCCTCGTCGGACCAGATCCATGCCTCGTTCAACTCATAGTGCAAGGCGGGGTAGTTGGCCGAGGTAAGAATGTGAATCAGTCCGTTCGGAGCTTGGCGAACGGTCGAGTACCCGAGCGAGGGATGAGCCGTGCGGCGGTTGTGGGGGAGTGCCACGGGCAGCGATTTGATGCGCCACGTCTGGCCGTTGTCCTTCGAAATGGCAATCACGCACTTATCCTCGTTCTTCCAACCTTCGGGGGCGGGAATATCCTTTTTGAGCATGTAGGAGTCGGTGATGTAAACCAGGTTGCCCGACTGGAGACGGATGATCGAGGGACGTTGTGCGCTACCCAGCGGCGGGAAGGGCGAGGGGGTTGCCTCCTCCCAGGTTGCACCCCAGTCGCGCGAGATATTTTGCGGTGTCCAACCCTCCACATCGGCATTCTTGCCACCAATCGAGAGCAGCGTGCCTTGCTCGTCGAGCGGAACAATGGTCGAGTGGCGACCCAACGTGCGGCCACCCATATCCTCCCACGTTACGCCCTCGTCTTGGCTGCGCCAGAGGAAGCTGTTGCTGTCGTCGGCATCCATCGCCATATAGATATTGCCGGCCGGATCGCGGAAGGCGCTGTTGATCGGCTGAGCCGTGAAGTCCGTAGCGGCGGTGTCGAGCTGCGGGATCGCGTAGGTCCAGGTAGCACCGTTATCCTCCGAGGTGGCGATGCGGAAGGGGACGTAGTTCGACATGTAGCGACCGCCACCGAAGAACCAGATCTTACCGTTATCGTTCCAGAGGAGTCCGGACTGGTCGTTACCGAGTTTCGTATCGTAGAAGAGTTCGGGCATATCCCACTCCTCGGCACCAAAGCGCAGACGAGCCTGCACGAAGGTAGCCATCGTGTCGCTCTCGCTGCGACCACGGGGCGAGCTGAAGTAGATAGCCAGGGCATCGCCGTTGGGCATCACCTCAAAGCCCGGAGAGTGGCAGTGATGGAACACGCCGTAATCCAGGCCGGCCATCTCGCCCTGCTCGGTCGGCGTGTAGGAGGCCGGAATCGGGAGCGTGAAGCGCACCGTGAAGAAGGGCTCGTCGGCTACGGGACCCTGCTTCGCCTCGTCGGTCGATTGTCTTACGGCCGACTGCGTGAAGGGCACCGTCTCGCGCTCCTTGAGTACATAGTGAATCACATTGGCCGAATCGCCCAGCGCGGCCATCTCCTCTCCGGCCTTGAATTGCGATGCTACGACGTAGAGCGTGTCCTGATCCAGGTGCGCCCATGCCTTTTTCTGCTGCGTGGAGCATGCGCTAAGCAATGCCACCACGGCTGCTACGAGTAGTAGAGTTCGTTTCATCATCTTGAAAGTTTTAAGGTTTTGGTAATTGCGGTTTTGAAACAAAAAAGCGGGCAAGCCGACCGGTTTAGTGTCTGCTTACCCGCTGTTGTCGGAATCTTGTCGGATTACTTGATCGTCACCTGCAGCGGGCTTTCAACCATAGCTGCCTGCTCCTTGATCGTCTCGATCCAATCCTCCATGTTCTCTACGCCACCCTGGCTCCAGCCCGAGGCGCTGTAGTAGGTCATCTTCTCGCCCGACTTCACAGCCTTCACGGCAAGCGTGTGACCCAGCAGGTCGGCGTTAAGCTCGGCACCCGGCAGTACGATAGCCTGGTAGATGTCGCCATCCACCTCAGGCTGCTTCGAGTCCGAAACGGCCTCCACCATGGCGATCCAACCCTCGCCCTGCTCCGTGCCCTTCACCTCGTGGCGTACGAAACCGGCTGCGATGGGCAGCTCCTCGAACTCGCCCTCGTAGAGGTTCTCCATGCGGTTGAAACGCTGGTTGGCATCGAGCGAGATGGTCTTCACGAGCGATACGGCCGTGCCGTTTACACCCCAGGGTACATAGACCAGCTTTACGGTCGTGCGGATCGGACCGTTGTCCAGCGTCTGGCAGGTGGCGTAGTTGTGCTCCATGGGCCAGAACTTACCCTCCAGCATCGGCACCGAAGCGCCACCGCCGAGCGTGCGGCCAACCTTGTAGCAATCCATGCCGTCGCCGTAGTTGTGGTGGTAGTCACCCTTGGCATACCACTCGTCGATAACGAGCTTCTCGGTGCACTTCACCCATACGTCAATACCCGGCGTGATGAGCTTCTCGGGCGAGGTCTCCAGGGCGGGACCATAGAGGCGGTAAGCCGAGAGGTTGTTCTCCCAGGCGTAGTCGTCGTAACGCTCCGGCACCTGACGGCCGAAGGCCTGCTGCTCATACTCCGAGCGAGTGCCGGCAGCGATCTGGAACGTAGCCGTCTCACCACCCTCTACGGCGCACTGGAAGATCAGCGCCTGCGGCTCGGCCTCGCCGCGATAGATCACCTGCGAGGGGATCTCCTCGCCCTCGGCGTTCATGACAACTACGGTCTCGGGCGTAAGACCCTCAATCGACTGCGAGAGCTTCGTCCAGCAGAGCTCTACGGTCTCGGCCGTGCGGGCTACGTCGGTCGGATTCGCTACCTCGACCTCGACGGCTTTGTCGGTTTGGCAGGCTGCCAATGCGGCAGCGGCCAGCAAAAAGAATAGTTTTTTCATGGTTAGGTTTTTGAAAAATAAGTCTCTTGAGGGCAAATTTACGATTTAATTTGCAGAATATGGCATAAACGACAAAAATATCGCGCGAATTTAGCTATGAAATTCATTGTAAAATTAAGAAAGTTGTATTATCTTTACATGCTGGAATGTGTATATAAACCAATAAAACCTCAATACTAACTATGAAACAGTTTAACGACGACAATTTCCTGTTGCAGACGCCGGCAGCCGAGCGTCTCTACCATGAGCATGCAGCCAAGATGCCGATCATTGACTACCACTGCCACCTGATCCCCGAGTATGTGGCTTCGAACCACAAGTTCGACAACCTCTCGAAGATCTGGCTCGAGGGTGACCACTATAAGTGGCGCGCCATGCGTACGAACGGTGTCGATGAGCGCTATTGCACGGGTAAGGATACGACCGACTGGGAGAAGTTTGAGAAGTGGGCCGAGACGGTTCCCTATACGATGCGTAACCCGCTTTACCACTGGACCCACCTGGAGCTTAAGACCGCTTTCGGTGTGGAGAAGCTCCTCAACCCCTCGACCGCTCGTGAGATCTATGATGTCTGCACCGAGAAGTTGCAGCAGCCCGAGTTCTATGCGCGTGGTCTGATGGAGCACTACAACGTGGAGACGGTCTGCACGACCGACGATCCGATCGACTCGCTGGAGCACCACCTCAAGGTAGCCGCCGACGGCTTCAAGGTAAAGATGCTGCCGACGTGGCGTCCCGATAAGGCGATGGCCGTAGAGGTTCCCGCCAACTTCAAGGCATACATCGACAAGCTGGCCGAGGTATCGGGTGTCGAGATTAAGAAGTTCCAGGATGTAATCGAGGCGCTGCGCGTACGTCACAAGTTCTTCGAGGAGGTAGGTTGCCGCCTGTCGGACCACGGTATCGAGGAGTTCTATGCCGAGGACTACACGCAGTCGGAGATCGACGCCATCTTCCTCAAGGTTTACGGCGGTCAGCCGCTGACGCAGGAGGAGATCCTCAAGTACAAGACCGCTATGATGGTCGAGTTCGCCATCATGGACTGGGAGACGGGTTGGACGCAGCAGTTCCACTACGGCGCTATTCGCGACAACAACGGCCGCATGTTCCGTCAGCTGGGTCCCGACACGGGCTTTGACTCGATCGGTGACTTCACGGTAGCGAAGAAGATGTCGAAGTTCTTCAACATGCTCGACGAGCAGGATAAGCTCACGAAGACCATTATCTACAACCTCAACCCCCGCGATAACGAGCTCGTAGCCACGATGCTGGGTAACTTCCAGGATGGCCGCTACGGTGCCGGTAAGATTCAGTTCGGTTCGGGCTGGTGGTTCCTCGATCAAAAGGACGGTATGGAGAAGCAGATGAACGCCCTCTCGACGCTGGGCCTGCTGAGCCGCTTCGTCGGTATGCTGACCGACTCGCGCTCGTTCCTCTCGTACCCGCGCCACGAGTACTTCCGTCGTACGCTCTGCAACCTGCTGGGTAACGATATCGAGCAGGGTCTGCTGCCCGCTTCGGAGATCGACTTCATCGGTAAGGAGATCGTAGAGGGTGTTTGCTACCGCAATGCTAAGAATTACTTCAAATTTTAATAACTCAAACTTTTTTAAGAGATGAAAATCGTAACTTTAGGTGAGATCATGCTCCGTCTTTCGACGCCGGGCAACACGCGCTTCGTTCAGTCGGATTCGTTCGATGTAGTTTATGGCGGTGGTGAGGCTAACGTAGCAGTGAGCTGCGCCAACTACGGCCACGAGGCCTACTTTGTAACCAAGCTGCCGAAGCACGAGATCGGTCAGTCGGCTGTCAATGCGCTGCGCAAGTATGGCGTGAAGACCGACTTCATCGCCCGTGGTGGTGATCGCGTAGGTATCTACTTCCTCGAGACGGGTGCTTCGATGCGTCCCTCGAAGGTGATCTACGACCGTGCTCACTCGTCGATTGCCGAGGCCGATACGACCGACTTCGATTTCGATGCTATCATGGAGGGTGCCGACTGGTTCCACTGGTCGGGTATCACGCCCGCCATTTCGGATAAGGCTGCCGAGCTGACGAAGCTCGCTTGCGAGGCTGCCAAGCGTCACGGTGTGACTGTTTCGGTAGACCTGAACTTCCGCAAGAAGCTCTGGACGAAGGAGAAGGCTCAGTCGATCATGCGCCCGCTGATGCAGTATGTTGATGTCTGCATCGGTAACGAGGAGGATGCAGAGCTCTGCCTCGGTTTCAAGCCCGATGCTGACGTAGAGGGTGGTGAGACCAACGCCGAGGGCTACAAGGGCATCTTTACGCAGATGGCCAAGGAGTTCGACTTCAAGTATGTGATCTCGACCCTGCGCGAGTCGTTCTCGGCTACGCACAACGGCTGGAAGGCCATGATCTACAACGGCGAGGAGTTCTACGAGTCGAAGCGTTACGATATCAACCCGATCATCGACCGCGTAGGTGGTGGTGACTCGTTCTCGGGTGGTATTATCCACGGTCTTTTGACCAAGCCCAACCAGGGTGAGGCGCTCGAGTTCGCTGTAGCTGCTTCGGCACTGAAGCACACGATCAACGGCGACTTCAACCTCGTATCGGTTGAGGAGGTGGAGTCGTTGGCAGGTGGTAATGCGAATGGCCGCGTACAGCGCTAAAAAGTTTTCCGTGAAGACGGGCACCTTTTGACCTTTGCTTGCGAGTTGCGAATGGGCAGTACGCCAAGTACAGCCCATCCGCACTCACGGCACAAAAATCAAAATCTGCCGCGCCTTGACGAAAAACAGGTAATACCTATTTATATAATTTTGAATCCTACATTCTAATTCTGCATTTGTAACAATGGCAAAGTTTGATAAGATCGCCGTGATGAAGAAGATCGGCGAGACGGGTATGGTTCCCGTTTTCTATCACAAGGACGTAGAGGTTGCCAAGAAGGTCGTGAAGGCCTGCTACGAGGGTGGTGTGCGCGCCTTTGAGTTCACGAACCGTGGCGATTTCGCACATGAGATCTTTGGCGAGCTGGTAAAGTGGGCTGCTGACGAGTGCCCCGAGCTGGCGCTGGGTATCGGTTCGATCGTGGACGCCCCGACGGCTGCTCTTTATATTCAGCTGGGTGCCAACTTCATCGTGGGCCCGCTCTTCAACCCCGACATTGCTCCCGTCTGCAACCGTCGTTCGATTCCCTACTGCCCGGGTTGCGGTACGGTATCGGAGATCGGTAAGGCTCAGGAGCTGGGTTGCGACCTGACGAAGCTCTTCCCGGGTGATGTTTACGGCCCGAACATGGTGAAGGGTCTGATGGCTCCCTGCCCCTGGTCGAAGATCATGGTAACGGGTGGCGTTTCGCCCGATCGTGAGAACCTCACGTCGTGGTTCAAGGCCGGTGTTTACTGCGTAGGTATGGGTTCGAAGCTCTTCCCCTCGGATAAGGTGAAGGCCGAGGATTGGACCTACGTTACGGAGAAGTGCCGTGAGTGCCTGGATATCATTGCCGAGATTCGTGGTAAGAAATAATTGAAGTAAAAATAAATAAACGTAAAACAAACGACATGACTAACATCAAAAAGCAAATGACGAACTGGCGTTGGTGGATGTGTCTGCTGCTCTTCGTGGCTACGACCGTTAACTACATGGACCGCCAGGTACTTTCGCTGACGTGGAAGGACTTTATTGCCCCCGAATTCCACTGGACCGACTCGGACTATGGTACGATCACCGGTTTCTTCTCGATCTTCTATGCCGTAGCTTGCCTCTTTGCAGGTAAGTTCGTGGACTGGATGGGTACGAAGAAGGGCTTCTTGTGGGCTATCGGCGTTTGGTCGCTGGGTGCATGTATGCACGCAGGTTGCGGCTGGATGACGATGACGATCCAGGGCCACGAGTCGATCGAGGCGCTGAAGGCGCTTGAGAATGGCTCGGAGGCTGCGATGGCTGCTGCCGCACTCAGTGTATGGCTCTTCCTCGTATGCCGTGCCATCCTTGCCCTCGGTGAGGCCGGTAACTTCCCTGCAGCTATTAAGGTAACGGCCGAGTACTTCCCCAAGAAGGACCGCGCTTTGGCTACGTCGCTCTTCAACGCAGGTGCATCGGTAGGTGCTTTGGCTGCTCCGCTGACGATTCCTATCCTGGCTCAGGCCATGGGTTGGGAGATGGCCTTCATCATCATCGGTGCCCTCGGCTTTATCTGGATGTTCTTCTGGGTATATATGTACGAGAAGCCCGAGAAGTCGAAGCATGTAAATGCTGCCGAGCTGGAGTACATTCTCCAGGATGAGAAGGACGCTCCGAAGGAGGTGAAGCCCGCCGTTGAGGA
This sequence comes from Alistipes sp., assembly GCA_017624955.1. Classification (GTDB taxonomy): domain Bacteria; phylum Bacteroidota; class Bacteroidia; order Bacteroidales; family Rikenellaceae; genus Alistipes. The sequence goes on from JAGAMA010000042.1 coordinate 68,010, forward strand.
GGAGAAGACGATCCCCTTCCTCAAGTGCTTCGGTTACAAGCAGACCTGGTCGTTCATCGCCGGTAAGTTCTTCACCGATGGTGTTTGGTGGTTCTACCTGTTCTGGGCTCCGGCTTACTTCTCGGAGTGCGGTTACGGTATGGATACGACGATGGGTAAGATGCTCGTATTCGTGCTTTACCTGATCGTGACGGTTATCTCGATCGGTGGTGGTTATCTGCCCAAGTTGTTCGTAGAGAAGAAGGGTATGGAGCCCTACTCGGGTCGTATGCTTGCGATGTTGATCTTCGCCTTCTTCCCCCTCTTCGCCCTCTTCGCTCAGCCGCTGCAGGGTATCTCGGTTTGGTTCCCCGCGCTGATTATCGGTATCGCCGGTGCTGGTCACCAGGCTTGGTCGGCCAACCTCTTCTCGACCACGGGTGACATGTTCCCCAAGTCGACCATCGCTACCATTACGGGTATCGGTGCCATGGCCGGTGGTTGCGGTTCGTTCCTGATCAACAAGGGTGCAGGTATGCTCTTCACCTATGCTGAGACGCAGGGTTCGGCCTTCACCTTCGCCGGTTTCGAGGGTAAGCCCGCCGGTTACATGATCATCTTCTGCATCTGCGCCGTTGCCTACCTGATCGCTTGGTCGATCATGAAGACGCTGGTTCCGAAGCACAAGCCGATCGTTCTCTAGTGATACTTCATTTAGCAAACACAACAAACTCATAAAGAAATGATTAAGAAACTCAATAAGACGACGGTCGAGAAGGTCGAGCGTCCCGTTAAGATCCTTCAGTTTGGTGAGGGTAACTTCCTCCGCGCATTCGTAGATTGGCAGATCGACATCGCCAACGAGAAGGGCGTGATGAATTCGGGTGTGGCTATCTGCCAGCCGATCATCGACCCCGAGAAGAAGGTGCTGAAGATGGTTGAGATGCTCAACGAGCAGGACAACATGTACCATGTTTACCTCGAGGGTATCGAGAACAAGCAGCCCAAGAAGGATGTGCGCATGGTAAAGAGCGTGATGGACTCGTTCAACCCCTATGAGGATTACGCCAAGTACGAGCAGTACTTCCTCTCGCCCGATTTGAAGATCACGATCTCGAACACGACCGAGGCCGGTATCCGCTACGAGGAGGGTGACGATCTGACGGCTTGCCCGCCGAAGTCGTATCCCGCCAAGATGACGGCTCTGCTTTACAAGCGTTTCAAGCACTTCAACGGCGATCCCGAGAAGGGTCTGGTGATCATCTGCTGCGAGCTGATCGAGAACAACGGTTCGACGCTGCACGAGTATGTGATCAAGCACGCCCAGTACCACAACCTGGGTCAGGACTTCATCGACTGGGTAGAGGCTAACTGCCACTTCTGCGACACGCTCGTTGACCGCATCGTTCCGGGCTTCCCGCGCGATACGATTAAGGAGATTCAGGAGGAGGTCGGCTTCGAGGATAACCTCGTTGTGAAGGCCGAGCTGTATCACCTGTGGGCTATCGGTGGTCCGGGTTATAAGAAGGTAATGGAGGAGCTGCCGCTCGATAAGGCAGGTCTGCATGTTATCTTCATGCCCTCGATCAAGCAGTTCCGCGACAAGAAGGTACGCATCCTGAATGGTTCGCATACGGGTATGGTAACGATGGCTCTGCTGATGGGTTGCGAGACGGTGATGGACGCTTTCAACACGCCCGATATCGAGAAGTTCGTGAACGACATGGTTGCCGAGGAGGTTATCCCGATGATCGAGGAGGATCAGGAGGAGCTTAAGGCCTTTGCATCGAGCATCCTGGAGCGCTTCTACAACCCCTATATCAAGCACATGCTGAAGTCGATCTCGCTCAACTCGCTGTCGAAGTGGGAGGCTCGCAACTATCCTACGGTTAAGGACAACTGGTTCAAGGCCGGTAAGGTAGCTGAGCACGAGTGCATGACCTTCGCAGCTCTGATGGCTTACTACAGCCCCAAGAGCGGCTTCGAGCCCGATGATACGGCCGAGTTCGTTGCTTACATCCGCAACAACTGGAATTCGGAGGATCTCGAGGGTACGGTAGCGAAGATCGTGAAGGAGAGCGGTATCTTTACCGTAGACTTCTCGGAGGTTCCGGGCTTCATCCCCGCCGTTGCCAAGTACCTCAAGGATATTGAGGAGCTGGGTATGGCTGCTGCCCTGAAGAAGTTCCTGGCTTAAATTTTTGCGCGGGTAATTTCTGCGTTACGCTTGCTGCTCAACTGCTCACATACAAACAGTATGCTCCGCGTTGAGCATCTGCGCAAGCCTTGAAATTCCCTCCCGCAACTAATTTAAGCTCATAAGATGTTTAATCGAGGGGCGAGTGCCACGCAAGCGCACATCGCCCCTCTTTTGCTAAACCCTGAAAACACAAACTTTTGAGATGAAAAGATTTCTGAAAATCAATGCCGTGGATAACGTGGCCGTAGCCATTGCCGACGATGTGAAGGCGGGCGAAGTGGTCGAGATCGACGGCCGAAAGATTACGCTCAAGGAGGATATTACGCGCGGGCACAAGTTTGCCATCCGACCGATTGCCGAGGGTGAGAATGTCATCAAGTACGGCTATCCGATCGGTCACGCTACGGCGGCCGTGGAGGAGGGTGGTTGGATCCACTCGCACAACCTGAAGACCAACCTGCACGATAACCTGGAGTACACCTACGACCACAAGAGCTACGAGATTAACTACCCGAAGCGCGACGATCTGAAGGTGATGGGTTACCTGAGAAAGAACAACACGATGGGTATCCGCAACGAGTTGTGGATTGTTCCCTCGGTAGGTTGCGTCAATGGCCAGGCACAGGCTATTGCCGAGCGCGTGAAGAAGGAGTGCGACTGCTCGCACCTGGACGACGTGCGCGTTTATACGCACAACTACGGTTGTTCGCAGCTTGGCGAGGACCACTCGAATACGCAGCACGCCCTGGCAGCCCTTGTAAAGCACCCCAACGCAGGTGCTGTGCTGGTGCTGGGTCTGGGTTGCGAGAACAACCAGATTGCCTCGTTCAAGGAGGTGATTGGCGAGTGGGACGAGGAGCGCGTGAAGTTCCTCATTGCCCAGGAGGTTGAGGATGAGATCGAGACCGGTTTCCAGATCTGCAAGGAGCTGGTTGAGAAGACGCGCGAAGATAAGCGCGAGCCCCTGCCGCTGAGCTACCTGCGTGTAGGTCTGAAGTGCGGTGGCTCGGATGGCTTCTCGGGCATCACGGCCAACCCGCTGGTGGGTCTCTTCTCGGATTGGCTCATCGCCCAGGGCGGTACGACGATCCTGACGGAGGTTCCCGAGATGTTTGGTGCCGAGACGATTCTGATGGACCGTGCCATTAATAAGGAGGTATTCGAGAATACGGTATGCCTGATCAACGACTTCAAGGGTTACTTCCGCAAGTACGACCAGCCGATCTACGAGAACCCCTCGCCGGGTAACAAGAAGGGTGGTATCACGACCCTGGAGGAGAAGTCGCTCGGTTGCGTGCAGAAGGGTGGTGCCCAGCAGGTGGTCGATGTATTGACCTACTGCCAGCCCATCACGAAGACGGGTCTGAATCTGTTGCAGGCTCCGGGTAACGACCTCGTTGCCGCTTCGTCGCTTGCTCTGTCGGGTTGCCAGATCGTCCTCTTCACCACCGGTCGCGGTACGCCGTTTGGTGCTTTCGTGCCGACGATGAAGATCTCGACCAACACGCAGCTCTCCAAGTTCAAGGCCAACTGGATCGACTTCAATGCCGGTACGATGGTCGAGGACGAGGAGCCGCAGGTAGTCCTGGAGCGTCTGGTCGAGAAGATTATTGCCACCGTAAATGGCGATAAGCTCAAGCACGAGAAGACGGGCTTCAAGGAGATCGCTATCTTCAAGACGGGTGTAACGCTGTAATCCATTAACACTACGAAACCTATGAAACGACTTTTAACCTTTATTGCCTCCGTGGCGCTGTTGGCTTCGTGCTGCTGCGGTGAGAAGGCGCCCAAGACGGAGTATGTAGTTGATTGCAACGGCAAGGGCGATTTTACCTCGTTGCAGGAGTGCTTGGATGCACTGCCGTCGAAGTCTCCCGTATGGCGCACGATCACCGTCAAGGAGGGTGAGTATCGTGAGAAGATCACGATCGATGTCTATAAGGATAAGCTGACGATTGTGGGCGAGGGCGATGTGAAGATCGTCTGGGACGACCACACGGGCAAGGTGGTGGATGGTTACACGATGACCACCTACGATTCGTGGACGATGTCGATTCAGGCCGATGAGGTGCATCTGCAGAACCTGACGATCGAGAACTCGGCCGGCCGTGTAGGCCAGGCTGTGGCTGTCGAGACGCGCGGTGACCGCATCATCATCGAGAACTGTCGCATGCTGGGTAACCAGGATACCTTCTTCACGAAGGACTATGTAGCCCGCGTCTATGTCAAGAACTGCTACATCGAGGGTACGACCGACTTCATCTTCGGTGCCTCGACCACGGTCTTTGACAACTGCGAGATCCACTGCAAGCAGAACAGCTACATCACGGCTGCCTCGACGGCTGAGCGCACGATCTATGGTTACATCTTCCGCAACTGCCACATTTCGTGCGGTGAGGAGGTGACGGCGATGTACCTGGGTCGTCCTTGGAAATCGACCGGTCGCACGGTGTGGATCGAGTGCTACATGCCCGAGCAGATTCGTCCCGAGGGTTGGCACAATTGGGGCGCGAAGGATCGCGAGGAGCGTTCGTTCTACGCCGAGTATAAGTGCTACGGCCCGGGTGCCGACCGCTCGAAGCGTGTAAAGTGGTCGCATGAGCTGACCGACGAGCAGGTTGCCAATGAGTATACGCTGGAGAAGATCTTCGCCCTGAAGGTCGGCTCGGAGCAGTATCGTTGGCCCTGGAATGGTACGTTTAACAAAGAAACCCCTGCTGAGTAATGAAGAGATTGTTTTTTGCCTGCCTCGCGCTCATGACCCTTTCGGTAGCTACGGCGCAGACGGTATGGACGCCCGATTTGGGCAACGGCAAGTACAAGAATCCCGTACTTTATGCCGACTATTCGGATCCCGACGTGATCCGTGTAGGGGATGGCTATTGGATGACGGCTTCGTCGTTCAACTGTGCGCCGGGTCTGCCGATTCTCCACTCGACCGATTTGGTCAATTGGGAGATCGTAAACTACGTGTTCCTCAACCAGCCCCCCTACGATTGGTTCGATAAGCCGCGCCACGGTGACGGCGTATGGGCCCCCTGTATCCGTTTCCACGACGGTTGGTACTACATCTATTGGGGCGATCCCGATCGCGGTATTCTGATGTCGAAGACGCAGGATCCGCGTGGCGAGTGGACTACGCCCCACCTGGTGAAGGCTGCCAAGGGTATCATCGACACCTCGCCGCTGTGGGATGAGGATGGCAAGGCCTACCTCGTACACGGTTGGGCAGGTTCGCGTGCCGGTTTCAAGAGCATCTTGTCGGTAAGCGAGATGACCCCCGACGGCATGAGCCTCATCGGTCAGGATGTGATGATCTTCGATGGTCATGGCGAGCATCCCACGATCGAGGGCCCGAAGTTCTACAAGCGTGACGGCTGGTACTATGTCTTTGCCCCCGCAGGTGGTGTGAAGACGGGCTGGCAGGTGGTGCTGCGTTCGCGTTCGCCCTGGGGCCCCTACGAGATTAAGACCGTCCTGGAGGAGGGTTCGACGGGTATCCCGGGACCGCACCAAGGCGGTTGGGTCGAGGATGTGGCCGGTGACTGCTGGTTCCTGCACTTTGTCGATATGTATGCCTATGGCCGCGTTTGCCACCTCCAGCCGATGGCTTGGACCGAGGATGGTTGGTGCACGATGGGTGTGGACTACGACGGCAACGGCGTGGGTGAACCGGTGAAGGAGTATAAGAAGCCCGCCTCGAACGTGAAGTCGGCGATCAAGACCCCGGCCGATAGCGACGAGTTCTCGGAGCGCACGCTCGGCCTGCAGTGGCAGTGGCATGCCAATCCGCAGCTGCATTGGCTCTTCACGAACCCCTCGGCAGGTATGATCCGCCTCTACTGCCGTGCTCACGACAGCGAGTGGCGCAACCTTTCGGACAATGGCAACCTGCTGATGCAGAAGGTCAATGCCCCGGATTATGTCGCTACGACGAAGGTGCACTTCACGCCCAAGTACGAGGGCGATCGAGCCGGTATGATCATGATGGGTCACGACTACGCAACGATCGGCCTGAAGCTCAAGGATGGCAAGATCATCGTGGAGCAGAACGTATGCCCGTCGGCTATGCGTCAGGGTACGCCCGAGAAGGTGGTTGCTACGGCAGCCTACAGCTCGGATATGGAGCCTGTGGAGGTCTATTTCCGCTGCAAGATTCGCCAGGTGTGGAACAAGGGCGAGCAGCCCCGTCTCTTCTGCCGTTTCTCGTATAGCAAGGATGGTAAGAAGTTCCAGGAGCTGGGCGAGGAGTTTGAGGCGCAGGCCGGCCACTGGATCGGTGCCAAGATCGGCTACTTTGTCGATGCCGAGATCCACAAGAACGATGGCGGTTGGATGGATGTCGATTGGTTCCGCGTGAGCAAGAAGTAATCATCCCGATCGCTTGAAATGATGAGGCCCTGCCGTTTTTGGCAGGGCCTTGTTTGTTTTGTCGCGCATCCTATTTCAGGTAGCCATTCATCAGGCGCGTGTACCAGATGCGCATCAGGTCGTGGGTTGTGTAGTAGGTCTCGATGCCCGACTCGGTGCGGAAGGTGTAGCCATTCTCCGCGGGCTCGACCGTGGCATCCTGCATCGAGATCGCGCTGTCGTGGAAGACCTCGCCCAAGGCAACAAAACACCCCTCGTAGAGCGAGTAGGCGTACTCCTTGATCCCCTCAACGCGTAGCCCCGGGGCGCGATAAACCCCACATTCAGGGTCGTTGTAGGTGCGCTCCAGAATACAGAAGTGGAGCTTCGATGGGTCGGTTTGGATGCGCTCGGCAAAGAATTCGAGCGAAAATTCGATTTGGGTCATAGCGGTAGTTTTTTAAGCCTGCGCCTTGGCATAGAGCGTGCGCAGACGGTCGGTCATCAGGTATTGCGATGCTCCGCGCAGGAGCATGTAGAGCGTAAAGGCGGCCCAGAGGGCGTTGTTGCCGATGAGCGGATAGAGGCTGAAATGGAGCGCAAAGAAGGCGGCCGAAGCGATAAACATCGCGTTGCGCATCACACGACTTTCGGTCGCTCCGATCATGATGCCGTCGAGGGCAAAGGGCACGGCGCAGAAGAAGGGGATGCAGATGATCCAGCCGATGTAGCGACCCGCCATCTCGATCAGCTCCGCGGCGTTGCTCGTCTCTGCATCGACAAAGAGCGAGAGCAGATCACGCCACCCGACGAGGTAACAGCCGACAAAGAGCAGGGCAATGACCGTGCTCCACAGGATGCTGCGGTTGATGCAGAGGCGCAGATTTTGCGGATCGCGTGCCCCGATAAAGCGCCCCGTAAGGGCCTCGGCCGCGTAGGCAAAGCCGTCGGCCATGTACGAGAAGAGCGTAAAGAGCTGCATCAGAAGGGTGTTGATCGCCAGCAGGTTCTTGTCGCCCATCCTGGCCGAGATGCCCGTAAAGAAGGTATAAACCGCCACATTGCAGAGCGTGCGCAACATGATGTCGCGGTTGATGCGGAAAAACTCTTTGAGCGGTTCGATGGCCAACACCGCGCGCCAGTTGATCGCGGTGAGTTGTTTGCGGTAGTAGATCCGGAGTAACAACACCGAAAGCCCTACACCTGTATATTGCGCCAAGACCGAGGCATAGGCAATGCCCACAATGCCCAGGTCGAGGCCAAAGGCAAAAAAGAAACTGCACCCGATGTGGATCAGATTGACCGCAATGGCCGTGAACATCGGAATCACGGCATTCTGCATCCCCGTAAACCAGCCGTTGAAGCCGAAGAGCAGGATGCCTGCCGGCACAGCCCAGATGCGGGCGTAGAAGTATTCGCGGGTCATCTCGTCGCCGTGCATTGCCCAGAGGGCCGCCTCGCCGAGCGGAATCTGCAATATGACAAGCAGCAGACCCAATCCGAAGGCGACGATGAGCGCTCGCGCCAACATGTTGGTACATTCGCCGTAGTTCTTCGCACCGTAGGCTTGGGCCGTCAGACCACTCGTGCCCATGCGGACGAACGAGCAGTTCCAATAGATGAAGTTGAAGATCGACGTGCCGATGGCCAGCGCACCAATCGTGGCCGCCGAATCGACCCCCCAATGGCCCGCAATAGCCGTCGAAGCAATACCCATCATCGGTACGGTAATGTTCGAGATGATGTTGGGCACAGCCAAGCGTAAGATCTCTTTGTTCATCTTAATCATAGTACAAAGATAAGCATTTTTTGATTTTATACGGCATATTTTGCACTTCCCTCGCGGGCTGCGAATGGGAAATACGCTTAGTATGTCCCATCCAGGCCGAACTGCATAATGACAAAATCAGCTCCTCTAAAATCAAAAAATGGTCATGATGCTGCCGACCCAATCACAAAAGCGGCTTCTTAAGCCGCCCATCCGCGCCCACTTCACGAAGCCCAAAATCTTCTCGTCTAAAATCAAAAAAGCCCGTTATGAACGGGCCTTTGCGTTGAGTTTGACAGAAAAAACGGTTGTGGTGCTAATGCCCCCGCCTTTAGTCTCCTTTAGTTTCCTTTAGTCCCCTTTAGCTCCCTTTCCGCCTCTTCCCGAAAAGTAAAAAACGCTGATTGTTTTACTTTTCGGTCTTTAGAAAGGCGGAAAATCGAAAACTTTGCCGTACCTTTGCCCCTCGATTTACCTATATAATAGAAAGATGGAAAAGAAATTCAACGACTCAAGCTCGGCCTTGTCGCGTTTTGCACGTGACAAGCGTGTGCGCACCGTGACGGCCGCCCCCGAGCGCGTAGAGCGTCGTCCTCGCACGGAGAAGGCGCAGGACGGTTACCGTCGCGATGACAAGGCGGCTCGCCCCGCAAAGCGTGCCTCCTACAACCCGCATTTCTCGGAGGACAATCGTCCGCTCTTCGAGCAGAAGGAGGAGCGTCGAACCTCGAAGTTCTCGGCCGCAGGTCGTGGCCGCACGAATAACGGTGAGCGTCGCACGTTTGGTGACAAGAAGCAGGGCGCAGAGAAGCCTTTTGAGAAGAAGTTTGACAAGAAATTCTCGGACAAGAGAGGCTTTGGCGACAAGAAGCGCAGCTTCAAGCGCGATGAGGAGCGTCCGCGCAGCTACCCGAAGTTCAACCCCGAGCGTCAGACGGGCGATATTCGTCTGAACCGCTTCCTGGCCCAGTCGGGCATCTGCTCGCGTCGCGAGGCCGACGATTTCATCACGGCCGGTCTGGTGTCGGTCAATGGCGTGATTGTAACCGAGCTGGGTACGAAGGTGAAGCCCACGGATGAGGTGAAGTTCAACGACGAGCGCATCCAGGGCGAGAAGAAGGTCTATTTGGTGCTGAACAAGCCGAAGGGCTATGTGACCTCGCTCGAGGACCCGCACGCCGACAAGGTGGTGATGGATTTGGTGAAGAACGCCTGCACGGAGCGCATCTACCCCGTAGGTCGTCTGGATAAGAACTCGTTGGGTCTGTTGCTCTTCACGAACGACGGCGATTTGACGAAGACCCTGACGCACCCCTCGTATCGCAAGAAGAAGATTTATCAGGTGTCGCTCGATAAGCCCCTCACACGTGCCGATATGGACCGTCTGGCCGAGGGCGTAACGCTCGAGGATGGCGAAATCTTTGCCGACGAAATCTCCTACCTCAAGGACAACAAGCAGGAGGTGGGCATCGAGATCCACTCGGGCCGCAACCGCATCGTACGCCGTATGTTCGAGTTCCTGGGCTATACGGTAACGAAGCTCGACCGTGTCTATTACGCAGGTCTGACGAAGAAGAACCTCAAGCGTGGTGCTTGGCGCTTCCTTACGAAGGAGGAGGTGTCGCGCCTCAAGGCCGGCCTCTACGAGTAGAGGTACCGAATAGATGTAAATAGCGAGGGCTGTCTAACCGAAGTTAGGCAGCCCTCGTTCTCTTTTGTTGTGGAGGCTACTCGGCCGATTAGTAGTAGGCCACGGCGTGTTGCAGCAGGACGGAATCCACCTCGGCAATCGGTGCGAGGGCATGCGGATTCTCCTCCGTGGGGACAATGCGCAGCTGTTTCACGCGTCTTACGGGCGATAGAATCGTCAAACGATCCCCCTCGACATAACCCAAATCCTGGTAGGTGGCCACGAAGGCGCGCTCGGTGTAACCCTCCTCGAAGATCGAACGACCATAGAAGGGCGACTCATAGCCGATACCCGCTACATCGAGCAGCGTGGGCATCAGGTCGATCTGCGACACCATGCGCTCCTCGATCTGCGGCGCTACAATGCCAGGAGCATAAATCAGGGCGGGGATGTGGTACTTCTCGAGCGGAATCTCGGTGCTTCCGGCGCTCGATGCGCAGTGGTCGGCCGCCACGAGGAAGATCGTATTTTCAAACCACGGCTCGTTGGCTGCCGCACGGAAAAACTCGCCCAGGGCGTAGTCGCTATACATCACGCCTCCCTTGCGCGATTTGATGTCGTGCGGGATCGAAATCTTACCGGCCGGATAGGTGAAGGGGCGGTGGTTCGAAACGCTCATGATGTGGGCGAAGAAGGGAGCTCCCTCCTCCGAGAGGGTGTTGATCGTGCGGATCGCCTTGCGGTAGCTATCCTCGTCGCAGACACCCCAAATGTTGCGGAAGGTGATCTCTTCGGGGCTGTATTGGCGCTGATCGACGATGCGGTAGCCGTTCCCTCCGAAGAAGGACTCCATGTTGTCAAAATAGGCATTGCCACCGTAGAAGTAGCAGGTCGTGTAGCCCTGCTCGGCCAGCAACTCGCCTACGGTCAGGCACGAGGTGTTGTCTTTACGCTTGATGATGCTCTGCCCGGGGCAGGGAGGCAACGAGAGGGTCAGCGCCTCCAGACCGCGCACCGTGCGGTTGCCCGTCGCATAGACCCGATCAAAGCCCAGGCCGATCTGGTAGAGCGAATCGAGGTTCGGGGTCAGCGACTCGGTGTTGCCAAAGCGGGCCATGTACTCGGCGCTCATGCTTTCGAGCGTGATGAGCACCAGGTTGCGACGTGGAGCATCTACGTTGGGTTGCAACGTGCGGCGCACCCCCTCCTCGCTTTGGTAGGTGGCGCGCAGGAAGGCCTCGGCTTCGGCCTCCGTGCAGGTGGGGTAGAAGTCGCGGTAGGCAAGCTCATTCTTCAGGAAGGCATCGTAGAAGCGTTGCAGACCGTTTGCCTGCAGCTCGTTGGCATAGACATTGGGGCTCTGCTGAAAGCGAAGATTGAACGAAATGATCCCCACGGCCGCCAGGCACATCACGCCATACAGGGGGAGCACGATGCGCCGCCAGGGGGCAGCCTGCAGGCTCTCGTCGATACGACCCAACCCGCGGAAGAGCAACCACCATACCGTCAGCGTGATGGCTATGAGCGCACCGGCAATCGGCAGGATGGGGTAGGACTCCATGATGTTGCCCACCACCTCGTGCGTATAGACCAGATAATCGACCGCAATAAAGTTGTAGCGCACCCCGAACTCGTTCCAGAAGAAGTACTCGCTTACGCCGTTAAAGAGGATTGCGCCGACATAGATCATCGTCAGCACCGTAAACCAACCACGGCTCCAATAGGGGCGCACGCGGGGCAGGAAGAGGCGCAGGGCGAAGCTCGCACACCAATAGGCAATCACGGCCGTGGCGATGCGTCGTGCCGCACCGCTGTATTGGTGGAAGATCGAGTTAAAGAAGAGCACATAGCAAAGGGCCGCTACGAGTACGCCGAGCAGGAGCCAACCCCACGGACGGCGATATTTCTGCTCCGTGATCGATGCCAGAAAGAGCAGGAGCGGAATTCCGCCCAGGGTAACGACCATCAGGTCGTTCACAGCCCCCAGCAGGTAGATTTTGACCCACTCCCCGAACGAGAAGTCGATATCGACCGTCTGCTCGTTAAAGAGCAGCACAATACGCAGCACAAACCCCACCACGAGGGCCAATGCAGCTACCCGCGCATAGATCGCGGAAAGTTTTTGAAAAGGTAATCTCATCGTTTTGTGAACATAAACAAACCTTGTGCAAAAGCACGCTACGAGGAACGCGACATGAGATGTGGGGATCATGGGGTGTTCTCTATGGGGACAAAGATAGTCAAAAACTCCTATTTGTGGATCAAACGACCATAAAAAAAGAGTTTCATCCGCATTGGATGAAACTCTTTTTGAGTGCGGTATCGGCCTTTTGGCCGGGATGCTTACTCGGCCTTCTCGACCTCGGGGCGCATCATGACCTTGATCTGGTTCTTATTCTCCAGGATCATCTTGGCGAAGGCCTGGATGTCGGCGTTGGTCGTCGATTTGATCGTAGTCTCCTGCTCGGCGAGGTGATCCAGACCGCTGGTCCACTTCGAGGTGATGTAGCCCACCCAGCTCTGGTTCTTCTCCAGGCTCGAGGTCCACTCCTTGAGGAGGTACTCGCGGGTCTTCTCTACATCCTCCGTCTTCGGACCGTTGGCGGCGATCTCCTCAATCTCCTTCAGGATGATCTCGCACAACTCGTCGGCCATTGCATCGTTCGTGTCGAACTGGATGTTCATCTCGTAGGTGGGCGTGGGGATGTACGAGAGCGAGCCCCAAACCTGTACGCCATACGTTCCACCCTTCTCCTCGCGGATCGACTCCAGGTAGCGGGCGTTGAGGGCCTGCGTGAGGTAGATCATATTGACACGGCTCTGCATCGTGTAATCCACGTCACCCGAGAAGATGTAGCGTACCGAAACCTTCGGCTGCTGCATGGCGGTACGGAAGGTCTCATCGACCATGCCGCTCACATAGTCGGCGTTGTCATCCACGAAGGTCATCGGCTTCTTCGAGACGGGCAGCGAACCGAGGTACTTCTCCACGAGCGGCTTCAGCACCTCCATATCAACATTACCCACGAAGTAGTAGGTGAAGCTGTTGCCATCGGGGAAGAGCTTCTTGTAGATCGGAGCCAGATCCTCGAACTTGTACTTCGCAAGCATCTCCTTCGAGAGCTCCTGACGGCGCGGGTTGTTGCCATAGGCAATCTCGGTCGTGCGCTTCTGCATCAGGTAGTCGGGGTTGCTCTCCAGGTTCTCAACCTGGGCATTGACGATGTTCATCACGGTCTGGTAGTCCGTCTCGTCGAAGCGGGGCTGCGTGAGGTGCAGGTAAACGAGCTGCAGGAGGGTCTCGATATCCTTCGGCGAGGTCGAACCCGAGATGCCGCTGCTGTAAGTCGAGGCATTGACAGCTACATGGGCCGTGTTGCCCGAGAGCTGCTTCTGCAACTCGATGCGCGAGAACTTACCAACACCCGACATCTGGCAGATGGCCGGCAGCAGCTCTGCGTAGATCGTCTCCTCGTCCGTCAGCACCGAAGCACCACCCTTGGCCGAGGCAACAAACATCACCTCGTCGGCCTTGAACGTCGTGGGCTTCACGACGACCTTGATGCCGTTCTTGAGCGTCCACTCGGTCGTGCCGTAGGCCTCGTCGATCTTCGTCTTCTTCACGGGCGAACCCTTCAATACGGTACCCTCGGCGATCAGCGGCTCCTTTACGGTGTTATCCTCGTAGGGGGCAATCTCGCTCTTTGCGACCTTCTCGCGGATAGCGAGGATGTCGGCCTCGGTCGGCACGGCTACACCCTCCTTCTCGGGCGAGTTGATGATGATCACCTGGTTCTTGTCCATGATTACCTGCTGAGCCAGCTGGTTGATTACCTCCACATTGAGGCTCTTGATGAGCATCGAGTCTAACTGCCACTCCGTCTCGGCATCGGGCATAGCCGCGTTCGAACGGAAGGCCTCCAGGTAGCGGTTTACATAGTAGCGGTTCTGCTGGTCGTTGCGGTTCTTGTAGCCACGCTCGGCGCTGGCCATCAGATCGTTCTGGGCACGCTCGAACTCACCGACCGTGAAACCGTGACGGCGGATGCGCTCCACCTCGGTCATGATGGCCTCATAACCCTTGGCCAGCTCGCCATCCTTCGTGGCTACGGCAGCTACCGTGGCGCTGAGCGTGGGGATGATGCCGATCGTACCGCCCGTGGCAATCTGACCACCGAGGAACGGAGCATCGGGCTTCATGGCAATCTCCTGCAGACGGTCGCCAGCCATCGAGGCGAAATAGTGCTGCATGATGGCGAGCATCTCGGCGTAGATCGTGTTGTTTGCCTCCTTCGGCAGGGCGGGATACTTCATGAAGATCTGCGCCTGCGAGGCCTGCATCTCGGGATCGGTGTAGATCGAGACGATGGGCTGCTCATTGTCGGGCACGACGATTACCTCCTTCTTGGCGGCATCGGCCGGCGAGGCGGGAATGTCGCTCATCAGGCTCTTGATCTTCTGCTCGATTTGATCCACGTCGATATCACCTACAACCACTAAGGCCTGATACTCGGGACGATACCAAGCAGCGTAGAAATCCTCCAGATCCGAGTACTTGAAGCCCTTCAGACCGTCGAGGTAACCGATTAGGTTGCGCTCGGCATAGCGCGTACCCTGCCCCAGCGCCTGGAGCATCTTCATCGTCGAACGCCACTGTGCGTTGTCACGCGTGCGCAGCTCCTCCGAGATTACACCGCGCTCCGAGTCGATCTCCTTGGGCTGCAGGGCGATGAAGTGCGACCAGTCGTGCAGAATCAAGAGGGCCGAGTCGATCACGCCCTCGCGCTGTACGGGCACATCCGAGATGTTGTAGCACGTTTCGTCCCACGAAGTGTAGGCGTTCAGGTTGGCACCGAACTTTACGCCGATCGTCTCCAGGTACTCGATCACCTGCTTACCGGGCAGGTTCTTCGTGCCGTTGAAGGCCATGTGCTCCAGGAAGTGGGCCAGACCCTGCTGGTTCTCCTCCTCCTGAATCGCGCCTACATGGTGTATGATATAGAAGTCGGCCTGGTTCTTCGGCTTCTCGTTGTGGCGGATGTAGTACGTCATGCCGTTCTCCAACGTACCCTTGCGGACAGCCTGATCCTCCGGAATCGGCTGCATGGGGTTGAACCCCTGTGCGGCGGCGCTCACCGTAAAGAGCGCAGCTGCAATCCATAAAGTGATTTTTCTCATAACCTATTGTTAAAGTGTAAAATGTTTATTTATCAAGTTCTTCTTCGGCTCGATACTCAATGATATCGCTGGGCTGACAATCCAGCTCCCGACAAATCGCCTCGAGGGTCGAGAAACGGATCGCCTTCGCCTTACCCGTCTTGAGGATCGAGAGGTTGGCGGGCGTGATATTGACACGCTCGGCAAGCGCACCGAGTGAAATCTTGCGCTTGGCCATCATGACATCGATGTTGATAATTATCGCCATCGCTCACCCCCCCCCTTGCAATATGCTAACGTATTATTTTTCATGGTAGTATGTAGAACTTAGATGGTCAATTTCTGCTCCTCGCCCAGGTCGCGCCCAATGGCAGTCAGCTCGGCCGCAAAGAGGATCAAAAGACCCATGATGAGCGTCGAGTAGTTGAATTGGAAGGCGGTGTTTACCGCGTAGGCCGTGTCGGTAACAAGCTCGGCTGCACGGTGATTCATCATCCAGTTCGAGAGGCTGTTGCAAAGCTCCGAAAAGATCGTCAGCAGGGCGATTACGCGCAAACGCCATACGTTGCTCTTCGCGAGCGGCATCTCCTCGCGGATCGAGCGGCGCACCGAGCGAATGATGAGCCACATGAGAACAATAATGACCAGGAAGGCCAGCGAGGCGGCTACCGTCATCCAATAGACCCAGGGCGAACCACCCACCGTCGCAAAGGCATACCACCACATCGAGTGGTTGCCGGCAGGCTCCGTGATGCGAAAGGTGATGGTCGAGGGAAAAGCCGTTACCTGACGGATCGAGTCGGCCGTTTCGAACATTACGGCATCAGGCTGACGGAGCGGACAATTAAACAGCATGTAGCTGCTCTGTGGGGTAGTTTGGTTGAGCTGTGCGTTCAGATCCCGCCCCATGGTCGTACCGGCCTCCAGCCCTTGTCGGAATCCGGGAGCTACATCGAACGCCAGACCCGCGATCAACACCACGAAGAAGGTAACATAGATCGCCAGCAGGCGCTTCAGATAGGTCGTTTTGTTTTGCATAGTGTTCGTTTGTTGATGCAAATATAACGAAAAAGTCCGAAAAACAAACAAAACTTATTGTTTTTCGATAATATTCGTGACACGACAAGGTGTTTTATACCAAATAATCGGAAATTTTTTCTATCTTTGTTCCCGTAACAAGCAAACGATTATGGCAGACAAAGCATACTTTACCTACAAGGTCGAGCCGCAGAGCCTCGATTTTACCTCGCGCCTGAAATCTCCCGCGCTGATCATGTCGGCGCTCAATGCCGCCGGAGCCGATGCCCACAACAAGGGCTTCGACTATGTCGATATGGAGAAGGATGACCATACCTGGGTCTTGAGCCGCATGGCGATCGAGGTGGCCTTCCGCCCGAAGCAGTACTCCGATTACGAGATCGAAACCTGGATCAGCGACTACAACCGCCTGCTTTCGACCCGAAATTTCCGCATCTACGACGAGGATGGTAAGGAGTTTGCCAAGATGACCTCGCAGTGGGCGATGCTCAATGTCAATACGCGCTCGGCGGTCGATTTGACCCTTACGGCCGATGTACACGATAAATATATGGTGCAGGAGGAGCCTCCCTGCGCTGCACCGTGCCGCCTGCGTGGTGTGACGGAGGGCGAGGAGTTCCGCCACACGGTGCGTTACAGCGATATCGACTTCAACCGCCACATGAACACGATTCGCTACGTTGAGATGATCTTCGACCACCTCCCCGTGGAGGCTATTGCCGAGGATCGTCCCTTCCGCCTCGATCTGCACTTCCTGCACGAGGCCGTGCTGGGCGAGGTGCTGACCATCTCGACCAAAGAGGAGGAGGGTCGCCTCCTATTTGAGATTTCGACGGTCGAGAATCCGTGTGTTCGCGCGGCACTCGCCTGGTTGTAGCACATTCGTTGGGACGATAAAAAAAGAGGAATCCCGTTGCGGAATCCTCTTTTTTTCATATCTTTACATTATGAAAATCACGATTCTTGGCCCGGCACACCCTTATCGCGGTGGTTTAGCTTCGATTATGCAGACCATGGCGCGTGTCTATCAGCGCGATGGACACGAGGTCGATCTATGCACCTTTACCTTGCAATACCCCTCGCTGTTGTTTCCGGGCAAGAGCCAGACGGTTACCACCCCCGCCCCCGAAGATTTGAAGATTCGGCGCGAGGTCTCTACCGTCAATCCCCTGAATTGGTGGCGTGTGGGGCAGATGTTGCGCCGTGAGCGCCCCGATTTTATCCTCATGAAGTATTGGACCCCCTTCATGGCCCCCTGCTTTGGTGCGATTGCCCGCCTGGCGCGTAAGAACGGCCATACGAAGGTCTTGTGCCAGATCGATAACGTCGAACCGCATGAGCACCACCTGATCGACCGCCCCTGCAATAGCTATTTCCTCCATTCGGTCGATGGCTTTGTCTATATGTCGGACGAGGTCTATCGTCAGCTGCGCGACTATACCGATGCTCCGGCCCTCTTCTCGCCCCATCCGCGCTTTGAGAATTTTGGCGAGCGTGTGGATCGTACAGAGGCATGCGATCGGTTGGCGTTGGATCCGAAGGTGCGCTACGCCCTCTTTTTCGGCCTGATCCGCGACTATAAGGGGTTGGATCTGCTGCTCAAGGCGTGGGGCGCGATGAAGCGTACTGGGAAGACCGCAGGGCGCAAATTGATCGTGGCAGGCGAGTTCTATACCGCCCCCGAGCCCTACCATAAACTGATCGAAGCGGAGGGGATCTCGGATGAGGTGATTCTGCACGATCGCTTTATTCCCGACTCGGTGGTGGGGGATTACTTCTCGGCGGCCGACTTTGTGGTGTTGCCCTATCGCTCGGCCACGCAGAGCGGTGTGACGCAGATTGCTTACCAATTCTCGACCCCGATGATTGTGACCGATGTGGGCGGCCTGAAGGAGATCGTACCCGATGGCAAGGTGGGTTACCTTTGCCGGCCTACACCTTCATCGATTGCCGAGAAGATCGAGCAGATGTGGCAGGGCGACAACATGGAGCGTTTCCACCAAAACTGCCTCACGGAGCGCGAACGATTCTCGTGGGAGGAGATGTGCTCGAAGCTGATGGCGGTGTATGATATGGTAAAGTAGCGTTGAAAGTTGAAAGTTGAGAGTTGAAAGTTTTTTTGTCGTGCTTTCAGCCGCTCAACAAAAAGGGAGATAGTCAAACCGGTGACTATCTCCCTTTTTGTTGAGCTAACTTTCAACTCTCAACTTTCAATTTTCAACTTACTGCTTGATGTTCGGCAGCTCTAGGCCGTAACCCTTCTTCTTGTCCTCGATCTTGAGGTAGAAGCTCATGATGAAGGCCAGCACGCCAAACGACGAGAAGATGACCATCGGCGCAACATAGCTACCCGTAGCATCGAGTACCGTACCGATCAGGAGCGGCACCAGGCAGAGACCGATGTTCTGAATCCAGAAAATCACGCAGTAGGCCGAGCCCAGAATCTTCGAGTCGATGATCTTGGGTACCGAGGGCCACAGGGCAGCGGGTACGAGCGAGAACGAAACACCCAGCGTAACCACCAACAGCAGAGCCAGACCCTTCGAGGGGAACATCGGCAGCAGGAAGGCGAACGAAAGGTGGCAGGCAATCATAATCACGGCACCCACCATCAGCATCGTAGCACCCTTACCCTTGAAGTCGAGCAACGCACCGAGGAAGGGCGTGAGGCACATGGCCAGCACGGGGAAGCAGCTGAACAGACGAGCTGCCGACTCAGCGTCGATACCGAGCGTCACCTCCAGGAAGTTCGGAGCGTAGCGCTGGAAGGGGAAGATGGCCGAGTAGTAGAGCACGCAGAGCAGTGCCACGAGCCAGAACATCTTCGACGAGAAGATCTTGCCCAGGTCCTTGATCTGGAACTCCTCCTCCGAGGTCTCCTCCTTCTTCTCGCCCGAGGCGATCAACTGCTTATCGAACTTCTGATCCATCAGCACGAAGATTGCATAGTTCAAAAGGCCGATGATGAGCAGCACCGTGCAGAAGGCTACGGGGGCTACGACCGACTGATCGAACCAACCCGAAACCATCGGGGCGAGCCACATCACGGCGAATACACCCAGACGGGCGATGGCCATCTCCATACCCATAGCGAGAGCCATCTCCTTGCCCTCGAACCACTTGGCAATGGCCTTCGAGACGGTCGTACCGGCCATCTCACAACCGCAACCAAAGATCATGAAGCCGAGCGAGGCAACCTTCGCACTTGCAGGGAACGAAGTCCACCACGAGCCGAGCCATGCGCAGAACTCGGTGGTCTGGAACCAATCCGTGATACCTACATACTTGATGCAGGCACCGAGTACCATCAGCGAGGCCGACAGCAGACCCGTGAAGCGGATACCCATCTTGTCGAGGATGATACCGGCGAAGATGAGGAAGAAGACAAAGACATTCAGAAAGTACTCCGAGGCGGCATACGTTCCGAAGGTCGAGCTGTCCCAGCCGCGCTCCTGCTCAATGAGCGATTTGAGCGGCGACATCACATCGACAAACATGTAGGCAAAGAACATCATCGAGGCGATGAGAAACAGCGCGCCCCAACGAAGATACCATTTGTCGTTCATTTTTTGTGTCAAAGTTTGCGTCATAGTTTTTATGAATTTAAGTTTGTTTAGTCGTTTAATCATTCAGCGGTGCATAGCGTTTCAGCACCTCGTAGGCCTCCCGGATGCCCAGCTCGCCCGCCTTCGAGATATCGAGGCATCCCTTGCGCGTATCCTTCATGAAGATCTGCACGATACCGCGGTTGTAGTAGGCCTCGGCAAAGTGGGGATTGAGCTCAATGGCGCGCGTGTAATCCTCGTAGGCCGCCGGCAGGTCACCCGACAGGGCGCTGAGGTTGGCGCGGTTGTAGTAGGCGTAGGCGAAGTCGGGGTAGAGCTTCAATACCTTGTTCAGGTCGGCCGTTGCCTCGTCGTAGCTGTAGGTACGCTTCGAGTTGTTGTGCAGGCGGTTTGCCGGATCCGAATCGATCGTAATGCGCTGATACGAATTGTCGATCGAGGAGATGAAGTCGATCATCTCGGCCCGCGTGGTCGAACGGTTCAGGTAGAGGAACGGATTCGAGGGGTTGAGCTCGATGGCCGAGGTGTAGGTGTTCACCGAGTTGGTGTACTGCTTGATGAGCGACTGCGAGATACCGCGCTCAAAGAGATCCACCCACGAGGGATCGCTCACGTTGATCTGGCGCGTGTACTCCTTGTCGAGCATCACGAGCGTATCGGCCGGCAGTGACGAGTCGCGCCACGAGAGGGCAAGATAGCGGTTGTCGATGCGCTTGAGGAAATCCTCCAGGCGCTTCGGGTTGTAGCGCTTCATCCCCACCGCCGAGTCGGGCTGCATGAGCGTAAATTTGAAGAGCGGCAAAAGGCGCATCTCCTCGCGCGCACCCCCTTGCGCCGTGATGCGGTTGAACGACGAGCCGGCAAACTTGCTGTCGAACGAGAGCAGCTTATCGAAATGTTGCGTCGTGTCGGCATAGATCGAGTAGGTGCTGTCGCTCAGACGGTCGCGGTAGGCGGCAATCTTCTTTTGGGCCGTCTGCTGGTCGCTGCGGGCACCCTTCTGATCGCGCAGCAGGGCACGCAGTCGTCCGCGATAGATGTAGGCGTTGGCGAAGTCGGGGTAGAGCTCGATGGCCGACGTGTAGTCGGCAATGGCCTTTTCGATTTCACCCAGCTGGGCGTGTACATTGGCGCGGTTGTAGTAGACCAAGACATTATTGGGCGAGTAGAGGGCCACTTTGTCGTAATCCTCCAGCGCGCGGTTGTAATCGCCGATGTTGCTGCGCAGAATGGCGCGGTTGAAGTAGGTGAGCGAGTTCGTCGAGTCGAGGCTGATCACCTTGTCAAAATCGGCCAGGGCAGCCATCGGACGGTGCGTGTCGGAGTAGACCAGCGCACGGTTGAAGTACGAAAGCAGGTAGGTCGAGTCGCAGGCGATCGCCCTATTGAAATCCTCCTCGGCCTCCTTGAAGCGTTGCTGCTGCAGGTAGAGCGCACCGCGACGGTTGTAGCCGTTCGGGCTTTCGCGGTTGGTGCGAATGCCACGCTCGAAATCCTCGTAGGCCTTCAGCGTATCCTTCAGGTGCAGGTAGCTCAATCCGCGACAAATGTAGGCATCGGCCACCTTGTTTTCGTGGCGCACAAATTTGTCGAAGTCCGCGATGGCCTCCTCGAATTGCTGATTCAGGAGGCGCGTTACGCCACGGCTGTAGTAGGGCCCCGGGAGGTCGGGACGTAGGTCGATCGCCTCGCGGAAATCTTGCAAGGCATCGTCGTAATTACCTAATCGTGAGCGTGTAATGGCGCGGTAGGTGTAGGCCTGCGTATAGACCGGATTGAGCCGAATGGCGGTTGTGAAGTCCGCCTCGGCACCCAACAGATCGTCGAGGTTGTATTTGGCAATGCCGCGCAGGAAATACCCCTCGAAGGCCTCCTCGTCGAAGCGCAGCAGCGTGTTGAGCGTGCGGATGGCCTCCTGGTAGTCGTTGTTCATCATGCAACGACGACCCACCCAGAAGAAATATTCTCGGTTGTACTGCGCCGATACCTCGGTCGTAAGCACGAGGAGCAGGAGCGCCAAAAGGAGTCGTCTGAAAAGTTGCATTTGGAACTAAAACGGGTCTTGGGGTGGTTTTATTATTCGAGTTCGTAACCGAAGCGGCGCAGCTCGCGGTCGTTGTTGCGCCAATCGTCATTGACCTTGACATAGAGCTGCAGGAAGACCTTCTTGTCGAGGAAGGCCTCCATATCCTCGCGGGCCGCCTTGCCCACCTTCTTCAGCTTCTCGCCCTTGTGGCCGATCACGATGCCCTTCTGCGAGTCGCGGGCGACATAGATCGTGGCCGAGATGCGGTCGATCGTCGGCTCCTCCTTGTAGCTATCGATGGCAATTTCGCACGAGTAGGGGATCTCCTTATCGTAGAATTTGAGGATCTTCTCGCGGATAATCTCCGAGGCGAAGAAGCGCAGGGTTTTGTCCGTGAGCGTATCCTTGGGGTAGTAGGCGGGGCCTTCGGGCAGCAGCTCGAGGATCGTCTTGAAGAGCGGCTCGATGTTGAACTGCTCCTTGGCCGATACGGGGATGATGCGTGCCTCGGGCAGCTCCGTGTGCCACTTCTCGACCAGCTTTTCGAGGTCGGCAGGGTTCGACAAATCGACCTTGTTGATGACCACAATGACCGGAATCGAGGTCTTTTTGAGCTTCGTAAGAATCTCGGCTGCGCGCTCCGACTCCTCCACCGTGTCGGTCACGAAGAGGATCACATCGGCATCGGTCAGAGCACCCGTGACGAACTTCATCATCGACTCCTGCAACTTGTAGGAGGGCTTCAGGATGCCCGGCGTGTCGGAATAGACGATCTGGAAATCCTCGCCCGAAACAACGCCCATGATGCGGTGACGGGTAGTTTGCGCCTTGGAGGTGATGATCGAGAGCTTCTCGCCCACGAGCTGATTCATGAGGGTCGATTTGCCGACATTCGGATTACCGATGATATTTACAAAGCCTGATTTGTGCATATACCTTTTTATTATTCACGCGCAAAGGTAGGAATTTATCGGAAATTATCCTATTTTTGCACTACCTATTCTATGTATTTCTAATAACCGATAGTGATGAAAAGAGTGATGCTGATGTGGCTTTTGATGCTCTCTGTCTCTTTTGTGGCCTGCAGTGAGGGTGGTTCGGAGGAGGAGCCGACACCGAAGCCCGAAATTGACTATACGGAGGATATTACAGCACACATTGATGCGAATTTTGCAAAGGAGCTTCAGCGCCACAAGCTGATTGCTAATGCTTTGCGGATTACTCGTGCCGATGTGCGCAAAATCGAAAAGATTGATTTCGTCTATGGTGATTTGTTGATTACCTACGATCCGATTACATCGTTGCGCGGTATCGAATATTTCGAGTCGTTGAAAAAGTTGCGTTGCGATTGCCACAAACTCACCTCGGTCGATTTAAGCCGTAATCCGTTGCTCGAAGAGGTGTCGTTGGAACAAAATCAACTCAGCTCGGTGCAGTTTGGCGCGAATGACTGCCTGAAGTGGGTCTATATTACCAATAACAAACTTTCGTCCCTTGATTTTAGTCAGTGTCCGGAGCTCAGGTGGCTCTATTGCGGGCAGAACTCGTCGCTTGGTGCGTTGAATATATCCTCCTGCACGAAGCTCGAGCGCCTGGTCGCTCTACAAGGTAAGTTAAAGAGTTTGGCGGTTGATCATTGTCCCAATCTCGAGTGGTTGCATGTAGGTGTTAACGCTTTGACGAAATTGGATGTAAAGCAGAATCCGAAACTGCAATTGCTTCACTGCGAGGGGAATCCGATCAGCGAAATCGATATGGGTGGAAACGCGGAATTGACCGAGTTCGATTGCTCGAGTTGCCAAATCAAAAAGCTGAATATCAGCAATAATCGAAAATTAAATATCTTCACGCCGCATTGGAATCCGGGCGAGGGTGGTCGATTGGTTGTAGAGGCGTGGTTTGACGATCAGACGAAGCCTGATTTTATTCGTCATTTATCGAGCACATACGAGTATAACGGCCAAACCGTTGTGATTGAGTACCGCAAAGTGGCCGATTGATTGTCGGTTTATAGATAAAAGTGTATCTTTGTGACCGATATTAGCACCACCCAAGGGAGCGAAGCGACCAAGCCCCTGCCTAAGGCGGGGCGGTTTAAGAAACCGCTTTTGCGTTGAGTTTGCAATCAGCAAGAAGTGGGGGTGGGTAAAATCTGCAGACGACGCCAACGGCGGCGGGAACTGCCAGGCCAAGCGTGAACAGATAGAATAAACATAAAACGATTAATAGATGTCAACGATTACGAATCTTGAACCCAAACTCGTTTGGGAACAGTTTGATGCCATTACGCGCGTGCCGCGCCCCTCGAAGAAGGAGGGTAAGATTATCGACTTTTTGGTAAACTTTGCCAAGGAGCATGGCATTGAGTATAAGAAGGATGCGATCGGCAACGTGGTGATGCGCAAGCCGGCCACCGCAGGGATGGAGGAGCATCCGACGGTCATCCTGCAGTCGCATATGGATATGGTCTGCGAGAAGAACTCGGATGTGGAGTTCGACTTCGAGAACGATCCGATTCGCACCCGCATCGAGGATGGCTGGGTGAAGGCCGAGGGTACGACCTTAGGTGCCGACTGCGGTATCGGTATGGCTGCCGCGCTGGCTTTGATGCTCGATGAGACGGTGCCTCACGGTCCGCTGGAGGCGCTCTTTACCGTGGATGAGGAGACCGGCCTGACGGGTGCTTTCGAGCTGGGCGAGGGGATGCTGACGGGCAAATACCTCGTGAACCTCGACTCGGAGGATGAGGGCGAGCTCTTTATCGGTTGTGCCGGCGGTATCGACACGATCGCCACGTTCCACGCCAAGATGGTGCCTTCGCCGAAGAACTATGTATTCTACCGCGTCGATGTATCGGACCTGCTGGGTGGCCACTCGGGCGACGATATCGACAAGGGTCGCGTCAATTCGAATAAGACGTTGGCGCGCCTGATGTGGGAGGGCATGCAGAGCTGCGAGTTGCGCCTGAGCTACTTCTCGGGTGGTAACCTGCGCAACGCCATTCCGCGTGAGGCTTATGCCATTTTCGGTGTGCCGACGAAGTATAAGGCGGAGTTCGAGGAGCGCTATCGTCTCTTTGCTGCCGATATGGAGCAGGAGTTCCGCTTCCGTGAGCCGAACTTTAAGATTACGATCAACGAGATGCCCGAGGTGGATCGCGTACTCGACGAAAAGACGCAGAATGCGCTGATATACGCCTTGGTGGGTGTGCCTAACGGTGTGATTTCGATGTCGTTTGCCATGCCCGGCCTCGTGGAGACCTCGACGAATCTGGCCTCGGTGAAGTTTGTCGATGACGAGACGATTGTTGTCACCTCGTCGCAGCGTTCGTCGGTCGAGAGCGCCAAGACCTATGTGGCACAGATGGTCGAGTCGGTCTTCTCGTTGGCAGGTGCCGATGTGGCCCATACGGATGGCTACCCGGGTTGGAATCCCAATCCGCAGTCGCGCCTGTTGGAGGTTACGGTAAATGCCTATAAGGATCTCTTCGCTACCGAGCCGAAGGTGCGTGCCATCCACGCCGGTCTGGAGTGCGGCCTCTTCTTGGAGAAGTATCCCGAGCTGGAGATGGTCTCGTTCGGTCCTACGCTGCGCGGTGTCCACTCGCCCGATGAGCGCCTGGAGATTGCCACCGTGCCCAAGTTCTGGGATCTGCTGTGCGAGGTGTTACGCCGTATCTAATGTGAGATTATGCGCTGGTTGTTGGGCTTGATATTGAGCATGTTGCCGTGGATGGTGGCTGCTCAAATGCCCGATGACGAGCCCTATTACCCCTACGAAGAGTCGGAGTTAAGGTTCGAAGAGCCGTACTCCGACTCCTTGTTGTTTTATCGGGCCATTCAGCTTGCCGATGACCTCTACGGTCGCGTTACGCGGTATGCGTTGCCGCGCGTGACGATTGCCCGACGGGGCGAGAATTACCGAGGCGAGGAGAGTACGCTGCACGGCTTAAGGCTCGACTATCGTTACGAACGGGCGATTCGTGCCCTAGGTGGCGAGGAGTTTACGGCGGCAGGTGCAGCGATGGGGCTGCAAAGCCTGGGGCGTGTGGGCGGTGTGCAGGAGTATCGCTTCACGGAGGCATTGCCCCTCAACCCCTATGAGGCAACGGTGCGCCTGACGGATCGCAACTACCGCGTGGGTGCTACGGTCAGGATGCACCGCGACCTGGGCGCTTGGCAGACGGGCCTTGTGGTGGATGGCCGCCTGGGACGTGATGCCCGCATCGAGGGGCTTTATACCCATGCCTTTACGTTTGGCGCACGCCTTTCGCGTGCTTGGGGCGATCGAAGCCGACTGACCCTCTTTGCCGCCCTTCCCGTGTCGCATCGCGGCCTGCGCTCCGCCTCGACCGAGGAGGCCTTCACGCTGACCGACGATCCCTACTACAACCCTGCCTGGGGCTTTCAGCAGGGGGAGGTGCGCTCGGCGCGGGAAAGAGGGGAGTGGCTGCCCTTTGTGGTGGGGGAGTGGGAGCAATCGCTCGGTGCTTCGACCACGCTGCGCGCTGCACTCGCTTTTCAGGCAGGCAAAAGTCGGCAAAGTGCGCTCGGATGGTACGATGCCCGCACACCGCTCCCCGATAACTATCGCTACATGCCCTCCTACACGGCCGATCGCGCTGCGGAGGAGGCGTGGCTGGCAGGCGATAGCCGCTATACGCAGATCGCTTGGGACGAACTGATTGTACAAAACAGGTTGGGAGATGGCGAGGCA
Organism: Alistipes sp.; assembly: GCA_017624955.1. Classification (GTDB taxonomy): domain Bacteria; phylum Bacteroidota; class Bacteroidia; order Bacteroidales; family Rikenellaceae; genus Alistipes. The sequence goes on from JAGAMA010000042.1 coordinate 94,440, forward strand.
ATCTATGCGCTGGAAGATCGTGTCGAGGCTCCGATGCGTGCCGAGGCGCGCGTATCCTTTACGACCCGCCTTGCGCGCACAACGCTTGACTATGGGGTGCGCCTCGATTGGGATCGTACGCGCCATTACAAGGAGATGAACGACCTGCTTGGCGCTGATTATCTGGTCGATATCGATCAATACCTCATTGACGACGATAGCTACCGCAACCTGCTGGAGAACAACCTGAAAGATCCCTCGCGCAAGATCTTCGAGGGCGACCGTTTCGGGTATGATTATGCCCTCCGCCGCCTCGAATCGACCCTGTGGTTGCGGACGGCGTGGCAGAGTGACCGCCTGCGCCTGGATGTGGCTGCCGAGGTGGGGCGTGGCGAGGCACAACGCGAGGGATTCTATGAAAAAGAGCTCTTTGCAGGGAGTGGCTCGTATGGTCCGAGCCGTGCCGTGAGCTATACGCCCTATCGCCTGAAGGCGGGCGTTTCGTGGGCCGTGTCGCCCTTGATGAATCTGGAACTTAACCTGGCTACGGGTGCCGAACTGCCCCGGGTGGAGCAACTCTTCGTGCAACCGCTCTATAACAACCGCACAATCCTCAACCCGCAAACGGAGCGCTATCACGCCGCCCAGATTCGCCTGCGTAGGCGCTACGAAAAGTTCGATTTGGAGCTTTCGGCTTACTATGCGCTGCGCCTCGATGGGGTGGAGAGCCGTCGCTATTTTGACGATTTGGCCGGACTTTATGCCGACCTCTCGGTGCAGGGCATCGGCCGTATAAGCTACGGCGTGGAGGGGGCTTTGGAGTGGCGGCCGGCCTATCGCTGGACGGTGACGGCTGCCGCCGCGTGGGGCGTGAATCGCTATGTGCGCGATCCGCTGGTGACGGTGCTTGCAGATGCTGATAATCAGCTTGTTGAAGAAGACGCGGTGAGCCACATGCGCGATTGTCGCGTGGGCGGTGCTCCCGAACTGACAGCCGCCCTGACGGTCAATTACTACGCCCCGAAAGGGTGGGGCGTGGCGCTCTCGGGTGGCTATGCAGGTGGGCGGTATGTCGATCCTTCGCTGCTCAGGCGCACGGATCGCGTGGCGCGCCAAAACGGGGTAGCCGAGGAGGCGTTTCGGCTCTTTACCACGCAGGAGCGCCTGGAGGATGCCCTGACGCTCGATCTTTCGCTCTATAAGCGATTCTACTTCGCGCGTCATGCCTTGCTCCTCTCGCTCCACGCCAACAACCTCCTGGGGCGTGAACAGATCGCTTATGGCTACGAGTCGATGCGCTCGATGCGCGTGGGAGCCGATACGGGGAGTTGGCGTGTACCGCAACCGTCGCGCTACCTCTACGCCCCGCCGCGAACCCTCTCGTTTAACGTAAGTTGGCGCTTTTAGGAAAAAGCGAAAAAAAGTATTATCTTTGCATCGCTCAAAAAAATAGCAGATTATGGCAGGATCGAATTTCGTGGATTATGTAAAGATATTTGCCCGTTCGGGTCATGGCGGAGCAGGCTCGGCCCACTTCCGTCGTGAGAAGTTTGTCGCCTTTGGCGGCCCTGACGGTGGCGATGGCGGTAAGGGTGGCAGTATCATCCTGCAGGGCGATCGTCAATATTGGACACTGATTCACCTTAAATATCAGCGCCACCAGTTTGCCGAGGATGGCGAGTGTGGTTCGGGTGCGCGTGCCTCGGGTAAGAATGCCAAGGATATCATCATCCCCGTACCCCTGGGCACGGTGGCCAAGCGCCTTGTGGAGAATGAGGAGACGGGCGAGACGGAGATTGTCCCCGTGGGCGAGGTCACGGAGCATGGCGAGCAGCTGGTGCTCCTGCAGGGTGGCCGTGGCGGTTTGGGTAACTGGCACTTTAAGAGCGCCACGAACCAGACACCGCGCTATGCCCAGCCCGGTGAGGAGGGCGACGAGGGTGCCTTTATCCTGGAGCTGAAGGTGCTGGCCGATGTCGGTCTGGTGGGCTTCCCCAACGCCGGAAAATCGACCCTGTTGTCGGTCGTTTCGGCCGCCAAGCCCAAGATTGCCAACTATGCCTTTACGACCCTCGAGCCGAACCTCGGTATTGTCGAGGTGCGCGACGGCAAGTCGTTCGTGATGGCCGATATTCCGGGTATTATCGAGGGTGCACACGAGGGTAAGGGGCTCGGTACGCGCTTCTTGCGCCACATTGAGCGTAACTCGGTGCTCCTGTTTATGGTGCCTGCCGATTCGGATAATATCAAAAATGATTATGAGATTCTGCTCGGCGAGCTGACCCAATACAACCCCGAGCTGCTCGATAAGCAGCGCCTGCTGGCTGTGACGAAGTGCGACATGCTGGACGAGGAGCTGATCGAGGAGATGAAAGCCGACCTGCCCGAGGGGATTCCTTCGGTCTTTATCTCGTCGGTGGCGGGTCTGAATGTGCAGCGCCTGAAAGATATGCTTTGGTCGGCACTGCAGGAGTAGAAAGTTAGTGGAAATCGACTCCGTAATGGACTACGCGCAGGGCGTATGAGCCGTTGAAATAGTCCAAAATACCATAGAGCGAGCCTTTACCTTCGGGTAGAGGCTCGTTTGCATAGTGGGCGGTGGGGCTGATGCGTACCGTGAGGGTTTGTCCCTTGTCATCCTCAACGGTATGTTCGGTGTATTGCGCCTCGCCATCGGGGTTGATAACGCCCCAAGTCCCCGATTCCGTGAAGTGGAGGTGGTCGATACGCAGGTAGCAATCCACGAGTTGGGGCGTGAACTCCTCAATCTTCGTGACATGTGGCAGGGGCAGTGCTCCCGATGGCTCTACGGCGAGGATGTGGCGGGCTTCGGCCTCCGCATCAAGTCCCGTGCGACCATACGCATCGGCCTCGATTCCCAGCTCGATGCGGCCGCCGTAGTTGTAGAGCATGAGGCTGTTGCAACTGATGATGAGCCGCGCTCCGATCGGGTAGCGACGATAGAGCTCCCGATCCTCGATCGAGAGGGTGATGCCGCCCGATGGATCCTCCAGGACAAGTTGCCGATTCCACTCGCCCAGCACATCGTTGGCCGTCACCGTACCGGCGATGTGTACCACCTGCCGAATCGTTGTGGTGGACTCCCTGCCGAGGCTTTTGAGGTAGGCAATCGAGTGTAGCTCGGTCGGGGTCGGATCGATCGAGGTGGCCTCGTTACAAGCCGTCAGGTGGAGCAGACACACCAACAGATTAAGGTACAAGATCCGCTTCATCGCGAGGCTTGATTTGATAACGGAGCGATCCATCTTGTGCGGTTGTGCATTGCAGGATGCCCGTTAGGGCGGTTAGACGAGCAGGAATCAGCCGATCCGCAAAGTCGGCATAGTGACGAACAAAGATCTCGATGCAGTGGCCGTCGTGGTCCGAAAAGAGGTGCTCACCACGCCAGGTGGCGGGTTGCGGCTCCTCGTCACTGAGGTATGTCAGCTTTTCGATACGCACCAACCGACCGGCCATTTCGGGGCTTAATTGTGCGATCGTGCAGTCGAGGGGTATCGGCTCGGCTATGGGGTCTGAGGAGCGGACAATGTGTTGATCCACGGCAGCTTTGGACGGGAGATAATCCACCGCGAAGCCCGATGCGGGGTCGGCCTCATGACCGATCTGCAACACGCCGCGCTGCTCGCCCACGGTCAGCCCCTGCAACCGTACATAGAGTTTCGTGCCGATCGGATAGTCATTGTGCAGGTGGTCAAGACCCACCATCAGCTCTGCCGCCGCATCGTGTGACTCGATGATGAGCGAACGGTAGAAATTGCCGGCCTGATCCGACGAGGTGACACGGCCCGCTACGATCAGCTCCTCCTCGATCCGGATGCTTTGGCCCGCATAGCGCGAGCGGAGCGCGGCAAGGGTCGTGCTGACGATCAACTCCTCGCCGTGTGAGGTGGGCGAGTCGTACCCCTTGTCACAAGCCTGAAGGAGCAGCAGGATCGTTATCACGAGCAACCGAAATCGTGGCGTGGTGTGCATGGCGAATGTTGTAGTGAGGTCGTTCAATCCGCATTTAACGTAAATATCACACAAAGATAAAAAACTTCTCTTTTTTTTAGCTATTTTTGCAGCGTAAAACCCCAAAAACCGCAACCATGTTTTTGCTCTATACACAAACCGAGACGACCGAGCCGTTGATCCTGCCCGATAGTGTGCAGAAGCAGCGCCTGGCCGAATCGATCGAGAAGTTGATGAATCTCGATATGCAGGAGATGATGTCGCACCTGGCCGAGCAGGCGATTTGGGTCTTCGTGAAGATCCTTATTGCCCTGGCTTTCTACTTTGTGGGTCGCTGGCTGATTCGTCGCATCCTGCGCCTGATGGATCGCATGTTCGAGCGCAAGGCGGTCGATATCTCGATTCGTCCCTTCATCCGCAACACCGCGAGTGTCGTGATGATTCTCGTCCTGGTGCTGGTGGTGGTGCAGACGCTCGGTGTGAATGTCACATCGCTCATCGCCATCTTCTCGGCCGCCACGCTGGCTATCGGTATGGCCCTGAGTGGTACGGCGCAGAACTTTGCCGGTGGTGTGATGATCCTGGCTGTGAAGCCCTACCGCGTGGGCGACTACATCACGGCACAGGGACAGTCGGGTACGGTGCAGGAGATTAAACTCTTCTCGACCGTCATCACGACCGTCGACAACCAGACGATCTACATCCCGAACAATGTCATCGCTACGGGCATCATCGATAACTACTCGACCGCTACGACACGCCGTACCGATTGGTCGCTTGCGCTCTCCTATGGCGATGATGTGGAGGTGGCTCGTCGCGTGATTTTGGAGATGCTTTCGGCCGACGAACGCATCTTGAAAGAGCCCGCTCCGGTCGTATGGCTCAATGCGCTCGAGGACAGCTGCATCCGCCTCACGGTGCGCGCCTGGGTGAAGAATTCCGACCTTTGGGAGGTCTTCTTCGAGTATAACGAGCGCTTCTACAAGGAGTTGCCGAAGGCCGGCCTCCGCTTCCCCTTCCCGCAATTGGATATTCATGTTAAAAACGAAAAATAAGCATTAAAACTATGGAATTGAAAGAGATTTTGGCCATTTCGGGCCAGCCCGGCTTGTTTAAATATGTTGCACAGTCGCAGCGTGGCGTGATCGTGGAGTCGCTCCTCGATGGCAAGCGTATGAACGCTTCGGCCACCTCGCGTGTGAGCGCGCTGACGGAGATTTCGATGTTCACCGAGGGGGATGATATCGCTCTGGCCGATGTCTTCACACGCATCTACGAGAAGACCGAGGGTAAGGAGGCTATCAGCCACAAGTCGTCGGCTGCCGAGTTGCAGGCCGCCTTTGCCGAGGTGCTGCCCGAGTATGACCGCGACCGCGTACATGTTTCGGACATCAAGAAGTGCTTCTCGTGGTTCAATATCCTCGTAAAGGCCGGCTTCACGAAGTTTGAGCTGCCGACCGAGGGCGAGGAGGAGTAGGCGCGTAAGGCGAACTGCATAAGCCCGACACAAGCGGGTCTGCCGATCAGGAAAGGGATTCGGCAGACCCGTTTTGCCGTTTTGTGGTACGTTTCTTGCGTGCTGGGTGGGGTAGAATCACCTAAAATTCCGGTATCGTGAAAAAGATTTATCCTTTGATCCTTGCCTCGGTGGCCCTCGCATGGAGCTTGCAGGCCGAGGCCCAACACACCCTTTCAAAGCCCGATTCGGTGCTCCTCTCCGAGACGAAGAGCTCGACCGAAACGGTGCGCAATTACCGCGTGACAACCCCCATGGAGGCCGACTATGCGATGCACTACGCCATCAGCAGCGCCCAACTCAACAAGACGATGGGCGACAATCCCGAGGAGCTCGAAGAGCTCACGCAGTTGATGAACCGACTGAAGGATTCGCTCAATCGGGTTGATGCGATCCACATCATGGGCTACGCCTCGCCCGATGGTCCTGCGCAGCTCAACGGCTCACTGGCCAACCAACGCGCCACGAATTTCAAACACTACGTCGTGAAGCAATACGCCCTGCCCGAAGGGTGCCGGGTGGTGCTGGGTGGCGAGATTGCCCCCTGGAGTGCTGTGCGCGAGCAGTTGGCCCAATCCTCCGTGGCGGGGCGTGACGAGGCGCTGAAGATTCTCGACGGCAACCATACCCCTGCCGAGAAGCAGGCAGCGCTGAAACAGCTCCCTGCCGTGTGGCAATTCCTGGCCCGTGAGGCACTTCCGCCCCTGCGCCGTGTCGAGGTCGATGTGAAATACTGCGAGGGTCAGCTGGTTGAAACGCGCACGAAGCTCGCCCCTAAGCCTGCCCCGCGGCCGCAACCGACCCCCGAAGCGGTGGTAGTGCTTGTCGAAGAGGAGGTTGTCCCCTCGAAGGAGGATCCCTGCTGCGATGAGCTGCTGATGAGCGAAACGCTCGGCATTATTGTCGCTATGCCCGGCAGTGAGGTCGATTTTTAAGTTCGGGCGATAAGTTCTGCCTCGTAGTCAAACCTTTTTATAAAAGCTTTGGATTTTAGAAAGAATTTCTTATATTTGCATGATAGAAACACTTAAAAACACAAAAATATCATGGCAAATTTAAGAGTACTCAAGAAGCAGATTGACTACTGCTTGGAGGAGGTCGTTTTCGACTGCGATATGGCTATCTGCTTCCAGCCCTCGAAGGAGGAGGAGATTATGAACCTCATGCAGGAGGCCGTTGAGATGCGCAACGAGTTCTTCAAGAAGGCAATGAACCCCGCCGAGCCGCACAATAAGTCGCTCGTTCGCAAGCACTATGCCGCTCTTCGTCGTGAGATGGCCGAGGGTTTTGGTCAGTTGTTTGAGAAGTTGTCGGCGATTAACGAGGCCAAGTAAGACGAAAGCCTCTCTAAACGGCTCTTTTGTCGTTACACTACAAGGCGAAGATGCTCACATACGCTCAGTATGCTGCGCTCTTCGCCTTTTGTGTGCCTAAAAATAGCTCGTTTATAGCGACTTTCGCGGAAAATCATTTCTTGCACACAACAAGCAATTTTCAGTATTACAACAAAGGAGGGCGCATACCCTCCTTTTTCGTTGTCTTATCTTTAGCTACCTTTAGCTGCCCTTGGCTGCCTTTTTCGCCTTTTGCCTTTGGGCTCTCTGCCTATTCGCAACATCCGTCGCCCGGGTGGTGTGCCAAAACGGTGTGGGGTACATGGCCGTGCGTGAGGATCTGGATCGGGCAGTGGTAGTTCTCCAACTGCTCGGCCGTGATGATATTCGAGTGGTGGCGATGCACATGCCGATTCACGCAGACGATCTCCTTCACAAGGCTCGTGATCGTGCCCACATCGTGCGAGATAATCAGAATCGCCATCCGTTCGTTCAGCGCGCGCAGTGTCTCGTAGAGTTCATGCTCGAAGCGGTTATCCACGAAGTTGGTCGGCTCGTCCAAAATCAGCAGGCGCGGGTCGGAGATAATGGCGCGACAAAGCAGTGCGCGCTGCATCTGACCGCCCGAAATCTCGCCGATGGGACGGCCTGTAAGTTCCTCCAATCCCGTGTCGTGCAGGAGTTTACGCGCCTTGGCGCGATCCTCCTTTGTGTAGCGGTGACGAAATCCGCGTCGTCCCTGCAACCCCGACAAAACCACCTCCTCGACCGAAATCGGGAAGTCGCGGTCGAACTCCGTGATTTGGGGCATGTAGCCGATGAGCCGCTCCCCACGCTCGAAGAGCTCGGGCGCGTAGTCGATCCTTCCCGCGTAGGGCACAGCCCCCAGAATCGCCTTCACAAGGGTCGTTTTGCCACCACCGTTCGGGCCGATTACGCCCAAGAAGTCGGCCGAGTCGATCGTGAGATTGACCTCGTGCAGGGCCTCGCAACCCTCGTAGCTGACGCTGACGTTATGTAGCTCTAAGAGTTTCATTTTCGGGTAATTAGATCAGTTATGTGCGCAATGTTCTCGATCACGTTTTCAGCCAGGGGGTCAAACTCCACCACCTCGGCCTCCATGTCGTCGGCCACCGCATCGACACTCGAACGGGGAAATTGGTGCTGCACCAGGACGGTGCGAATCCCCTCCGCGCGCGCCGTGCGAATCAGCTCCGCCAGGCGCTTGGCCGAAGGCTCTTTGCCCTCCTCCTCGATCGAAATTTGACGTAGCCCGTAGTCGCGCGCGTAGTAGGTGAGGGCAGGGTGGTAGACGATAAACTGCTCCACGCCCGATGCCGTGATTTGCGCCTCAATCGCTCGGTCGAGTGCCTCCAAGCGCTCCTGCAAACGGTTGAAATTCTGCGTATAACGCACCGAGTCGGGGTGCTCGTTGTGGATCGCCTCGTAAATCGTGCGGCTCATTAGCTGCAGGGCGCGGGGCGAGGTCCAGGTGTGGGGATCCACGCCGTGCGCGTGCGCGTGGCCGTGATGGTGGTGCGAACAGGTGCCCGCAATCAGCTCGATGCCACGGCTCAGGTCGATGATTCGCGCCCCTTCGGGGAGCTTGTGGAGCAGGGTAGTCTCAAAGGTGATCAGCCCCGTCGAGAAGATCCACTGCGCCTCATTCAGGGCGATATATTGCTTGGGTGTAAGCTCGAAATTCTCGGGCGAAGCCCCTGCCGGTACGAGCACCTCGACCGGAAAATCCTGCTCCGTGATCGCCTCCACGAGCGAACGCAGCGGCGCAATCGAGACGTAGATCGTCGGCTCGGTGGGCTGCGGAGGTGGGGTAGTGCAACCCACCGCCAGGAGGAGTGCGGCTATATATATAAGGTATCGTTTCACGCTGCGAAGATACAAAATTTCGTGTGAAATTTGCACTTCTCGCCTTAAGTGCGTAGTTTTGTACAACACTTAAAGCCGAATAAAGATGAAAAAAATCCTTTCGACCCTTCTGCTGGTCGTGATGACCACGGCCCTCTTTGCCGCTACGCCCCAGACGACGATCCGCGTAGAGAGTAAAACGAATAGCGCGATGAACTTTACCATTTCGCTCCGCACCTTCCAGCGCCTGATGCGCTTCGTCCCCTCGAAACTCTCGGACCGCGCCCGCACGGAGTATAAGTGGTTCCGCGAGCAGAACCTGGGCGATGCCGATTTCAAGCGTAGCGGTGTCGATTGCACGATCCGCATGAAAACCGAGGGCAAGATGATCTTCAACTACAAGGGCATCCGCGGCACAGTCACCAACGCCGACTGGGAGAAGCTCGATGATGTGTTTGATTATAAGCCGAATAAATAATAGGGTAGATAAAGCCGCCTAACAAGGCTCTTTTGTCGTTACGCTTGCCGTTGCAATCCTCACATACGCTTAGTATGCTCCGGTTTCAACGACTTCGCAAGCCTAAAAATAGCTCTTGTTATACGACTTTATAGCATAGTTCTAATAAACCCAATACCTCCGTCAGATGTATCTCTGGCGGGGGTAATTTCATGTTTATATGACTTGTCGGATATCCTCGTTTTTTTATTTATTCCCCTTGGCGCGGTTGTGTGATTTGCAGAGCATCTGGCAGTTGTGAATATCCGTAGCTCCGCCTTTGCTCCAGGCCGTTACATGGTCGGCATCCATATCGCCGATTTTCCAAATCTTGGTGCGATTGGCCTCGTGACCGAGGGCGCAGAGCGGACAATTTGAGATACCCTCCTGCTCGGCTTGCAGGGTTTGTTGCTTATAGACACTCTTTTTGGTTGCCTCGTCAAAGACACGCACTAAAAGCAGTGAGGTCTGCACCTCTCCGCCCAGCAGATACTCGAAAATCCCTTTGCGATTCTTGACGTAGGGGTCGGCATAGAGCTCCTGTACGCGCTGCGAAATCGCAGCAGCATTGTAGGGCGCTGTGTGGTAGGTTTCGTAGAGTCGTCCCCACTCCAAACCGCGCATCTCGGATTCTACATCCAAGAAAACCGATGAAATCCAATCGATTACCGTGTTGAAATAGCGCGTTACTTCGTCGATTGTCGTGTCGTAGCGGTGTTGGCTCATGTAGTGTTCGATGTGGCCTTTGCTGACCCAATCGAGTGCACACGCCAGGTAGTCTTGGCGATTGACCGTACCGGAGATGTAGGCACTCCATTTCTGAATATTGGCGTTGTTGCTGTTGCTGAATACCTCCTTGCATCGGGTCACAAAAGGCCCCGAAAAGATAGCATTGCGTAGCTCCTGCTCATTGAGCGGAATACCGGCAATGTTGATGGTTTTGAACCACTCCTTGATTTCGCTCTCCGTTCCCTCGCATTCGTAGATGAGGAGCTTTGTGTCGAGAATCTTTTGTTGCAGGTCTTCGGCCAATCCGCTGAAATACTGCGGAATGTCGTTGTCGTCCTTGATGGCGAATTTCCCCGTCAGATAACGGCCGAGGCTTGTGATGCGTTGCTGTCCGTCGAGCACCTCAAACCGATTTTCGGCCACCTTGTTGAAGTAGATGAGGCCAAGCGGATAGCCCTTCAACACCGATTCAATTACTGCCACATCCTTCTTGCCGTCGGCATAGATGTAGTTGCGTTGGTATTCGGGTTGAATCGTCAGCCGACCTCCGAGGCCGAACAACCCCTTGCCCTCAAACTCGTTATAGACAAACCCGTCGCAAATCTCGCGCACGGTGATTTCGGTCAGTAGGGTAGTCTTCATAGGTTATTGCTTTTTGCGGATGAAAATTCGCTTATATATTCTTTCTCCATCAACGAGCGGTTGAGTTGTTTTGTAATGATTATCCCATAATCCATTTGAGAACCCCTTCCCTTCACTTTCGGTTGCACCTATAATCTCAAACTGTTCGGGGCAGTATTTGTCGAGAAACGAGATAGGAACGCCCATTGCTCCCTCATAATCCGAGGGGATGGCATCGGTATAGGGGACTTCGATGGCATCGTAGTTATCGTAGCGGTCGTAGGCGGCTTTGCCTTTGATCTCCTTGTGCTTGCTGAATTTAAGGTTATCGGCCATCGTCATCAACGGCAACGGCTGATGTCGCCTGCCATGGTCGAGGTTGGTGTACCAACAAGAATTACCCAATCGAGTATAATCCCCAATATAGCCTAATTTTGCAGCTTTTGCTCTATCACTATCTTTTACAGGAAACCCTTTCGGTACGCCAAATACCATATCAGTAACAAAGCCCGTAGCTCCTAACCATGCTCTATTTTCCTTGATTAACGGAAAAACCTCCTTATAGGTAATAGCGTTCATGTTGCCGATTATCAGGAACTTTTTGTCGGCCTCGACAATCCAGACCAAAAATTCGCGGAAGAGCGAAAAGGGTGGGTTGGTAACAATAATGTCGGCCTCATCCCTCAGACGCGTGATCTCTTTGCTACGGAAATCGCCGTCACCCTCCAAATAGTGCCATTCGAGGTCGTTTACATCGATGCGCCCATCGCCCGTTTTGTCCTTGTCGAGGATGAAAATTTTGCCCTTGACCTGCGTTTTCGAAGCATCGAATTGCGGTGCGCTACTCTCGAAAAGGGTTGGCTGATAGGCGGTTTTAATCAACTTGCTATCGGGGGCATAGCTGGTGCTGACAAGTCGTTTAAGCCCCAATCGCTCAAAGTTTTGGGCGAAATATTTCGTGAAATTGCTCCATTCGGGGTCGTCGCACGGCAGTAAGACGACCTTGTCGCGGAAGGTGTTGGGGTCAAATTCGAGATAGGCATTGACCTCCTTTTCGATGTCGTGGTATTGGGTGTAGAACTCGTCGTTCTTGGCACTCTTGGCTTGTGCGAGATTTTGGTTGGCCATGGTAGGGTAGTAGCTTGTACGGCTTTGCCCCTACTGCAACAAAAAAGCGTGAAACTACTCGTTTGCTTACACGCTCCAGAGGTTCCGCCAAGACCCATCCAAATGTATAAGTACGAATAGTCCACGCCAAGAGGCGTGAACTTTCAAAACTTATTCCCATTTGGATTTCAATGAAATTTGGCGGATTTCTGAAGTCGAGAATAAGAGCTAAAGCTCAATTAGTTATATGTATTTGTTCTTTGTTTTCTGTGTTGTTGGTTGCTTGTTTTATGACCACTACGGCGCACTCGCGTTGCCGATGTGGTGAGTGTTACTGACCATAAAGGTAGTAACTCTTTGCGAAAATCGCAAACCAAGGCTTTGTTTTCTTTGCAGGTCGCTCGAAGAATCTTTGTTGCGACCGACTGCATGCGAGAGATCCTTCGCCCTTGCTCAGGATGACGAAACGGGAAAAAGCACATCACATCACGGCTGGACACAACACAACACGGTATCGCACTGCACATCACGGATTCCCACATTCTCGGATTCTCGGATTCCCGGATTCCCGCTTCCCGCTTCCCGCTTCCCACATTCCCACATCCTCACAGATACCCAACACTCCCGCATTCCCACGAATCCCCAGCCACCTATAGTATAGGTTTACCCACCCGCACACGATTTAACATAATATAAATATTATTTCATATCTTTGTAGCGGGATGTGGGGGAGTTGTATAGAGGTGTTTGGGGAATTTTGGGTGTGATAAAGCAGGAATGTTTGCGAAAAAGGCTGAAATTTTAACCCTCCGAGAATCGCGTATTTGAAAACGGCGTGATCACTCGGTCGAAATACGCGAAAATACGCGATCATCCAACAACGCGATTTTTGCGGTGCGCTCGTGCTCGATAAACCGCTTTGCGTGTTGAATAAAAAAAAACGCAAATCTCTTTGCGCTTATCTGTTCGGTGTGAAGCTCTCGAAAGTTTGGTCGTCGTAGAAGATGACGATGCGGGCGACACGCGAGGCGTTGTGTGAAGCCAGGGCCCCGACCGCCTGTTGAACCGAGCTGTCGGTAACGGGTCGGGCCGTCTCCTGCGTGGTGGCAGATTGCGCGAAGAGCGAAGCGTTCGGTGTTGCCGAAGCAGGCGCATCGACCACCGAGGGCGTGGGGTGTTCCGCCGTGCTCGGCTGCGCGGTCATCCCTTCTCGATACATCGGCCCCTCATCGAGCAGCAACCAATCGGGATTCAGGCGCGGGAAACGACGTAGGATTTTCTGCAACAATTCGAAGCCCGGTTTGTTGCGTCCGGCCAGGATATGAGAAATTCCGGCAGGGTTGATACCCAACGCCTCGGCGAGCTGTCCCGACTTCAAATGCTCGCTTGTCATCAAATCACGCAATTTTTGCTGCATAAGGCTAATTTTTTACAAATATAAAAACTTTTCTTTTGGAAAACAAGAAAATTACACATTTGTAAAATGTTAATCGTTGTTGATAAAGTTTACATCTGTCAAAAGTGTAATATGGTAAAATTAAACCCCACAACGACTCCTTAATTTAACTTTATATAAAACTGCGTAAGTTACTGATATTAAGCGTTTAAATAGTGATATTTCTTGGTTTATTGCAGGTATTGCAATAATTGCCCCTAAATATCGCGCAAGCATCGTTTTAACTTTATATAAAATTCGTAAATCGCTGGTTTTTAATGCGTAGTTTGCGAATATTTAATATTTGAACTTTGCTCTAAAGGCGTTATTTGGGCGATTTTGCTACCCCACTGCCCCACTTTCCGTTTGTATAATTAACAGCTTTTTAACATCCTGTAAAATTTACTTTTGCAATTACATCTGTCAAATTTACCGATGTTGAAGATTTACAAATGTAATTACAAATGTAAAATTGATTGAAAATTCGGTGTTTTGAAGGAATTTTTACACCCTATCAGACAAAATTTCTTTGTCGAAGGATTTGCGTAAACATTATGTTAAATAGATAAAGGCCGAGCGATGTTAATAAACACCTACTCGGCCTATAATCAGCAACTTATAAAGTTGTAAACAGTCCCCTATTTCGTGATTTTATCTACAATTTCGCGGAACTCATCCGGCGTTAAAACCAGCTTTTCGCGGTGGAAATCGACATCTTTTTCGCTATTTATGGGGATCAAATGGATGTGTGCATGCGGTACTTCCATGCCTAAAACCACCACAGCGACACGCTTGCAGTCGATATTTTGTTTAATCTTCTTCGCAACCCCTTTGGCGAAGATCATCATGTCGCCTATCGTCTCGTCGTCGAGGTCGAACAGGTAGTCGATCTCCTGCTTCGGGATAACGAGCGTGTGCCCTTTGGTGAGCGGATTGATGTCGAGGAAGGCGTAGAATCGCTCGTCCTCGGCAATCTTATACGAAGGAATCTCCCCCGCTACGATGCGTGAAAAAATGGATGCCATAGCTCTATTTGGTTGAATGTTTGTGATTGCTTGCGGAAGGTCTGTAAACTTCGCTTCGAAGTTTACGAGCTGTTTGAGCTTCATACACGCGATACGTTTTATTCGTACTCCCGGTATTTCGGCTTCAAGATCTCGCTATAGACCACGGCACGCTCCAGGTCGAAATCGCGCATCAGCTCGTGCGTCTCCTCCTGCTGGGGCTCTACCTTGGTCTTCGGCTGGAGCCTGGTCAGAGGTTGCGTTGCCTGTTTTTTATGCGCCTGTGTGGCCTTAAACGGCTTGGTAGGTCGTTTGAAAGGCTTGCGCTGCCAATTGGTTTCGAGCGATTCGAGGCTCTCTAACGACTCTGATTCGATCGAACGGGCCTCCGGCGCGGGAGCGGGCACACGAATCACTACAGGGCGCTGCGAGGGCTCGGCGGTCGGCTCTTGGGCCTCCTCCGTCTCCTTCGTGGCGCGCTTATGAATGGCGTTGGTGATTGCGCCAAGGATGATAAGCACGACCCAAATGATGGTAATAATATCTTCCATACTCCCCTATTTTGTTTATAGTGTGCGCTTTACGTTTTCGATGCCCTTCACTTGGCGCATCTTGTCCATCACGGCATTCAGACTCTCCACGTCCTTGACATAGAGGCTCAAATTGCCCTCAAAGATGCCTGCGTGGCTCTTGATATTGATCTCGCGGATATTGATGTTGAAATCGCCGCTGATGATGCGTGCCAGCTCCATCAGGATACCCTTGCGGTCGATACCGCGCAGCTCGGCCGTCACGAGGTAGGACATCGCCTTTTGGCGCGACCACTGGATTTCGTCCTTCACGATGTTCTTGCCGTGCTGGGAAGCCAGGCGGTTCAGTTCGTCGCAGGTCGCCTTGTGGACGATGATCTTGTCCGTGAGCGGATCGTGGTAGCCCACCACCTTGTCGCCCGGAATCGGGTGACAGCACTCGGCTACTTCAAAATGTTGGGTCTGAGCCTCTTTCTCGGCGGTTTTTACGCTCTCTTTGGGCTCTTCGCTGATGGTTGAGGGCCTCTTCTGCGGAATGAAGAATGTCCAGAATTTAAGCAGCTTACGGCCCGAATTCTCCTTCAGGATCTTCTCCAGGTCGTCGAGCGTGACGATGCCGGCGCCAATCTTCGTGTAGAGCTCCTCCTTGGTGGTACTCTCGTAGGCAGGGATAATCTTGCGCAACACATGGCCATTGAGCTGAATGTTAAGCTGTTGCATCTTCTGCTCCAGCATCTCCATACCACGCTCGATGTTGTTCTGGCGCTCGCGTTTCAGGAAACTCTTGATCGCCTGCTTGGCCTTACCTGTGGTGACGACATCGAGCCACTCGGCCTTCGGCTTGGCGTTGTCGGCCGTGATGATTTCGATCTGGTCGCCACTCTGAATTTGGGTCGTGACGGGCTTCAACTCGTGGTTGATCTTGGCACCGATGGCGCTGTTGCCGATCTTCGAGTGGATATCGTAGGCGAAATCCAGCGCAGTCGATCCGAAAGGCATCTTGCGCGATTCTCCCTTGGGCGTAAAGACCACAATTTCAGAGGTGTAAAGCGAAAGTTTGAAGTTGTCGAGAAAATCGACCGCGCTCTCCGTGGGGCTGTTCAGTGCGGCACGAATCTGCTTCAGCCACTTGTCGAACTCGTCCTCGTCGCCCTCGGCCTGCTTGTACTTCCAATGGGCCGCAAAACCACGCTCGGCGATATCCTCCATGCGCTGGGTGCGAATCTGTACCTCGACCCATACGCCGTCGGGACCCATGACGGTCGAATGCAGGGCCTCGTAGCCGTTGGCTTTGGGCATCGAGATCCAGTCGCGCAGACGGTCGGGCTTCGGGGTGTAAATATCCGTGATGGTCGAGTAAATCTGCCAGCATTGCGTCTTCTCCGAGGGGAATGGTAACGACTTGAAAACGATGCGAATAGCAAACAGATCGTAGATCTCCTCGAAGGGAATCTGCTTGCGCTGCATCTTGCTCCAAATCGAGTAGACGCTCTTCACGCGCCCTGCAATCTCGTAGTTGAAGTTGTCGCGGTCGAGAGCTTCCTTAATCGGGGCGCAGAACTTCTCGATATATTCGCGGCGGTTCGCCTCCGTGTCGGCCAGCTTCTGCTTAATCTCGGCATACTGCTGCGGGAAGCGATACTTCATGCAGAGATCCTCCAGCTCGGTCTTGATGGCGTAGAGGCCCAGGCGGTGAGCCAACGGGGCGAAGAGGTAGATCGTCTCGCCCGTGATCTTGATCTGCTTGTTGATCGGCATGGCACCCAGGGTGCGCATGTTGTGCAGACGGTCGGCGATCTTAATCAGGATGACACGCACGTCGTCCGAGAGGGTCAGGAGCACCTTGCGGAAATATTCGGCCTGCTCCGAGGTGTCGGCGTTGAATACGCCCGACATCTTCGTCAGGCCATCGACCATCGAGGCGATCTTCTGGCCGAAGATGCGCTCCATGTCCTCCACCGTGTACTCGGTGTCCTCGACAACATCGTGCAGCAGGGAGGCTACGACCGATTTGATGCCCAATCCGATCTCGTCCACCGCGATCTTTGCAACGGCAATCGGGTGCAACAAATAAGGCTCGCCGGAGCGTCTTCTGACACCTGCGTGCGCCTCCTTGGCGAGGAAAAAGGCTCGTTTGATGAAGTTCCAATCCTCGTCGTTCTTGCAGATCTTCGTGCAGGAAAAGAGCAGGTCGTCCCACTTTTCCTTGATCAATAGTTCGTCTTCGGCCGTGTAACCCATTCTATAACCATTTTACGCCAGCCCTCCCCTTTCGGGTCGAGCTGACGTTGTTTTAATCTTGTTTTCGGGAGGTTACTCCTCCTCGGCTGCGGCGGCTTTCGCGCCACGCTGCGCCTCCTTCTCGGCCTTCATCGCCTCGCGAATCTCGGCCTCGATCTTGTTGCAGAACTCCGTATCCTGCTTCAAAAGCTCCTTCACGGAGTCACGACCCTGCCCGATCTTCTTCTCGCCATACGAGAACCACGAGCCGGCCTTCTTGATCACACCGTAATCAACACCCAGATCAACAATTTCGCCAATCTTCGAGATACCCTCGCCGAACATGATGTCGAACTCGGCACGACGGAACGGAGGAGCCACCTTGTTCTTCACGATCTTGACGCGGGTGCGCGTTCCGAGCTGCTCCTCGCCATCCTTGATGACCGATACGCGGCGGATGTCGATACGCACCGAGGCGTAGAATTTCAGGGCGTTACCACCCGTCGTGGTCTCGGGGTTGCCATAGACGACACCGATCTTATCGCGCAGCTGGTTGATGAAGATGCAGACGGTCTTCGTCTTCGAGATCGACGAGGTGAGCTTGCGCATCGCCTGCGACATGAGGCGGGCCTGCAGACCCATCTTCGAGTCGCCCATCTCGCCCTCGATTTCGGCTTTGGGGGTCAGGGCGGCCACCGAGTCGATGACGATGATATCAATCGCGCTCGAGCGAATCAGCGAGTCGGCAATCTCGAGGGCCTGCTCGCCGTTGTCGGGCTGCGAGATGAGGAGGTTATCCACATCCACTCCCAGGTTCTGGGCGTAGTAGCTGTCGAAGGCGTGCTCGGCATCGATGAAGGCGGCGATACCACCGACCTTCTGGGCCTCGGCAATGGCGTGGATAGCCAGCGTGGTCTTACCCGACGATTCGGGGCCGAAAATCTCAATGATACGGCCTTTCGGGTAGCCACCTACACCGAGTGCCATGTCGAGGGTTACCGAGCCGGTCGGGATGACCGGAACGTCGTTCACTTCGTTGCTGTTCATGCGCATAATCGAGCCTTTGCCAAAGTCTTTCTCGATCTTGGCCATCACCGCGTTCAAGACCTTAAGCTTGTCGGGGTTTACTTGCGTTTTCTCTGCCATAATCTATCTTGTTTTATCTATTTTTCAATCCTGTTTTCGTAAGATAAACTTACCCTCAAAGGTAGCAAATCAAATTTTAAATTCAAAATTCTATCCCTAACTTCTTGCTCTCGGAGGCTTAATTTAGTCCCACGAGTAGGTCATCTCGACCTGTTCGTTGAACTCCTCGGGGTGTTGTTGAGTCGGCGGTGGCACGACGGGCAACGAATCGAGGTCTCGGTTTCGATGTAGCCACCCATGTCACCACAACCTACACACATCGGAAGAAAACCAAAGCCCGAGTCGGCCGAGTGGTTGAAGCGTGTGCCGCAGTGCTTGCAGCAAATTTGATAAGCAGTTCCCATTTTTGCAAAGTTTTAAGTGGTTTAACCTGTTGTTCACGATGCAAAGGAACGGCGGTTTTGCGTCAGGTTGTGACACAAAATAAAAATATGCGATTTTTTTTGAGAATTTTTAGCTTACAGGGCATTTTTAGCCATGTATTCCTTCAGGTAGGCCTTCAGCTCGGGGCTTTCGATGATGCGGATATCGTCCAACAGCCCTACGACAAAGCGCCCTACACCGGCCATGCCGGCTACCTCCGTGTCGAGCAGCCAACGCCCCTCGCCCAGCGGCTTGAGGTCACGCTCGGCGAGCGGGTACTCCTCGACGAGGAGGTTATAGGCCAAAAGACCCAGCTCCAGCTGTACGCGCGTGCGTGCCGCCTCGCCATGCAGACGGAAGATGTCGATAAATCCCTCGCGGTGGTCGGCTTTGTGCTCCCAGGGTGTCTCGGTAAGCTCTACGGAGCCGATGCGCGACGATTTGAAGAGCTTGCAACGTCCATCCTCCGCATCGTAGCACCACACCTGTACATAGTTGGTCGTAAAGGCGAAGGGCTCTACCCTACGATCACGCACGGCCGAGCCGTGAGCCGATTGGTAGCCGTGCAGAATCACCTGTCGCTCCTCTTCGATGGCCTCGATCAGGTTGCGGATGTTGGGGGCATTTTTGCCCTTGACGACCGTGTCAGCCAGTGTTTTGTTGTCGTAGACGGCGTAGAGCTTGCGTTTGAGGTTCTGCTTCAGCAGGTTCGTGTCGTCGATCGACTCGATGGCCGACTTCAGGATCACGGCCTCCTCCTCGGTGAAGTGGACGAGTTGCGAGATATCCTTGAAGTGGGGCGAAGCCTTGTCGAGACGGATGCAGTCGCCCGATTTTTTAATCACAAAGCCCGCATCGCGGAAGGTGTCGATGTAGCGATAGATCGTGCGGCGCGACATGTTGAGTCGCTCGGCCAACTGATCGACCGTGTAGGTCGTATTGGCCGTCAGGAGCTTCATCAGACGAAGCAGGCGTTCGATTTTGGGCTGATCCATAGTACAAATTTAGAATTCAAAATTTAGAATTCAAAATTAGCCCTTGAAAAAGAATCAATAAAAAAGGCGAAGAAACTCTTCGCCTTTATCGTCTTTAAGTGTTGTGCTTGTGTGTCTATTGGGCCAGGACCTTTTTCTCGATCTCCTCGACCGTGCGGCGGAACTGCTTGTCGGTCTCCAGGAGGTTCGACACGGCCTTGCACGAGTGGAGCACCGTGGCGTGGTTGCGGCCACCGATCGAAGCGCCGATCGTGGTCAGCGGAGCCTTCGTGTGCTGCTTCGAGAGGTACATGGCAATCTGGCGGGCCTGTGCAATCTCGCGCGTGCGCTCGGTCGAGTTGAAGCGATCGAAGTCGATCGAGAGGTGCTCGCAGACGGTCTTGATGATGTGGTCGATCGTGATCTCCTTTTGGTAGAGTTTCACATAGACCTTCAGGATCTCCTTCGCCAGCGAGGTCGTGATCTTGCGACCCAGGAACGAGGCGTTTGCCACGAGCGACGAGAGCGCACCCTCGATCTCGCGCACGTTGGCCGAGATGTTGTCTGCCAGGTAGGCAATGACCTCCTCCGAGATCTGCGCACCGAGCTTTTCGGCCTTGGCGCGGATGATCTTGAGCTTCGTCTCGTAGTCGGGTGTCTGCACCTGTGCCGAGAGGCCCCACTTGAAGCGCGTGAGCAGTCGCTGCTCGATATCCTTCAGCTCTACGGGCGGCTTATCCGACGTGAGGATCAGCTGCTTGCCGGCCAGCTGGAGGTGGTTGAAGATGTTGAAGAAGGCATTCTGTGTGCCCGGCTTTCCGGTCAGCTCCTGGATATCGTCGATGATCAGTACATCGATCATCTGGTAGAAGTGGATGAAATCGGTGATCTCACCACGCTTGTAGGCAGTCTGGAACTGGGCCTGGAATTTGTTCATCGAAACATAGAGCACATAGAGCTCCGGATGGCGCTGACGAACCTCGTGGCCGATGGCCTGTACGATGTGCGTCTTGCCCAATCCCGAATCACCATATATATATAATGGGTTGAAGGGGTTGTTACCGGGCGATACGGCTACCGACATACCGGCCGAGCGGGCCAGGCGGTTGCACTCGCCTTCGATGAAGGAGTCGAACGTCAGACCGGGGCTCAGCTGCGGGTCGATATTTAATCGGCGCGGAATGCCCGGAATTACGAACGGATTATGTATCTTTGTCGTGTCGCTGGGGGTCGTGAAACGCACTGCCGGATCCGAGTTGTCGGTCGGCGAGGGGTTGTTGGCACCCAGGCGGGGCACCGAGTAGAAGAGCTGCGTCTGCTGACCGTAGCACTGCATGATGATCGGCAGCAGCAGCGAGCGGTAGTTCTTCTCAATTTGGTTGATGTAGCTCTCGTTCGGAACACGCAGACGAAGCTTCGTGCCGTCGAAAGTGAGCGGTACAATAGGACGAAACCACTTCTCAAACTCCTCGGAGGAGGTCTGAGCCTTGATTTGGTCCAGACATGTTTGCCACATGTCACTGTATGACTGCACGTTACTTATCATTGGTTCGGGGATAGGCGAATTTTGTTTTTTTTCGTACTGCAAAGTTGTGAATAAATTTGCAAAAAGATTCTCCAAAATCGTTTGCAAAATATCTTTTTTTATATATAGAAAAACAACCATTTTTCGTTCGTAAATTTTAAGTCGCTGATATTGAATAATCAAATATATTTTCTTATATTTGCATATAGAAATTAAGTGTGAGAGTACTTTTTAACTATAAATAAAACCTATAACTCTATGGCAAACGAATTGGATCCTCAGATCCTGGCGAAAGCCCAGCAGTGGCTTGACGGAAACTATGACGCCGAGACCAAGGCGCAGGTAAAACATTTGATCGAGAATGACCCGAAGGAGCTCATCGAAAGCTTCTATAAAGACCTCGAATTTGGTACGGGTGGTCTGCGCGGTATTATGGGCGTAGGCTCGAACCGTATGAATGTCTACACGGTGGGTATGGCTACGCAGGGTCTGGCCAACTACCTGAAGAAGAACTTTGCCGGCGAGCAGATTCGCGTGGCGATCGGTCACGACAGCCGCAACAACTCGCGTAAGTTCTCGGAGCATGTGGCCGACATCTTCGCATCGAACGGCTTCACGGTATTCCTCTTCGATGCCCTCCGCCCCACCCCCGAGCTGAGCTTCGCCATCCGCGAGCTGAAGTGTCACTCGGGCGTTGTGGTAACCGCATCGCACAACCCGAAGGAGTACAACGGCTACAAGGCCTACTGGACCGACGGTTCGCAGGTAACGGCTCCGCACGATAAGAACATCATCGAGGAGGTGGCCAAGATTACGGATGTGGATCAGATCCTGACGGGCAAGAATCCCGAGAACATCACCATCCTGGGTGACGAGTTCGACCAGATCTACCTGAACAAGATCCTCACGCTCCAGCTCTCGCGCGAGTGCGTGCTGGCGCATAAGGATATGAAGATTGTCTATACGCCGATCCACGGCTCGGGTGTGAAGCTCGTGCCCGCCTCGCTGAAGAACTTCGGTTTTGAGAATGTATCGGTCGTAGCCGAGCAGGCTATCGTCGATGGTAACTTCCCGACCGTAGATTCGCCCAACCCCGAGGAGCGTAAGACGATGATGAAGGCCATCGAGCTGGCTGCCAAGGAGGGTGCCGACCTCGTGCTGGCTACCGACCCCGATTCGGACCGCCTGGGTGTGGCGCTGCGCAACAAGCAGGGCGAGTATGTGCTCCTGAACGGTAACCAGACCCTGGCCCTCATCCTGAGCTATCAGCTCACGCGCTGGGCCGAGCTGGGCAAGCTCGACGGCAAGCAGTTTGTTGTGAAGACGATCGTAACGTCGCAGATGGCCAATGCCGTGGCTGCTCACTTTGGCGTGAAGTGCTACGACTGCCTCACGGGCTTTAAGTATATCGCCCGCATCATCCGCAACAACGAGGGCGTTGCTACCTACATCGGTGGTGGTGAGGAGTCGTTCGGTTACCTGGCCGGTGACTTTGTACGCGATAAGGATGCCGTATCGGCCTGCTCGTTGGCTGCCGAGGCTGCCGCTTGGGCACTCGAGACAAAGGGTCAGACCCTCTACGAGTGGCTGCAGGAGCTCTACGTTCAGTACGGTCTGTATCGTGAGGGCCTCGTATCGGTTGTCCGCAAGGGCAAGGAGGGTGCCGAGCTGATTCAGAAGATGATGGTTGATTTCCGCGAGAATCCGCCCAAGGAGATCGTTGGCTCGAAGGTGGTGAAGATCAACGACTACCTGAAGAGCGAGACGCTCGACGTGGTAACGGGTGCCGTAACCCCCATCGAGGAGGATAAGAGTAACGTACTGCAGTGGTTCACCGAGGATGGTACGATCGTTTCGGTACGTCCCTCGGGTACGGAGCCCAAGATTAAGTTCTACTTCGGTGTGAAGGCTCCGCTGGCTTCGGTGGCCGAGTTCGATGCCGTTCTGGCACAGCTCGATGGCAAGATTGAGGCCATCAAGGAGGATCTGAAGTTGAATTAAGAATTAAGAATTAAGTTTGGGGGTTGTGGTTCGCCACAACCCCTTTTTTTTGTGAGTGAGGAGGAAAGGGCGATAAGGGCAAAAAAAGGCGAGAAAGGTTTTTTCCCTTCTCGCCCTTTGAATTCTTAATTCTTAATTTCTACCCTATCTCCGCTCCCACTCCAGCGAGGCGAGGATAAAGGTACCGACGGCCTTGCCTTCGTTTTGAGCCAGGCCAACATCCTTACCGGCGAGGTAGTAGTTGATGGTACCCGTGCGCGAGTGGTCCTTGGCGGGGCCGAGACCTGCCGAAGCGCAGCTCTGGACGATATCGATCGTGCCATCCTCCTGCTCGCGGATAAACTCCTTCACGCAACCTGCATAGGCCTTCTCGGCTACGGGTGCGTAGGTCACGGCATCCAGCAGACCGAGGCGGATACCCTTCAGGTAGGCGTAGGTGAAGATGCACGAAGCCGAAGCCTCCAGGTAGTTGGGCTGCTCACCGATGTTGAAGGTCTTACCCTCTACCGTGTCACCCACGTTGTCGGCCTTGACCGTAGCATCGTGCTGCAGGAGCTGGTACCATACACCCGACTCCTCATCCTGCCAACGTGCCAAACCGGCGGCTACCTCGTTCAGGATCTTTACAACAGCCTCATAATCGGCATGCTCCTTGGGCATAAACTCCAGTACATCGACCAGGGCGGCAAAGTACCAACCCATACCGCGACCCCAGAACTCGGGGCTGCAACCCTTGTACTCGCCCTCCTGCTGTGCCCAGAACGAGTTGGGATCCTCGGGCGTAGCCGACCAGGCGTGGTAGTTGAGCTGCACGTCGGGGTTGTAGGTGTAGTGGTGGATCGTCTTGAATTGGTGTGCAATGTCGCTCCACGAAGCCTCGTTGTCGGCCTCGTCGCTCGTGCCGAAGTTGTACTGCCACTGGGCATAGATCGGCGAACCCATGAAGAGGCCGTCGAGCCACATCTGGTTGGGATAGACCGCTTTGTGGAAGAAACCACCCTCGCCCGGCAGACCCGGCGCGATGCGCGAGTGGTCGAACTTGAGCTTGTTGCGAATCATCGTGGCGGCGGCCTTGTAGCGCTCGGCATCTACCGTGTTACCCTTCTCAAGCTCCGTGCGGTAGAGCGTGAAGTAGATGTTACCTGCCGGCAGGTCGTCGATGTTCGACGGGCGCAGGGCATTGCCACCCTTCGTGTTGCTGATGAACGAGCCATCCTCGTTGAGCGAGAAGTCGGCGAAGGCCTTCACGGCATCGTAGTAGCACTGCTTGTCGGGGTACTGCTCCCAGCTCTTCAAAACTGCGTTGGCCACGAGGCCCGAAACGTAGTCCCAACCCGTGTGCGAGAGGCTGTCCTGGTAGTGGCGGTTGCAATAGAAGTCACCCAGACCGTGCGACTCGACCATGCGCTGTGCGTAGGTCGGAGCCTCGCTTTGTGCGGTGCAGCTTGCCAAGGCGATGGCCAGTGCACCCAAAATTAAAGTTTTCAGTTTCAGCATAGTAGTTATAGTTTTTGTGTTACGTCTTTCTGCCAATTATACAAAGATAACCATTTTTGCGAAATTTGTCGTATCGAGCGCAAAAAATGTTATTTATATATAAGGTATGCGCGTTACGGCAGGCTGTCCGTGATGGGCTCTGCCAACTCCCCCACTTCGGTCGCAGGCTCCTCGTCGAGCTCGATCTGCTCGCCCTCGAGCTCCATCGAGATCGTGTAGCGGTGGCGACCCTTGGTGATCGTGACCGAATCCGCGCCATAGGGGGCGATGCGGAATTGTTCGGGCGATACCTGCTGCTTGGTGATCATGTAGTCGTTCAGTACGCGGTTGCGCATCGTAGCCAGGCGATCCACCAGCACCTTGGCCTGCTCGCCATAGAGTGCCACGGCCTTCTCCTCGGTGTTCTTACCCTTGGCCGAAAGATCGCGTTTCGCAAGCTCCGCATCGGCAAACGCAGCCAGCTCGGACGAACCGGTCTTGATTTGGTTGATCTTGTCGTAATCGACCATCTCGAGGCGCATCGTCGTATCGCCCAGATCCTGCTTGTAGTAGGCCGCCTTGAGCGAATAGAGGGCCATCTGGCGCTCCGCCTCCGTGCGGTCGATCTGCTGCGTGAGCGTAACGCGCATCTCGGGCTTCTCCTTCAGGGTCGAGGCAATTTCGTCAAACGAAGCGTACTGCTCGGCGTTGAACGATGCTTTGTGCGGCTCTTCGATGGCTATCGACGAGAAGCCCTTGTCGCCCCCACCCTTGAGGAACGAGAAGGGAGCCGTGGCCACCTTCAGCAGCACGTTCCCCAACGCCTTGAAGACGATCTTGCGGTAGGAGAACTCCGGGTCGTCGATGCGCCCCTTGACCGGCAGGTCGAGGTTGATATGGCCCTGCTTGTCGGTCAGGACGTAAACACCGAGCTTGAGCGGCAACTTCACCGACGGGTCGATCTCCTTGAGCTTCTTCTCCACGGCAAATTGGTAGGTGTTGAGGTGGTTCGTGCCCTTGAGCTCGTAGTCGGTGATGATGTTTTGGCTCTCGAACGTAAGGTTACCGCCCGTAATGGGATGAGCCGTGAAGGCCTCGCAATAGGGCGAGAAATCCTTCATCGCCACGTTGGCCAGGTTGAGCGTGATGTTGTGGTTGGCCAGGCTTTTGAACGATCCCTGCCAACGCAGCGAGGCCGAGCCGGTCGATTGCAGCGTAGCGCGCCCCATGAGTTGGTTGATGGCATCGAGGTCGAAGTTACGGCTGGCAAGCGTGATGTCGGTAATGTCGTAAGCAAAGGGACAATGCAGCGTGTGGTCGGCGTAGTGGAACGCACTACGCTTCAGCTCGGCCGATCGGATGTAGAGCTTCAGGGGGTCATGCTCGGTCGAATCGACCTTTACCGAAACGGCTGCATCGGCCTCCTCGCCACGATCCTCAATCGCCTTCCAAAGCCCCGTGTAGGTGTTGGTGCTGTCGGCAAAGAGCTCATATTTACCCTGTAAGCCCTCGAAGGCGAGGCGGTCGAAGTGGAACGAGTTGTTTACGAAATCGACGCTGTCCACCTTTACATGGCCCTTCTCGAGGGCGATTACCTCGCGCTCCTGCATGTCGTGCAGGCGGAAATGCTCGACATCGGCCGTGCCGGCGATGCTGAAGCCCATGATGTAGCTCAGGTTACCCGTCAGGTTTACATCGGCCGTCAGATTACCCTCCACGGCCGAGACATTGAAGGTCTGGCGGAAGTAAGGCAGGACGGTCGAAAGGGCCAATCGGTTCAGCTCGACACTCAGGTCGAAGTCGTTCGATTCGAGGTTGTACGCGAGCGAGGTGTGCAACGAGCCACCCTCGGCAAACGAGAGCGTGATACCGATATCGGTGTCCTGCCCCGCGAAATAGACACTCGGAACATAGAGGTTGAGGTTATTGAAGTCCCACTTGGCCTCCACCTGACGATCCTCGTAGAGCATCTTGCCGCTGCGGATCGTGATCGAGTCGATATCGATGATCCAGGGGTTCTTCTCGGTCGAGGGTTTCTCGACGGCGGTCGAGTCACTGCGGAAGTGGGCCACCATATCGTCGAAGTTGAACGAGCTACCCTGCTGCGTAATGTGGATGTCGGGACGCACCAGGTCGATGTAGTTGATGTTGATCGTGCGCTTTAGGAGCGACCACAACTTCACATCGGTCGAGAAACGATCGAGCGCCACAAACGTACTCTTCTCATCCGCCTCGTAGAGGGTGAAATCTTCGATGTGGAGCTTGCCGTTCAGCAGGTTGAAGCGGAGTTGATCGACCGAGACACGGCGGCCGATGAGCTCTTTGCCGTGTTTTTCGACATAGTATTTGGCCAGGGGCGAAATACCCAGCAGGACGGCACCAAAGAGGATGCCGACTACCGCGCCGATAATAATCAATAACTTGCGGCTCTTTTTCTTCATAGTATAGCAGTTCGTTAGTGTGTAATTGTTGCCTTGTTTATTTGATGCGGATCAGGTTCAGTCCGTCACGAATCGGGACGATGACATTCTCCACCCGCGGATCTTCGACCACCATGCGGTTAAACTCCAGCAGCGCCTCCGTGTGGCGATCGCCACGCGCTACAGGCTCGACGACCTTACCCGACCAAAGGATGTTGTCGGCAATGAGGAACGAGCCGCTGTGTACCAACGGCGACCCTCCGTTATCGCCCATCAGCATCCGGTAGTAGGCGGGATACTCGCGCTTGTCGCCATCGATAAAGACCAGGTCGAACTCCGTGCCGAGTGTCGGGGCGATGTCGAGCGCCGATCCGATGTGCAGCCGAATCTTCGCGCCGTGCTCCGAGCGGTCGAAGTAGCTTTGTGCCAGACTCTCCAGCTCGTCGTCCACCTCGATCGTATGAAGTAGAGCATCCTCCTCCAGTCCCGCTGCAAAAGAGAGCGCGGAATAGCCTGTGAATGTGCCGATTTCGAGCACACGCTTCGGGCGCAACATGCGCGTTAGGAGCATGAGCAGCTTCCCCTGCAGGTGGCCCGAAAGCATGCGGGGTGCCACCATGCGACGATGTGTTTCACGATCCAGCTCCGTGAGCAGTGCCTCCTCAGCCTGGGAGTTCAGGTGGATATATTGTTCGAGTGCATCCATCTATTTGAAAGTCAATTTTGAAAGGTTGCAGAATACCTCCTCGGCCACCTCTTGCAGGTCGCGGGCCGTGAGTGCCTGAATCTTGCGGTAGGCCTCCTCCATCGTATCCATCTCGCCGTGCGAGAGAATCGCCTTGCCCGCTCCGAGGATGTAATTCTCCTTGTTCTCGCACGAGATGGCCATCTGGGCAATGAATTGGCGCTTGGCCATGGCCAACTGGCGCGCCGTGAAGGGGGTTTTGCGCAGGTGGTCGAGCTGCCGATGGATCAACTCCAGGCAGTCGTCCGTGTGGTTGTGATCCGAGCTGAAGTAGATCGCCATTACGCCCGCATCGCTGTAGGGGGTGTAGTTGGCCTCGATGTTGTAGGTCAGGCCATGCTTTTCGCGCACCTCGACATTGAGAATCGAGTTGGCGCAGGGGCCTCCCAGGCGGTTGATAAGCAGCGACAGCGGCAGACGTTTCTCCTCCTGCAGCTCGTAGGCGCGTCCGCCTAAGATGCAGTGTGTCTGGTGTGTGTGGCGCGTAATGGTGCGCTCAAAGGGGGCTGCGAGCGGTGCGGTGCGGATGCGTTCGTAGTGGCGCGAGGTGGGGCTGAAGTCGCCGAGGTAGCGACGGGCATAGTTCTCGGCCGTGCGTGCCGAGAAACTGCCGATCGAGGAGAAGACCATCTGGTCGGTCGTGTAGGTGCGATCCACAAAGCGGCGCACCGAATCCCCCGTGTAGCGCATCAGCGAAGCCTTGCGCCCCAGGATGTTGTGCCCAAGCTCCGACCCCTCGAACAGGAGGTCTTCGAACGTGTCGTAAATCAGCTCCGCAGGGGCATCCTTGTAGGTGTTGATCTCGTCGATGATCACCTCCTTCTCGCGTTCGAGCTCCCGATCGGGGAACGTGGAGCGAAAGACGATATCGGAGACCAGCTCCACGGCCTTGCCAAAGTCCCCTTTGAGGACCGTGGTGTGTACGGTCGTATCCTCCTTTGTCGTGAAGGCGTTCAACTCGCCACCTAGGTTCTCAAGGCGACAGTTTACCTGCCACGCCTTACGCTTCTCGGTCCCCTTGAAGAGGGCGTGCTCGGTCAGGTGCGCCAGGCCAAATTCATCCTTCGCCTCATCGCGCGTGCCGGCTCCAACGACCAGCGCACAATGGGCTACGGCGGCACCCTTCACCTGACGGTGGATGCCGCGAATACCATTCTGCAGTGTATAGGTTGTGAATTCTTCCACTTCGTTTACAGTTTGTTGCGTAGTTTGAGGAAGTGGCCCGTGTGACTATTGGGGCATGCCTCCAGCCCCTCGGGCGTACCGGCATAGACTACCCTGCCCCCCTCGTCACCCGCCTCGGGGCCGAGGTCGATCACCCAGTCGGCGCACTTGATTACCTCCATGTTATGCTCCACGATAAGAATCGTATGCCCCTGCTCGATCAGGGCGTTGAAGGCCTTCAGCAGGCGCTTGATGTCGTGGAAATGGAGTCCCGTTGTCGGCTCGTCGAAGATAAAGAGGATCTGCCCGCGCGAGTCATCCTTTGCCAGGAACGAGGCGAGCTTCACGCGCTGGCTCTCGCCACCCGACAAGGTGGAGGAGCTTTGACCGAGCTTGACATAGCCCAGACCCACATCCTGCAACGGTTTGAGTCGCTCGACGATGCGGCGGCAGGTAGCGCTCTTATCCTCCGAGAAGAAGGCGATCGCCTCATCCACATCCATCTCCAGCACATCGTAAATCGACTTGCCGCGATAACGGATATCGAGAATCTCATCCTTGAATCGCTTGCCGCCACATGCCTCGCAGACAAGCTCTACGTCGGCCATGAACTGCATCGAGACCTTGATCACACCCTCGCCCTGGCACTCCTCGCAGCGACCTCCGGCCACGTTGAACGAGAAGGAGGAAGGGCCCAACCCCGTGTGTTTGGCCTGCGGCTGTTCGGCGTAGAGGTGGCGAATCTCGTCGTAGGCCTTCAGGTAGGTCACGGGGTTCGAGCGGGTCGATTTGCCGATCGGGTTCTGATCGACCATCTCGACCGAGCGCAGGAGCGACAGATCGCCCTCCAACGCATCGAAGTCGCCCGGCTTGTCACCCGATTCATTCAGCAGGCGGTGCAGTGCGGGATAGATAATCCCCTTCGAAAGGGATGATTTACCGCTGCCGCTGACACCCGTGATGCAGGTCATTATGCCCAATGGCAGTTCGATGTCGATATTTTTCAGGTTGTTTTCGCGCGCGCCTCGCACACGAATCGAACGGCTCCAGCCGCGCGGTGCCGAGGGCGGTGCAATCGTTTTGCGCCCCGTGAGGTAGTCGGCCGTGAGCGATCGCGTGCAGGCTGCGAGTTGGTCGGGCGTACCGCTGAAGACCACCTCGCCGCCGTTGATACCCGCCTCGGGGCCGATGTCGATCAAAAAGTCCGCAGCGCGGATCACCTCCTCCTCGTGCTCGACCACGATCACCGTATTGCCCAGATCGCGCAACTGCTTCAACACCCCGATCAGGCGGGCCGTATCGCGCGGATGCAGGCCGATCGAGGGCTCATCCAGGATGTAGAGCGAGCCGGTGAGGTTGCTGCCGAGCGAGGTGGCGAGGTTGATGCGCTGGCTTTCACCACCCGAGAGGGTCGATGAAAGGCGGTTGAGGGTCAGGTAGCCCAGCCCCACATCCTGCAGGTATTGCAGGCGGTTGCGGATCTCGGTCAGCATGCGCGAGGCGATCTTTTGGTCGTGCTCGTCGAGCGTGAGCTCCTCGAAGAAGGGAATCAGCTCCTTGACGGGCATGGCGCACAGCTCGGCGATATTCTTGCCGCCGATGCGGACATAGAGCGCCTCTTTGCGAAGGCGCATACCGCCACATTCGGGGCAGATCGTCTTACCCGTATAACGCGCCTTCATGACACGGAACTGGATCTTGTAGCGCTCCTTGTCGATGTAGCTGAAGAAGTCGTCCAGACCGTGGAAATATTCGTTGCCACGCCACAGAAGGAGCTTCTGCTCGGCCGTGAGGGCGTAGTAGGGCGTGTGAATCGGGAAATCGAAGAGGTAGGCGTTGCGGATGAGCGCCTCTTTCCAACGGCGCATCGTCTCGCCTCGCCAGCAGGCCACCGCATCGTCGTAGATCGAACGGCTCTTGTCGGGCACCACCAAATCTTCATCAATACCCGTCACCTTGCCATAGCCCTCGCATCGGGGGCAGGCACCAATCGGGTTGTTGAAGCTGAAGAGGTGCTCGGTCGGGTGCTCGAAGGCGATGCCGTCGGCCTCGAAGCGGGCCGAGAAGGGGTGCTTCTCGCCGTTAAGGATAATCGTGCAGCGCTCGTGCCCGTAGGAGTAGGCACGCGCAATCGACTCGCGGATGCGGGTCGGCAGGTCGTCATCCATCGTAACGCGCAGGCGGTCGATGACAATCAATACCTCCTCGGCCGAGGTCTTATCGGTGATGGTGGGCAGAAACTCCTCGATGAGCATTGTCTGCCCCGCTGTGTGTACACGCATCAGACCATCCGCGAGCAGCTCCATGAGCTTTTCGATGAGGCCCTGCTCCTCGCCGAGGTGCAAGGGTGCCGTGATCTCGGCACGCGCCCCCTGCTGCTCCATGAGCCAGGTGGCGACATCGTCCACGCTGTCGCAACGCACCTCGCAGCCCGAGATGGGCGAAAAGGTGTGTCCGGCACGGGCAAAGAGCAGCGTGAGGTAGTCGTAAATCTCGGTTGAGGTGCCCACCGTCGAGCGGGGATTGCGCGTATTGACCTTCTGTTCGATGGCGATGGCCGGCGCGATGCCCGTGATGATATCGACATCGGGCTTCGAGATCTTGCCTAAAAATTGGCGGGCATACGAAGAGAGCGACTCGACATAACGGCGCTGTCCCTCGGCAAAGATCGTGTCGAAGGCTAAGGTCGATTTGCCCGAACCCGAAAGACCGGTAATCACGATGAGCTTATCGTGCGGAATCTCCAGCTCGATGTTGCGCAGGTTGTGAACGCGCGCCCCCTTGATATAGATCGACTTTTCGTGTGCCATGTATTTATGCTTCGGAGACCGATGCTCCGGCTTTTTTCAGTTTTTCAATCAGGATATCGGCTCTGCCCTCGCGGATCGTGAGGTGCATCGTGCAGAGGTTGTCGAACTCCTGTCCGGCGATGCGGGGTTGCTCCTCCTTGATGACGCGCATCACGTCGTTCATCACCAGGTAGGGAAAGTCGATCGTAAAGCGGCGATCGACCGTGCGCTCCACCACCGTAGCCGCCTCGATGGCGTTGGCTGCCGACTCCTTGTAGGCGGCAATGAGCCCCGGAACGCCTAACTTCGTGCCCCCGAAATAGCGCACGACGACAATCAGGCAGTCGGTAATCTCGTGCGAGAGCATCTGCCCCAGGATCGGCTTGCCGGCCGTGCCCGAAGGCTCGCCGTCGTCGTTGGCGCGGAACTGCTCGCCACGCGGCCCCAAGCGCCAGGCGTAGCAATGGTGTGTAGCATCGAAGTAGCGCTTGCGCAGGGCATCGAGCGCCTCGCGAATCTGCTCCTCGTTCTCGACGGGATAGATAAACGAGAGGAACTTGCTGCTCCGTTCGCGCATCGTCACCTCGACCGCCTCTTCGATGGTCTTATACAGATCTGCCTCCACCCTATTTTACTTTGTTAAAGAGTCTGTCCCAACGAACACCGCCATTGGTCTTATCCAACGAGAGCCAGATGAACGAAGCCTTGCCCACGATGTGATCCTCGGGCACGAAACCCCAGAAACGCGAGTCGGCCGAGTTGTGGCGGTTGTCGCCCATCATCCAATAGTAGTCCATCGCAAAGGTGTACTCCGTTGCGGGTGCGCCGTCGATCAGAATCTCCTCGCCCTTGACCTCGAGCGAATGACCCTCGTAGACCTCGATGATGCGGCGGTAGAGGGGAAGGTTCTCCACCGTGAGCGCGATCGTAGCCCCTTGCTTGGGAATCCAGATCGGGCCGTAGTCATCCTGACTCCAGCGCACCTCGTTCCACTGCGGGAAGACCTCTGCGTTGGGGCTGTGGCGGTAGCGGCGTACCGAAATTACATTCTGCGTAGCGGCCAGCTTCTCGGCGCGATCGGCGGTCGTGAAGAGATAATAGACCGAGCCGTTACCCGAAAACTCGGTAATACCGAGGCGGTTCATGGCTTGCGCCGAGAGGGGTGACGAGGTCTGCACGACATAGGTGAATTGTACCCCCTCGATCGGAGTCTGCTCCTCGCCGTTGATCAGCACGCGGCCATCGACGATCTGGAGCGTATCGCCCGCAATGGCTACGCAGCGCTTGATGTAGTTCTCGCGCTTATCGACCGGACGGCTGATTATGGTGTACTCCTCGGCGAGCTTCTTGCGACCCTCCGTCGCACCCAGTGCCTGCTCGTAGCTGCGCACCACATCGTAGTAGGTCACGGCCTGGTTCTCCAAGAGGACCGTATCGCCGGCCGGGAAGTTGAAGACCACGACATCGCCACGCTCAATCTCGCGCAACCCCTTCAGACGATGATAGGGCCACTTGATGCACTCCGAGAAGGATTTCTTGGTCTGCGAGAAGGGCATCGTGTGGTGCACGAAGGGGAAGGCTACGGGGGTGTTGGGCATCTTCGGACCATAGGTCACCTTGCTTACATAGAGGTAGTCGCCCACCAGGAGCGAGTGCTCCATCGAGGAGGTGGGAATGACATACATCTGGAAGATGAACAGGTGCACGAGCGAGGCTACAACCGTAGCAAAGACGATGGCATTGACCCACTCGTAGATGGTGCGGTAGAGCGAACTGCGCTCACAAAGAGCCTCGTTATAACGCCCGATGTAGCGGTAGATGAATTTCGAGATGTAGAGGTCGTAAATCACCACCAGACCCAGGAGCATCCAAAGGTTGCCCGTCCAGACGACAAACCAAAGGATGTAGAGGAGCGAGGCGAGCGTAAAGCCGACCCACTTGTTGCGAAAAAAGGCTTTGATCTTCTCCATGATACGCTATTTCATCAGATCCTCCATCGAATAGATACCCTCTTTGCCGGCCAGGAACTCGGCGGCAATAACGGCACCCATGGCCAGCGTGCGGCGGTTCTTGATCGTGTGCTGCAGCACGAGGCGATCATCCTCCGATTCGTAGCTCACGGTGTGAATACCCGGCACCATCCCCTCACGCACCGAACGGATTACCAGATCCTCCTCCGTGACGGGTTGCTTCTCCTCGATCGAGGCGACATCGAAGATCGGGGCGAAATTGACCCACTGCTTTTTCGACGAGAGGTTCTCGAGAATGCCCTCGGCCAGCGTGATGGCCGTGCCGCTCGGCGAATCCTTCTTCTGCGTGTGGTGTACCTCCTCGATCTCGACATTGTATTTGGCCTGGAGGCGCTCCACTTGGGCCGCCAGCTGGCGGTTAAGCATAAAGAGCAGATTCACACCCAGGCAGTAGTTCGAGGCGTAGAACAGGGCGCTGTGCTTCTCTACGCAACGCGCCTTGAGCTCATCGAGTCGCTCGGTCCATCCCGTCGTGCCGCTTACCACGGGCACACGGTTGTCGATGCAGGTTTTGAGGTTCTCGTAGGCCGTCGTGGGGGTGGTAAACTCCAACGCCACGTCGATCCCCGTGAGGTGCTCGGCATCCAGCTCATGGCGGTTGTCGAGGTCGATAATGAGTTTTACTTCGTGGCCACGCTCGAGGAGGATCTGCTCGATCTCGCGGCCCATCTTTCCGTATCCGATAATTGCTGTTTTCATATTCAGGTCTATAATCATGCAAAGATAATACTTTACGCGCGCACGACCAAATTTATTTCTTGCGGGCGCAAAAGTTGGAAAAAATGCTTCGAATTTGTCTGAAAATTTGGGGTCTTGGGAAATAAATTGTAACTTTACATGGATTTTGAACGTATAAGTAAAAGTAAAACGCAATTTTTATCAAAATTATATTACCTATCATGCAAAAAAATCTTACCCGTACCGAAAGCGACCTGCTGGGTGCAGTCGAGGTACCCGAAAATGTCCTCTATGGCGTGCAGACCATGCGAGGCCTTGAGAACTTCCCGATTTCGAAATTTCGTCTGAGCGACTACCCCCGTTTTATCAAGGGGTTGGCTATCGTCAAACTGGGTGCCGCCGAGGCTAACCATCAGCTGGGTCTGCTGACCGATGAGGTCTATGAGGCGATTGCTACGGCCTGCCGTGAGATCATGGCCGGTGAGCACCACGAGCACTTCCCCGTCGATATGATTCAGGGCGGTGCCGGAACGACGACCAACATGAACGCCAACGAGGTGATTGCCAACCGTGCCCTCGAACTGATGGGGCATCAGCGCGGTGAGTATCAGTTCTGTTCGCCCAACGATGATGTGAACCGCTCGCAATCGACCAACGATGCCTATCCTGCCGCGATCCACATGGGTCTTTACGCTACCCACCTGGAACTGCGTAAGCATCTGTTGCAACTCATTGGTGCTCTGCGTAAAAAGGGCGATGAGTTCGCGCAAATCTTGAAGATGGGTCGTACCCAGTTGGAGGATGCCGTTCCGATGACCCTGGGTCAGACTTTCAACGGCTTTGCCAGCGTGCTGGAGGATGCCCTCGCCCACCTCGACTACGCATCGCGCGAGTTCCTTACGGTCAATATGGGCGCTACGGCTATCGGCACGGGCATCTGCGCCGAGCCGGGTTATGCCGAACTTTCGACGGCCGCCATCGCCGATCTGACGGGTTGGGATGTGGTGTTGGCCAAGGACCTTGTGGGGGCTACGTCCGATACTTCGTGCATGGTGGCCTACTCGTCGGCTATGAAGCGCATCGCGCTGAAGATGAATAAGATCTGCAACGATCTGCGCCTTTTGGCTTCGGGCCCCCGTTGTGGTCTGGGTGAGATTAACCTGCCTGCCCGTCAGCCCGGTTCGTCGATCATGCCCGGTAAGGTGAACCCCGTGATTCCCGAAGTGATGAACCAGGTGGCGTACAAGGTAATCGGCAATGACCTCACGGTGTCGATGAGCGACGAAGCTGCCCAGATGGAGCTCAACGCCATGGAGCCGGTGATGGCACAGTGCTGCTTCGAGTCGGCCGACCTCCTGATGAACGGCTTCGACACGCTGCGCATCCGTTGCATCGAGGGCATCACGGCCAACGAGGAGCGTTGCCGCGACTACATTCGTGGCAGCATCGGTATTGTGACGGCCCTGAACCCGATCATCGGCTACAAGAACTCGACCAAGATTGCCAAGGAGGCGATGGAGACGGGGCGCGGTGTCTATGAGCTGGTGTTGGAGCATGGCATCCTTTCGCGTGAGGAGTTGGACGAGGTGATGAAGCCCGAAAATATGATTCGACCCGTAAAATTGAACATTAAACCGCGCAAATAGAACAATCGGGACGACCGATTTTTGGAAAAAAGTAGTATCTTTGTAGAGGAAAAGTAAGAACCTATGCGTTATTTCATGGAGTTGCAGTATGAGGGTGCTGCCTACTTCGGCTGGCAACGGCAGAAGGGGCAGGTCTCGGTGCAACAGACCATTGAGCAGGCTCTTACGACACTGCTGCGACGGGAAATCGAGATTACGGGTGCCGGACGTACCGATACGGGTGTGAGTGCCTGCTACTATGTGGCGCACTTCGATGTGGAGGAGCGATTGGAGGATCCCGGGCAGGTGGTTTATAAGCTGAACCGCATCCTGCCGCGCGACATTGCGGTACACACCCTGACCGAGGTTTCGGAGGAGGCGCATGCCCGTTTTTCGGCCGTGGAGCGCGAGTATCGCTACTACATCGAGCAGCGCAAAAACCCCTTCACGATC
Organism: Alistipes sp.; assembly: GCA_017624955.1. Taxonomy (GTDB): domain Bacteria; phylum Bacteroidota; class Bacteroidia; order Bacteroidales; family Rikenellaceae; genus Alistipes. The sequence goes on from JAGAMA010000042.1 coordinate 130,638, forward strand.
GGGCAGACGTGGCAATATGCCGTACAGCTTGATGTCGAACGGATGAATCGCGCAGCCGAGGTGTTGTTACAGGTGGAGGATTTTACCACCTTTGCCAAGCTCAACTCGAACAACAAGACCAACATCTGCCACCTCAAAGTGGCGCGTTGGGAGGTTGAGGCCGATGGAACGCTGTGCTTTACGATTCGTGGCGACCGATTCCTGCGTAACATGGTGCGCTCGATTGTCGGTACGCTTGTCGATGTGGGGCGCGGTCGCTACTCGGTGGAGATGTTCCGCGAGATTGTCCTCAGCCGTGATCTTTCGCGGGCAAGTGGCGGTGCTCCGGCCGAGGGGTTGTACCTGAGCGATGTGAGCTACCCCACCCCGTTATTTGAGCGAAAAACTTTTTATTAACCATTTATACATTAAAAAAACACAAAGTTATGATTGTATGGATTGTATGCCTGGTAATCCAGGTGATTCTCGCGTTGGACATTTGGCGTCGCAATGACCTTGATATGGTCGGTAAGTTACTCATGATTCTTGTTGTCGTTTTGGTCCCCTACATGCTGGGTGCAGCCTTCTACTACTTCTACGCAAAGGATAAGGTGGCCGGTTGGTTCAAGAAGTAATAGCAAAAAGCACAAACAAAAAATGCTGTTTCAGAAACGAAACAGCATCTTTTGTTTACTACAGGTTACTACAGATTGCTAAAGGTTACTAAAGGGATTCCCTTAAGCCCCTTTAAGCTCCCTTAAGTCCCCTTAAGGAACTTTACTCTTTTACTCTCTTTACTCTTGTTGCTCTTACAAATGCACTGCGCAACCCAGGGCGGCCTCGGCGGCCTCCATCATCGCCTCGTTCATCGAGGGGTGTGCATGGATTGTGCGGGCGATTTGGTGTGCCGTCACGCCTAACTGCTTGGCCAGCGTAGGTTCGCACAGCATCTCCGTCACCGAGCCACCCACCATGTGGGCACCGATCAGGCGCTCCTGCTCGTCAAAGAGGAGCTTCACGAAGCCGTCACGCTCCCCTGCTGCCGTCGCCTTACCCGATGCCGTGAAGGGGAAACGCCCTGCCTTGTAGGCGATACCCTTCTCCTGCGCTTGCTGCTCGGTAAGACCTACCGAGGCCACCTCGGGCGAGGTGAAGATGCACGAAGGAATGGTCGAGTAGTCAATCTTCGCAGGGTTGAGTCCGCAGATCGCCTCCACGCAACAAATCGCCTCGGCCGAGGCAACGTGTGCCAACGCGGGGGTCGGAATGATATCGCCAATGGCGTAGATGCCCTCCGCGGAGGTGCGGTAGTAATCATCCACCACCACCTTGCCGCGCTCGGTCTTTACGCCGGCCTCCTCCAGACCGATGCCCTCGATATTGGCGGCAATACCTACGGCCGACAAGACGATATCTGCCGTGAGGGTCTCTGCCCCCTTCTTACCCTCGATATCGACCTCGCAGTGATCCTCCACCACGCGGGCGGCCTTCACGGTCGTTGCGGTCAATACCGTGGCGCGGAGCTTGCGGAAGGCGCGCTCCATCGTCTTCGATACCTCCTCATCTTCGAGGGGCATCAGGCGCGGCAGGTACTCGATGATCGTCACCTTGACACCCAGCGCAGCGTAGAACCACGCCAACTCGCTACCAATGGCACCCGAGCCCACGACAATCATCGAGGCGGGCAGCTTCTCCAGCAGCAGCGCCTCCTTCGAGGAGAGGATATGCTCCCCGTCAATGGGCATAAAGGCCATTTCGCGCGGACGGGCACCCGTGGCGAGGATGATATGCTCGGCCTCGTACTGCACCCCCTCGACCTCAACCGTGTGGGGAGCTACGATGCGACCAAAGCCCTGAATGAGTTCGATGGCGTTCTTCTTCAGGAGGAACTGGATGCCCTTCGACATCGTCTCGGCTACGGTGCGCGAACGCTTCACGATAGCCGCCAAATCGGGCGTTACCGTGCCCTCCAACTGCAGACCATACTGTGCCGCCTCCAGGCAGTGGCGATAGACCTGAGCGCTCTTCAGCAGTGCCTTCGTGGGGATGCAACCCCAATTCAGGCAGACACCGCCCGCCTCGGCCTTCTCTACGAGGGCGACCTTCTTACCGAGCTGGGCAGCCCGAATGGCGGCTACATAACCGCCCGGGCCGCTACCGATTACAAGAATATCGTATTGCATTACTTGACCACTTTAAGGATTTCGCCCTTGTCCTTTGCTACGGCACGCTTCCAGTGCTCGGAGTAGCCCGGCTGCTCGATCTTGCCCGGAATATCGAGGCCGTTGCCGTTGTCGATGAAGCCGTTCTCGTCCTCACCCTTCACGTTGCCGTCGATATACTTTACCATGAGGTACTTATCCAACTCTACCCAGCCGTTGAAGAGCGTCTGTGCCGTATTGACACTGAACTCGGTGGCGATCTTCTTCACCTTCTTGGGCTTGTAGCCTACATTGGCCATGTTGATATCAATCTTCTTGATGAGCTCCAGCATGGCATTCTCCCACTTATCGACCTCGGCGCGAACATGCTTGCCGATGATGTTGTAGCGCAGGTAAGCGAACTGAGCCACGCGGTTCGTGATCCAGAACATCGAGGTATCGGAGTACTTCAGCATCGAGCCGTTGCCCTCCTTCAAGCACTCGGGAACCTCCTGCGAATTGACATAGATCGGCGTGAGGGGCGACGTAGCGGCATCATCCGTACCAAACCACAGAATACCCACCTTCTCGGGACGAGCCTGGCCCACGAGCCAGAAACCGGTCTGCTGGGTAGCCGTGGCGCGCTCGTTGCAGTACTCTACACCATCCACCGTCCAGTACATCGGACGCCAACGGTACGGCAGTGCCTCGCCACCGGCACCGATGTCGGTCGTCATATCCATCTTCGTGCCCTCGTAGTGGTCGCGCATGCAATCCATCACCTGCTTGGGCGAGATCTTCTGATCGGGCTTAATCCAAAGCGGCATCTTGTTCTTGGGGTTGTGGCCCATGGCGTAGTCCTCATACTTATCCATGCCCGAAGCCACGGTGCGGAAGAAGGCCCACACGCGCGCCTCACAACCACGCAGTGCACCGAAATCGGCCGGAGCGTAGGCATCCGAGAAGCTGAAGTCCTTATTCTCGCCCTCAAACCAACCGAACTTGCGGGCTACGTCGGCCACGTCGGGTGCATAGAGGCAGTTCTCGGGATCATCCCACGGGAAGGTGGTAATGCGGGCCTGGTTGGCGTGGGCCGATACATAGCCGTCGGGAATGCGACGAGCCACCCATACGATACCCTTGTCATTCGGGCCTTTACCGATCAGCTCCATGATCCAGGCCTCCTTCGGATCGATGAGCGAGAACGACTCGCCCGACGAGCAGTAGCCATAGGTGTTGGCCAGATCGACAATGATCTGGATCGCCTCACGGGCCGTCTTGGCGCGCTGCAACGTGATGTAGATCAGCGAACCGTAGTCGATGCCGCCCTTCGGGTCCTCCAGCTCGGGACGACCGCCAAAGGTGGTCTCGGTGATGAAGAGCGAGTGCTCGTTCGAGTTGCCGAGCGTGCGGTAGGTCGTCGGCACCTGGGCAATCTGACCCAGCGGACGGCCCGAATCCCACTCGCGAATATCCAGATAGGGGGTGTATTTGCCCGGTACATGGCTGTAGAGCGAACCATACAGGGCGTGCGAGTCGGCGGCGTAGGTCACCATGTTCGACCCGTCGGTCGAAGCACCGCGCGTGATGATAAAGTTGGTGCAGGCATCGGCTACGTTCGTAAAGGCGAGCGCGAGGGCTGCAGCAAGGATACATACTTTTTTCATACTATTTGCATTTAGATTAGTTTTTCAAAAACAATTTCTCAAATGTACGAAACAAATCCGAAAAGCGCAACAATCGCAAAATTTTTGTTACATTTGAGCGACGAAAAAATGATTACCGATGTCAGTTGCAAAACAAATTGAGGCCGTAAGAGCCACCCTCAAAGAGGGTGTCGAGTTGGTTGCCGTATCGAAAACGCACCCCGTGGAGGCGATCCGCGAGGCCTATGAGGTGGGGCAACGCTGCTTTGGCGAGAGTCGTCCGCAGGAGCTGAAATCAAAATACGAGGTGCTCCCGAAGGATATCCGTTGGCACATGATCGGCCACCTGCAGACCAATAAAGTAAAGTATATCGCCCCCTTTGTGGCGATGATCGAGTCGGTCGATAGCGAGCGTTTGTGTGAGGCCATTGAGCAACAAGCCGTCAAATGCGACCGCGTGATCGACTGCCTGCTGGAGATTCATGTGGCACAGGAGGAGTCGAAGACGGGCTGGGCGTGGGAGGAGTTGCGCGCCTATGTCGCTTCGGGGGCTTTTTCGGCGTTTCCGCATATTCGGGTGCGCGGCGTGATGGGCATCGCCTCCAATACGGAGGACGAGGCGCTGATCAGGCGCGATTTTGAGGCTTTGAAGGCCGCCTTTGAGGAGCTGAAACCCGCGTTTGGCGAGGCGTTCGATACCCTCTCGATGGGCATGTCGGACGACTACCCCATCGCCATCGAGTGTGGCTCTACCTCGGTGCGTGTCGGTTCGCTGATCTTCGGCGCAAGAGATTACGGAATTTAAGGTGACTAAAGGAAACTAAAGGAAACTAAAGGAAACTAAAGGAAACTAAAGGAAACTAAAGGTTGTCCCTTAATAACCTTTAGCAACCTTTACCCCTCCCCTCCCCTACAAAAAAAACGGCCTCCGGATTCCGGAAGCCGTTTTTTGTTTATCGTACTCGGAGCGTGCGTCCGATGCGGAGAATCGTGGTCGATTTGATGCCGTTCAGGCGGCAGATGTTGCCGACCGTGGTGCCGTATTTGCGGGCAATGGCACCCAGCGTATCGCCCGAGCGAATCTTGTGATAGCGCATCGCCTCGCGCTCGGCCTGCTCCTTCTTGTCCTGCTCCTCGTTGGCAATCTCATCCTCGAAATCCTGACTCGCACGCGAGTAGATGCTGAAGTAGCTGCGCTTGAGGAGGAAGGTCTCGCGGCAGAGCGTTCCCGACTTAAAGTCGATCAGGCGCTCGGGGTCAAACGATTGGCCGTAGTAGCGTGTCTCGAAGTGCAGGTGGGGACCCGTCGAACGGCCTGTCGAACCGCCCAAACCGATCACCTGACCCGCCTCGACCCACTGGTTCGGCTCTACCATGCGCTCCGAAAGGTGGCCGTAGTAGGTCTCCAGACCGTTGTCGTGGCGAATCACGACCAGGTTGCCGTAACCACCGCGGTTGTACTGCGAGATACGCACGCGACCGCTGAAGGTGGCGTAAATCGGTTCGCCTGCCTTGAGAGCCAGATCGACACCCTGGTGGGCACGACCGCGGCGCGGTCCGTAGCGGCTGCGAATGGGCGAAGGCTTATAGGGGGTATGGTAACCGTTCGTGGAATCCACCAGATCAATTACAAGCGACTTGGGGAGCGACGAATACTCTATATCCTTGTAGGGGAAGAGCTTCTCGGTGTCCCAATACTTCTCGAAGATGGTGCTGTCTTTGGCTACGGCGCGGTTGCGGACATATTTCCAGGTGCTGTTGGCAAACAGAACCACCTGCACGGCATCGTCGCCCGAAGGGAGCGTGTCCAATACGGCCAGCGAGTCAATCGCCGGAACGGACTCGATACGCTTGCGCGCCAGGCGCAGACGCATCGCTACGATCGAGTCGATGCGGGCAGCCTGCTCGGGGGTAACGAGCTTCGTCAAGGAGTCGATTTTCGCCTGCTCGGCAGCCAGGTCGGCCTTCATACGATCTTTCGACGAGAGGTCGATCGCCTCGTGGATCTCATGCTCCGAGGTGGTGTCGGCAGGGATCGTCTGCGCTGCGGCCATCGAGGCAAACGCAGCGAACAAAAGGGTTAAAAGGTATCTCTTCATGTAGGTTCTTTATTGCTGTTTAAGTAGTTCGGCAGCCGCATCGAGCTGGGCATAAAAATCCTCGCCAAAGCGGCGTGTGATAGCCTCCTTGAGCGACTTGTAGACCGGCACACCGAGCTTTTTGCCGCACTCGCGCGCCGATGAGCAGACCGACCAGCGGTGGTAGTTCAGCCCGATCGTGCCGTTCGAGAACTTCATCAGGCGAATCGGATAGAGGTGGCACGAAATGGGCTTGCGGAAGGGGGTCTTACCCTCCAACCACGCCTTCTCGATGGCGCAAAGCGTTACGCCATTCTCGACATAGGTATAGGCGCACTCGGCATCGTTTACGAGGGGTGTCGTGTAGTCGCCATCCTCATCCACGACCATAAACCCCTGGCGCTCTACGGCCTCGATGCCTTCGGGGGTCATGTAGAGCTTGTAGTTCTCGTACTCGGCCTCCAGGGTGTCCACCTCCTCGATTTCGAGCGGAGCACCTGCGTTACCCTCGACACAGCAGATGCCCTTGCACTGCTTGATGTCGCACAAAAAGCCCTCGCGCAACAGATCGGCGCTTACAATTTTATCGTCAATCTCAATCATTTGCGGTAGGTGTCTTGAATAATGATGTCATACAACTCGCCAAGCGAGATGCCCATCTCGCGGGCCTGCTTCGGTACGATGCTGCCGCCCGACATGCCGGGAATCGAGTTCAGCTCGATCAGGTAGGGCTTGCCCTCCTCGGTGACGATGAAGTCCACGCGCACGACACCCGAGCAGCGGCATGTGCGGTACGCCTCGAGCGTCATGCGGTTCAGTTCGCGCTTGACCTCCTCGGTGATGTCGGCCGGTGTAATCTCCTCCGACATGCCGGTCGTGTATTTAGCCTCATAGTCGAAAAAGGCGTTCTTGGCGATGATCTCTGTGATGGGGAAGATGTACTCTTTGCCTCCGGCGATCATTACGCCGCAACCCATCTCGCGCCCCGTGATGCACTCCTCGATCAGAATCTCGTCACTCTCGGTAAAGGCCAGCGCGATGGCTTTGTCCAACTCCTCGGCCTTCGTGACGCGCGTTACGCCAAACGACGAACCGCTGGCGTTGGGCTTCACGAAGAGCGGAAGCCCCAACTCGGCCACGATCTTGTCGCCGTTGTACTCCTCGCCACGACGGAGGAAGACCTCACGCGCCAGATTAACCTTGCCACGCAGGGTCTGCTTGGTGGTCATCTTGTCGAAGGTGATCACGGAAGAGGTCATCGAGCAGGAGGAGAACGGAATCTCCATCATCTCCAGATAACCCTGCAGCTTACCATCCTCGCCCGGCGTGCCGTGAATCAGAATCAGGGCATAGTCGAAAATGGTCTTTTCGCCCTTGACCGAAATCGAAAAGTCGTTCTTATCGACCTGCCATATAGAACCATCGGCGGCCGTATAGCTCCAGTCGCGGTGGTTGAGGTCGATCAGAAAGATGTTGTAACGCTCCTTGTCGAGCGCCCGGTAGATTTGAGCCGCACTCTGCAGGGCAATCTCTCGCTCCGAGGAGTTGCCTCCTGCCAGCAGGGCTATGTTGAGTCGTTTTTCCATTTATTCCTCTTTATAAAGTCCGTTTTGACGGATGTACCACGCCGTCTTGGGGTGGATTAGTTCGCTTGTATTTTCGCCTGCAGCCACGCGACGACGAACTTCGGTGGCCGAAATATCGAGCAGCGGTGCCCCCTCCAGGAGGGTCATTCCCTCGCTCAGCTCCTCCACCTGCTGGCCCTCGCGCGGATAGACGAAGATCGGGTATTGGCGAATCTTGTCGGCCTCCTTCCAGCCATCCAACCCTGCCAGCTGATCGCCACCCATGAGAATCGAGAACTGCATCTTTTCGCCCATCTGCTCCTCCAGGTAGCGCAGTGTGTCGATCGTATAGGAGGGCTTCGGAAGCAGAAACTCTACGACCGAGGGGCGAATCTGCTCGGGATATTTCGAAGCCCCGCAGGCGGTCTCGGCCATCTCGAAACGGCTCAATTCGGGAGCCAGCTCCAAGGGCGATTTGTAAGGGCTTTGGGGCGAAATGATCAGTGTCACCAGATCGCACAAGCCCTGCTCCAAGACATACTCCGCCAGGCGGATATGGCCGTTGTGGATCGGGTTGAACGACCCGAAATAGAGCATTACGCGTTGCATCGTTAGCGAGCCAAAAAGTCGTTTAAGATGTGGCGCGTATCCTCGATCGCCTTCTCCAGGTCGTCGTTTACGACCGTATGGTCGAATTCGGGGGCTTTCTCCAGCTCGAAAGCAGCCTTCGAAACACGCTTCTCGATCACCTCCATCGAATCCGTGGCGCGACCCACCAGACGGCGGCGCAGCTCCTCGATCGAGGGGGGCATGATAAAGATCGAGCAGGCCTTCTCGCCAAAGATGCGCTTGAGGTTGATGCCACCCATCACATCGACATCGAAGAGAATGACATTTCCCTTCTCCCAGATGCGCTCGACCTCGCTCTTGAGCGTGCCGTAGCTCGTGCCGGCATAGACCTCCTCCCACTCGACAAAGGCATCCTCCTTGACCTTGGCGGCAAAGGCCTCGGCCGTGAGGAAGTAGTAATCTACCCCATCGCGCTCTTCGCCACGCGGGGCGCGCGATGTGGCCGAAATCGAGAACTCGAATTGGGGATATTGCGCCAACAGACGACGCACGATCGTGGTCTTGCCCGAACCGCTCGGAGCCGAAAAAATGACAACTTTGCCCATGATTATAAGATGTTGAGTACCTGCTCTTTGATCTTCTCTAACTCATCCTTCATCTTAACTACAAGAATCTGGATATTTGTCTCGTTGGCCTTCGAACCCATGGTGTTGATCTCGCGTCCCAACTCCTGGGCGATGAAACCCAGCTTGCGACCGATACCCTCCTCGCCGGCTGCCACCTCGCGGAAGTATTTGCAGTGGTTCTTCAGGCGCACCTTCTCTTCGGTGATGTCGAGCTTCTCGATGTAGTAGATCATCTCCTGCTCCAGGCGCGACTGATCGACCTCGACCTGCAGCTGATTCAGGTGCTCCTGAATGCGGTTTTTGATCGTCGTCGAGCGCTGCTCCTCGAAGGGAACAACCGCCTCCTTATACTCCTCGATCAGGTCGATGCGCTTCAAGAGATCGGCAATGAGGATGGCACCCTCCTGCTCACGGAAACTGTCGAGCTTGTCGCACGCCTCCTCAACGGCCTGCATAAGCGCCTTCAGCTCCTCCTCCGAAATAGCCTCCTGCTCCGAAGAAACCACCTCGGGCATACGCATCAGGATCGGCAGAATCGTCTCGTAGTTTACCTCCACATCGACGGCGGCAAGTGCCGTGTTGATTTGGTTGAGGTATTCGCGGAACAGCGCGTTGTTAATGCGGGCGGGCGTAGCCACCTGCTGCGACTCGACCGAAATAAAGACATCGGTCTTGCCTCGCTGCACGCGACGCGTGAGCATCGAGCGCACCTCATATTCGGCACCGCGATAGAGGGCAGGCATGCGCAGATTCAGATCCAACTGCTTGGAGTTAAGCGTGCGGATCTCGACCGTAATTTTTTTCGTCTCCTGAAATACGACTTCGCCTTTGCCGAAGCCGGTCATTGATTTTACCATAGCTTTTTTTGAGCCTTCTTAATTGATGTGCAAAGATAGTAAAAACGATTCAAAAAGCCACCTTTTAGGTGGCGATTTGTGTTTAATGTCGTTTTTTTACGGATAAAGTGTTGTTTTGGGGTGGTAGATTCAAAAAAGTTTTTTATATTTGTCTTGTAAGAACAATTTGTCTTGTAAGAACAGCATAACGATAATGTTTATCTTTTAAGATTTAATACCATGAAAAAGCACATCTTTAATGCAGGCCCTTCGCTCTTGGCCGACGAGGTGTATGAAAGTGCCATCAAGGCGATTCAGGATTTTGACGGTTCGGGTATCTCGATTCTCTCGATTTCGCATCGTACACCGGCCTTCGATGCCGTGATGAATGAGGCCGATGCGCTCTTCCGCGAGCTGTTGCAGATTCCCGATAACTACAAGATTTTCTACATCGGAGGCGGTGCCAGCACCTTCTTCTACGAGGTAGCTGCCAACTTCCTCGGTACGAAGGCTGCCTATGTCAATACGGGTGTTTGGTCGAAGAAGGCCATTAAGGAGGCCAAGCGTTACGGCGAGGTCGAAGTGATTGCCTCGTCGGAGGATAAGAACTTCAACTACATCCCAAAGTTTGAGGCTCCGAAGGGTGTCGATTATCTGCACATCACATCCAACAACACGATCTATGGTACGGAGTACCACTACGATATTGATGCCGAGGTGCCCGTGATTGCCGATATGAGCTCGAACATCCTTTCGCGCCCGATCGACGTGTCGAAGTATGCGATGATCTACGGCGGTGCGCAGAAGAACCTCGCTCCGGCAGGTGTTTCGTTTGCCATCATCCGCGAGGATATGCTCGATAAGATTGTCCGCGATCTGCCGACGATGGTATCGTTCAAGACGCATGTCGATAACAACTCGATGTTCAATACGCCCCCCGTATTCCCGATCTATGTGCTGAAAGAGTCGCTCAAGTGGCTCAAGAGCATCGGTGGCGTGGAGGAGATCTACCGCCGCAACGTGGAGAAGGCCGAGCTGCTCTATGACGAGATCGACCGCAACCCGCTGTTCAAGGGTACGGTGGAGAAGGATTCGCGTTCGCTGATGAACATCTGCTTCGTGATGGCCGAGGGTTACGAGGAGCTCGCTCCCGCCTTTATGGAGTACACCAAGGAGCACGGCATCGTGGGCATCAAGGGCCACCGCCTGGTGGGTGGTTTCCGCGCTTCGTGCTACAACGCCCTGAAGAAGGAGAGCGTGGAGGTGTTGGTGAAGTGCATGCAGGATTTTGCCGCCAAGTACGCAAAATAGCCTGCGACGATGCCGACCATTATCCCCTATACCTACGAGGAGAAAAAAGAAAAAGTTGTCTATTTTACATCATTGGTTCAGCATATGAAAGTATTGGTAGCAACCGAGAAACCCTTTGCCAAAGAGGCGGTTGAGGGTATTCGTCAGATTGTTGAGGAGGCCGGCTATGAGTTGTGTCTGCTCGAGAAATATACCGATAAGGCGCAACTTCTGGAGGCTGTGGCCGAGGTCGATGCCATGATCGTTCGCAGCGACAAGGTGACTGCCGAGGTGATCGAGGCGGCCAAGAACCTCAAGATTGTGGTGCGTGCCGGTGCCGGTTACGACAATGTCGATCTGGCAGCCGCTACGCAGCGCGGTGTGGTGGTGATGAACACCCCGGGTCAGAATTCGAACGCGGTGGCCGAGCTGGCCGTGGCGATGATGATTTACATGGCCCGCAACCGCTTTACGCCCGGCACGGGTTCAGAGATTCAGGGCAAAACCCTCGCCATCCATGCCTACGGCAATGTGGGCAAGTTGGTGGGTCGCAAAGGCAAGGCGCTGGGTATGAAGGTCATCGCTTACGACCCCTTCATTACCGATAAGGCGGTCTTCGAGGCTGACGGCGTTGAGCCCGTGGCCACGGTCGAGGAGCTGTACGCCAAGGCCGACTACCTGTCGCTTCACATCCCCGCTACGGCCGAGACGAAGTGCTCGATCGGTTACGAGAAGTTGATGTCGATGCCGAAGGGCGCAACGCTCGTCAATACGGCCCGCAAGGAGGTCATCGATGAGGAGGGCGTGAAGCAGGCCATGACCGAGCGCACGGATTTGAAATACATCACCGACATCGCGCCTGCCAATGCAGCCGAGATGGAGGAGCTCTTTGGTAAGCGCTTCTTCGCTACGCCCAAGAAGCAGGGTGCCGAGACGGCCGAGGCCAATATCAACGCCGGTTTGGCGGCTGCCCGTCAGATTGTGGCCTACTTTACCGAAGGCGTTACCCGTTTCCAGGTCAATAAGTAGAAACTTTAGAACTTCCACTGCAATATGGTAAAAATCAAACCTTTCTGCGGTATTCGTCCGCCGAAACAGTATGCCGCCGAGGTGGCATCGCGTCCCTACGATGTACTGAACTCCGTAGAGGCCAAGGCCGAGGCTACGGAGCGTTCGCTCCTGCACATCATCAAACCCGAGATCGACTTCGACCCGATTGCCGATGAGCACTCCGAGGAGGTCTATCGGAAGGCGATGGATAACTTTGCCCGTTGGCAGCAGGAGGGATGGCTGGTGCAGGACCCCGAGGAGTACTACTAAGTATATGCGCAGACGATGGACGGCCGCACGCAGTATGGCCTCGCTATGTGCTGCCACTACGAGGATTACCGCTCGGGTGCGATTAAGAAGCATGAGCTGACCCGTCCCGACAAGGAGGAGGATCGCATGATTCATGTACGCAACCAGCAGGCCAACATCGAGCCGGTCTTCTTCGCCTACCCCGATGATGAGGAGATCAACGCCATCGTTGCCGAGGTGGTGAAGGACGAGCCCGAGTATGACTTTACGGCTGCCGACGGCTTTGGCCACCACCTGTGGGTGATTCGTGACAAGAAGACGAACGATCGCCTGACGGAGCTTTTTGCGGCTATTCCGGCATTGTATGTGGCCGATGGTCACCACCGCACGGCAGCTGCAGCCCGCGTGGGTGCCGAGTGCGAGGCTAAAAATCCGAACCACACGGGCGAGGAGGAGTATTGCTACTTCCTGGCGGTGACCTTCCCCGCATCGCAGCTTAAGATCATCGACTACAACCGCGTGGTGAAGGACCTGAATGGCCTGACGAAGGAGGAGCTGCTGGCCAAGTTGGAGGAGTCGTTTGTGGTGGAGTGCAAGGGCGAGGAGATCTACACGCCTGCCGCTCTGCACAACTTCTCGATGTATATCGACGGTCAGTGGTACAGCCTCACGGCCAAGGAGGGAACCTATGACGACAACGATCCGATCGGCGTGCTGGATGTCACCGTGCTGTCGGATTTGGTGCTGGATAAGATTCTCGATATCAAGGATCTGCGCACTTCGAAGCGTATCGACTTTGTGGGCGGTATCCGTGGCTTGGGCGAGCTGAAGCGCCGCGTGGATAGTGGGGAGATGCAGGCAGCCTTTGCCCTCTACCCCGTTTCAATGCAGCAGCTGATCAACATCGCCGACACGGGCAACATTATGCCCCCGAAGACGACCTGGTTTGAGCCGAAGTTGCGTTCGGGTGTGGTAATCCACTCCTTCAAGGAATAGCGTTCGGCGGGCGCAATGAAAACGAAAAAGAGCCGTTCCAAGTAGGACGGCTCTTTTTATATAAGTGTATCGACTATCGGAATTCGTAGCTCTCGATTTGGCGGAAGCCCAAGAGTAGATCGTGCGTAGTCATGCGACGCTTGCCGGCCACCTGCAACTCATGGATGCGAATCCAGCCATCCGAGCAGGCAACCTCCAACTCCTCGCGCCAATCGGTGCGAATCGTGCCGATCGTTTCGCCGTGTGCAGCCTCCTGAAACGAGGTGCGGAAAATCTTCACGGTCAGCTCCTCCCCTTCGCGCACGAGGCGACTCCAGACGGCGGGATAGGGCGAAAGGCCACGCACGAAATCAACGATTTGGCGACCGCCCTTGCTCCAATCCACCAGGCAATCCTCCTTAAAGATCTTGGGGGCCGGTTTGAGGGTCGATTCGTCAATATGCTGCTGCTCAATGGGGCGGATATCCCCTGCGGCTAACTTCTCGACCGTCTCCAGCACCAGCCCTACGCCCTTGTTCATCAGGCGGTCGTAGAGCGTGCCGATCGTATCCTCGGGCATAATCTCCTCGCGGAGCTGGCCGATGATAGCCCCCTTGTCGATCTCATGGTTGAGGAGGAAGGTCGTTACGCCCGTCTCCTTCTCGCCGTTGATAATCGCCCAGTTGATCGGGGCGGCACCACGGTACTCGGGCAGGAGCGAGGCGTGCAGATTGAAGGTGCCGAGGCGCGGCATGGCCCAAATCACCTCGGGCAGCATGCGGAAGGCAATGACAATACCCAGGTCGGGCTTCAAAGCCTCCATGGCAGCCACAAACTCCTCATCGCGCAGCTTCTCGGGTTGCAGAATCGGCAGCCCCAACTCACGGGCGGCAATTTTCACGTCGCTTTCGTGCAGTTGGCGACCACGGCCTGCGGGTTTGTCGGGTGTCGTCACTACCGAAACAACATTATAGCCCCCTGCGACGAGGGCTTTCAGGGAGGGTACGGCAAATTCGGGCGTACCCATAAAGACAATGCGTAAATCCTTGGCGTTCATCCGTTCGGCCCTCCCCTGCTACTCCTGGTCCAGACCCAGCGTGTGGTTCATGCGCTCCTGCTTGGTCGAGAGGTAGCGCAGGTTGTGCTCGTTGGGCTTAATCACAATCGGTACAATCTCGTCGATCGTGAGTCCGTAGCCCTCCAGACCGGCCTTCTTCGAGGGGTTGTTGGTCATCAGGCGCATCTTGCGGATGCCCAACTCGCGGATGATGCTTGCTCCTACGCCGTAGTCGCGCTCGTCGGCCTTGAAGCCGAGCTTGAGGTTGGCATCCACCGTGTCGAGACCCTGATCCTGGAGCTTGTAGGCCTGAATCTTGTTGCAAAGACCGATGCCTCGACCCTCCTGGTTTAGGTAGACGATAGCGCCCTTGCCCTCCTTCTCGATCATCTGCATCGCCTCGTGGAGCTGGTCGCCACAATCGCAGCGATATGAACCGAAGATGTCGCCCGTAGCACACGACGAGTGTACGCGAATCAGCACCGGCTCATCCTCTGTCCACGAGCCCTTCGTGAGGGCTACATGCTCCACGCCGTTCGACTTTTGGCGGAAGGGGGTGATTTGGAAGTCGCCCCAGGCGGTCGGCAGGGGTACCGTGGCACCACGCTCGATGATCGACTCCTCCTTCAGGCGGTAGGCGATCATGTCGGCAATCGAGATAATCTTCAGGTCGAACTTCTTGGCGATCTCCACCAATTGCGGAAGACGAGCCATCGTGCCATCCTCGTTCATCACCTCGATCAACACGCCTGCCGGTTGCAGACCGGCCATGCGGGCCAGGTCGATGGCGGCCTCCGTATGGCCCGGGCGGCGCAGTACGCCACGATCACGGGCGCGCAGGGGGTTGATGTGACCCGGACGACCCAGGTCGGTCGGCAGCGTGGTGGGATCGGCCAATGCACGGAGCGTAGCGGCACGATCCGAGGCCGAAACGCCTGTCGTACAGCCGTGGCCCAGCAGGTCGCACGAAACGGTGAAGGGGGTGCCCAAGAGCGAGGTGTTGTTCGTCTCCATCATCTGGAGTCCCAGCTCGTCGCAACGCTTCTCCGAGAGCGGAGCGCACAGCACACCACGACCCTCGTGGAGCATGAAATTGACCACCTCGGGGGTGATGAGCTCGGCCGCTACGATGAAGTCGCCCTCGTTTTCGCGATCCTCGTCATCGACGACAATCACGACTTTACCTTGGCGGAAATCCTCGACGGCCTCCTCGACGGTATTTAAAATGCGTTCTTTTTCCATTATTTTCTCTTACTTTTAATTGTTTCTGCGAGTTTGTTGATCCGCACCTTGATCGGGGCCAGGTAGGGCGCAAGGCGCTCCTCGATCGCCTTCACGCGGCCGGCATACCAATCCGTGTCGAGCAGCGTGGAGTCGTTCGTGGCTTTATAGGTGAGGTAGACGGCAATCGGTGTAAGGATAAAGGTCGAGAGCCACATGCCGTATACGGCCTCCCAATTACCCTCCTTGGCTGCCTTCTCGCCCGTGAGCGAGATGATGTAGTAGATTACGAAGAAGATCACCGAAACCACCACGGGAAGACCCAGACCACCCTTGCGGATGATGGCTCCGAGCGGTGCGCCGATCAGGAAGAAGATCATGATCGAGACGGGCAGCGACATCTTTTTGTGCCACTCGACCTTCGATCGGTAGAGCTGGTTGAGCGACTCTTTGGCTGCCGACTCGTCGAACGAGAACATGTTACGCGAGTTCTTGGCCGAGGAGCGCGCCAACGCCCATACCGCCTTCTTCTCGCGCATCGGGAGCGATGCAAGCGAGTCGATCATCAGTTGATCACGGAAATTCGTGCGGTCTATCTTCAGCGAGTCGGGCAACTGCAATACGGAGTTATCCTTCGTGAAGATGCGCTCCTTCAAAAGCGGCTCGTAGGAGCGGTTCGTGGCATCGCTCACCATGCGCTCGAGCGAATCGATATCGCCCTGCAGCTCGTGGATGTTCTTCGTCTGGCTGTTGGAGAACTGATCCGAGTTGCTGCGACCCATATCGAAACCCGTCATGGGGATAATCTGCTCCTGATGCTCGAAGATGTGGTGGCGCAGGGAGCTCTTCGTGAACCACTGGTGGTTGCCCGCCGTGGTGCGGTTCTGCTCATACATCTCGCCGTTGTAGAGCGTGACGAGCAGGAAACGCTTGTCGTCCGAGAGACGGATGTAGCCCGAGTCGGCTACGATCGTGTTCATGTTGCCGTTGGTCGAGCGATTATCGTAAATCAGCACATCGGTCAAGAGGTGCGTTTCGGGATCCTGGTGTCCGACGCGAATCGACATGTCGTCGATGCCGTTGAAGAAGAGCCCATCCTGAAATTCGAGGTTCTGCTTCTGTTGTCGAATGTCGTATAGGATGCTGAGTACCTTCTTGTTGGCGTAAGGTACGAGGTTGTTGCCGATGAAGAAGCTCGCGATCGAAATCAGGCCGATGAGGATGATGAGCGGCTTGGTAATCTGCACGAGTGACATGCCGGCCGACTTCATGGCCAGCAGCTCGTAGTTCTCGCCCAGGTTACCCATCGTCATAATCGCCGCCAAAAGTACGGCCAACGGAAGACCCAGGGGCAACATGTTGGCCATGAAATAGGTCATCAGCTCGATGATGATGCCGGCCGAGAGACCCTTACCCACCAACTCGTCGATATAGCGCCACACGATATTCATCATCAAGACGAACATGACGATGAAGAAGGTGAGGATCATAGGACCCAGGTAGGACTTTAGAACGAGTTTGTGAATCGTTTTCATGCCTTATGCGTGCGTTATTTCCGTGACAAAGTTAATAGTTTTACTGCAATAAGCCCAATGGTTAGCGTAAAAATGATTGCCGCACCGGGCGGAACCTCCCATTCGTAGCTTAAAAATAGCCCTGTAAGGTTGCCTGCGACAGCCACCATGGGGGCAAAAAGGGCAATGCGGCGGTAGGAGCGCGTGAGGGTGTTCACGATCACGACGGGCATCGTGATCAGGGCAATGAGCAGTACGATACCCATGATGCGGATCGAGAGCACGATCGTCAGCGCCATCAGGGCCGCCATCAGGTACGAAACCGTGCGCACGGCAATTCCGCGACTTTGGGCAAACGAGCGATCGAAGGCAACATACATCACGGGGCGAATCCACAGCGCTGCACCTACGATGAGAAGCAGCGTTAAGAGTGCCAGGGCGATGATATCGCCTTGCGTGAGGGTAATGATCGAACCGAAGAGGTAGGCGGTCATATCTCCCGACGTGTAGCCCGGGCGGAGGCTCATGCAGAGTGCTCCGAGTGCCATGCCGACCGACCAGATGATGCCGATGGCCGAGTCCTGGCGGATCTTGGCCCGCTCACTCGCCCACTCGATGCCGAGCGAAGCGCCCAGGGCAAAGAGGAGCGCGCCGAGAATGGGGTTCGTGCCTGCGTAGAAGGCGATGCCGAGGCCGCCAAACGAGGCGTGGGTGATGCCGCCGGCGAGGAAGACCATCCGTCGGGCTACGATGTAGGTGCCCGCCAATGCGCAGCTGATGCCCGAGAGAATCGCGGCCCAGCAGGCGTTGCGGAGGTAGTCGTATTGTATGAGATCGCCGATGAAATCCATTCCTAACCGTTAAATTGCGCGCAAATTTACAATTTTTTCTTTGAAAAGCATCCCTCTTATCGGGAAGATTTCGTATTTTCGCATCGGAAATTAGTCGAAACATACCATGCAACCTCGCAGAGTCAATTTTCATACCTTGGGCTGTAAACTCAACTACGCCGAGAGCTCTACCCTCGCCCGTCAATTTCAGGAGGGGGGATTTGTGCGTGTACCTGCCACGGCCGAGGCCGATATTTGTGTGATCAACAGCTGCTCGGTAACGGAGCATGCCGATAAAAAATGCCGTAACCTGGTGCGTAAACTCCACCGTCGAAATCCCCACGCGATTATCGCCGTCACGGGGTGTTATGCGCAACTTCGTCCGCAGGATTTGGAGGCGATCGAGGGTGTTGATATCGTATTGGGAAACAACTATAAAGGAGATTTATATCAACGAGTGGTTGAACTTTCCGGAAAGGGCCCTGCGCAGGTTTACAGTTGCGATGTGGAGCACCTTACGCGCTTCTTCTCGGCCTTCTCGACGGCCGACCGCACGCGCGCCTTTCTCAAGGTGCAGGACGGGTGCGATTATAAGTGCGCCTACTGCACGATTCACTATGCGCGCGGCCACAGCCGAAACATGCCGATTGCGGATCTGGTGAAGGAGGCCGAGGCGATTGCTCGTGCCGGTCAGCGCGAGATTGTCATCACGGGCATCAATACGGGCGATTTTGGTCGTACGACGGGCGAAAAGTTTATCGACCTGCTGCGTGCCCTGGATCAGGTGGAGGGGATTGATCGTTACCGCATTTCGTCGATCGAGCCGAACCTCCTGACGGATGAAATCATCGCGTTTTGCGCCGCATCGAAAAAGTTCCAGCACCACTTCCATATCCCGATCCAGAGCGGTTCGGACAAGATTTTGGGGCTGATGCGCCGCCGTTATACGACGGCTAAGTTTGCCGATCGCATTGCGGCCGTCAGACGACTTATGCCCGATGCCTTTATCGGCATTGATGTCATTGCAGGTTTCCCGGGCGAGACGGAGGCGGATTTTCGTGCGACCTACGATTTTTTGGCCGGCCTGCAACCTGCCTTCCTGCATATCTTCCCCTTCTCGGAGCGTCCGGGTACGCCGGCTGTCGAGATGCCCGACAAGGTGCAGTCGTCGGTGGCTACGCGCCGTGTGGGCGAATTGGATGCGCTTTGCAAGCGCCTGCACCGCGATTTTTGTGCTGCAGCCGTGGGTACGGAGGATGAGGTGTTGTTCGAAAGTACGATCCGTGGCGGGATGATGTTTGGCTTTACGGGTAACTATCGCCGCGTTCGTGCCCCCTATGATCGGAGCCGAATCAACCAAATTTGTCGCGTAAAAATGGTTGGAATCGACGATTCGGGCGATCTGATCGGTGAAATTCTCGAATAATTGATTATCTTTGCATAAATATCTTTATTTTTTAGAAGTATGACGGGTATGCGCAAGCGGGTGACGATCGCCTTTTCGAGTATTGTCTGCCTGCTCTTTCTATCGGGAATGTTGTCGCTCGTGGAGCTCAATCGTGTGAGCCACGGCGCGGGCGACATTCTGGCTGCGTCGCGTCGCAACGTGGAGCTGGCCAAAGAGATGCTCGATGCAGCGCACGAACAGAATGTGGCGCTGATTCACCTCACGGTGCTTGGCGAGGAGGCCTATGCAGACGACTGCCGTCGCGCCATGGGACGATTGGAGCAGGTGCTCATGACGGCACGCGAGGAGTCCTTCGACCCTTCGTTTCTGGATTCGTTGTCGTTTGCCACGATCGAGATGAAGGTGATGGTGGATCGCTACCTGAATAGGCGCACCGAGGCAGCTGCGCAGTCCGCCGAGGCGGATTCGGCTGCGATGGCCGAGGTGCCGGTCGATTCGTTGGGTGTGGATTCGCTCTTGATGAAGGCGGCAGTCGCAGCGGCCGAGAAGAACGACGAGGAGGATTCGGTGCGTTGGTACACGGAGGAGTATGAGGCGGTCTATCTGCGCCTGACGGCAGCCGTGAAGGCCTATATGACCTCGACCCAGAGTTCGCTTGCTCCGCGTACCGAGCAGATGAAGCGTAGCGCCTACCGCGCCGTTACGCCCGTGCTGATTTCGCTGCTGGTGATGATTGCCGTGCTGCTGATGTTCTACTACTTCATGACGATTTACTGTGTGAATCCGATCGTGAAGATGAATCGCGCCCTCGGTGACTCACTCGCCTATAAGGTTCCCTTTACGATCAAAGAGGAGCTGAAGGATGAACTGCTGGAGTTGAAGGAGAAGATCGAAACGCTGGTTACGCAAAGTCGCCACCGCTCGTAATAAAAAGAAAAACAAGTAACTGCCGATGCGCATCGATGTAGTTTTGCGATATGTGGGGTTGGTGATGTTGTTCATCGCCGCTTTCATGCTGCTCTCAGCCGGAATATCCTACCTGAGCGGCATGGACTCGGCCTTCTATCCCCTCCTCCTATCGGCTCTGCTGACTGCGTTGTTGGGCGCATTCCCGCAAATCTTTGTCGAGAAGAAGGTACAGCTTTCGGGTAAAGAGGGCTTTGGCGTGGTGGTCGGCTCGTGGATCGTCTCCTGCATCGTCGGCATGTTCCCCTACCTGATGTGGGGCGGCGAGTTTTCGCTCATTAATGCCTGGTTTGAAAGTGTTTCTGGCTTTACCACCACGGGAGCTACGATCCTGAACGATATCGAGGTGCTGCCGCGCGGTCTGCTCTTTTGGCGTATGTCGACCTGCTGGATCGGAGGTATGGGCGTAGTGATGTTTGCCCTGGTGATTCTTCCTTCGATGGGGCGTTCGAAGATGATGCTTTCGAATGTCGAGATGTCCACCCTGGCCAAGGAGAATTTCCATTATCGTACGCAGATGATCGTGCAGATTCTGATGGTGGTCTACCTCGGATTGACAATCCTTTCGACCCTGATGTTTAAGGTGGCCGGCATGAATTGGTTTGATGCATTGTGTCACGGCATGTCGTCGGCATCGACGTGTGGTTTCTCGACCAAAAATGCTTCGCTGGCCTTCTATAACTCGCCGCTGATTGAGGCGGTGTTGGTAACGACAATCATTGTGGCCGGTATTCACTTCGGCCTGATTTACGCCACGGTGACGGGTAAAAGAGGCAATATCTTCCGCTCGGAGGTGACGCGCGTCTACCTAGGGCTGATCTTTGTCGCTTCGCTCTTTGTGGCCATAAGCATCTACTCGGCAGAGCTCTACCCCACCTTTGGTCAGGCGTTCCGTCACGCGATTTTCCAGGTCTCGTCGCTCATTACGACCTCGGGCTTCGCCACGGCCGATACGAATACCTGGACCTCGTTTGCCATCATCATCCTGATCTTTGTCTCGATGGTTTGTGCCTGCTCGGGATCGACGACGGGTGGTATTAAGATCGACCGCCTGGTGCTTTCGGCCAAGATGATGAAGGCGCGCATGAAGCAGCAGCGCCACCCGAACGCCGTGATTCGCATCAAGCTCGACGGGGTGATTCAGGAGAACGACACGCTGCATGCCGTGACGGTCTTTGTCGTGGCCTACATGATGCTGATCCTGCTTGGATCGCTCATCGGCGCGCTTTGTGGATTGGATTTGATGACCGCCTTCTCGGGGGCTATGGCTTGCGTGGGTAACGTGGGGCCGGGCTTCGGCGAGGTGGGATCGATGGATAATTTTGCAGCCATCCCGGCCGTTATGAAGGGTGTGGATGCCCTGCTGATGTTGTTTGGACGTTTGGAGATTTTCGGACTGATCCAATTCTTTTTTATGAAATGGTGGAACTAAACTAATTATGCGACTACTCAACCTAATTGCAACCCTTTCTTTGCTCGTCGGCGTATCGGCTGTGTCGGCCCAGGAGCTGCGTGTCGAACCGCGTATTGCGGGGCTGGAGCAGAACGAAGAGTATATGTCCCTGCTCAGGGAGGATTCCCGCCTCCAGATGCGTGAGGATTCGATTGCCGCGGTCATCGTGCGGGCTCGTCAGCTGCTGCGCGAGGATGCGGCGAATCTTAACCGCTATGCCGAGCAGATTATGCAGGGCGAGAACCGTATTTTCGAACTGCGCACGGCTAAAGGGCGTGTGATCGACCGCATCAACACCATCGAGCAGGAGTGGGTGCTGCACCACATGGATGCCGTGACTTCCACCTCGCCGAAAGAGACCATCCACACCACGCCCGATTCGCTGCGTCGTCGCAACCTGGTGCAGAACCGCCCCTTCAGGGAGTACCTGGCCATGCCCGACTACAGCGCCCTGTTGCGTGCCCAGCGTCGTGAGATGCAGGCCGTGGATTTGGTCAATCGCTACATGGCCAACTATTTGTCGCTCGGCGAACTCTCGACGGCCTATGCGGCTGCAGCGACCGAGGACGAGGCCATCGACTTGCAGGAGCGTTTTCAGGCGTTGGAGCAGCTCAATGAGAAGCTCTCCGATTCGCTG
Organism: Alistipes sp.; assembly: GCA_017624955.1. GTDB lineage: Bacteria > Bacteroidota > Bacteroidia > Bacteroidales > Rikenellaceae > Alistipes. The sequence continues at coordinate 152,729 of JAGAMA010000042.1, forward strand.
GCCACGAGTTGGAACTACATCTACGATAACAAGAGCTACGCGTACGACTACCTGATGGAGGCCCTTGGTAAGGAGCCGTTGCTGGATCGTCAGTCGGAGCGCTACTCGGCCGCTATGCGCGAGATCGTGTCGCAGGAGGGGCAGACGGCCTCGGATGTGCTGGTGGATTACTTCGTGCGTAAGCGTGCCCTGGTTGAGTATGAAACGGATGTGGCCAAGGAGCTGGCTTTGCAGGAGTCGGTGGATTCGCTGCAGGGTGTGACGGCCCAATTGGCGACGATTGACTTTAAGTTGCCGCGCGTAGGCATTGAGCAGCGCTACTTCCTGCAATACGATACGCTGCGTTTTGTCTCGCGCCCCCACTATACGGCCGCCAATCCGATTCCCGAGACGACGATCTACGAACACGGCACGATCTACCGCATTCTGGTTGGTACCTTCTCGGCCAAGCGACCCGTGTCGATCTTCCGTGGTACGGTGCCCCTGTCGTATGTCGTGACCGAGGAGGGCAAGTGGCGTTACTTCGCAGGTGGCTTTGCTACCGAGGAGGAGGCCGTCGAGGCACAGAAATTGCTCAAAAAGAAGGGCTTTGCGAAACCGCAGGTGGCGGTGTGGGTCGATGGCGTTTATCGCAATCTGGCCGAAGAGCCTACCCCCTCTGTCACTTCGTCGGGATGCCGTATCGAGATTCACGGGTTGGATGCCCTGCCCGAGGGTGTGCGTGAGATTATCGCGGCGGCCGAGGGCGTGGAGCTTTCAAAGGTGGGCGCTACCCTCTTTGTGGTGGGTACATTCACGGATAAGGCCGAGGCCGATCGCACCGCCGAGGCGATTCGCGCGGTAGACTCGGCGCTCGATGTGCGTGTCAAGGAGTTGGCTCCTGCGCCGAGCGAGCAGAACGAATAAGGAACCTAAAAACAAGATACAACTATGGGCTATATCATTCTTTTGCTGATCTTTGGTGTGCTCTTCCTCATTGCCGAGTTGGTACTTCTGCCCGGTGTGTCGATCGGTGCGCTGCTGTCGATCGTCTGCTATGGCAGTGCCATCTACCTCGGCTTTGATCACTCGACGACCGTGGGTATCGTGATCCTTGTGGTGGCGATTCTCTCGGCTATTGCGGCATCCATCTTTTCGCTGCGCGCCAAAACCTGGCAGCGTTTTGCGCTGAAGAAAGAGATTCAGTCGCAGTCGATGCCCTCGCCCGATAAGGAGCTGAAGGCGGGCGATCGTGGCGTGACCGTATCGCGCCTCTCGCCGATGGGCAAGGTCGAAATTGCCGGCCGGATGTACGAGGCCAAGTCGGTGGATGCCTACATCGACCCGAAGCAGGCTGTTGAGGTGGTCGGCTTCGAGAATTTCAGCGTGATTGTCAAGAAAGTAAATCAATAAACCTTAATAACTATCGCTATGGATACCGGATTTATCGCTCTGTTGATCTTTGTGGCGCTTATTGCCGTATGGATCGTCTTCTATTTTATTCCCGTAGGTTTGTGGTTCTCGGCCTTGGTGTCGGGCGTGAGAATCAGCCTGCTGCAGTTGATTCTGATGCGTTGGCGTAAGGTGCCGCCTTCGATCATCGTGTCGTCGATGATCGAGAGTACGAAGGCGGGTCTGAGCCTCGACCCCAACGAGTTGGAGGCCCACTACCTGGCAGGTGGTAACGTGACGAATGTGGTGCATGCCCTGGTGTCGGCCCAGAAGGCCAACATCATGCTCGACTTTAAGATGGCTACGGCCATCGACCTGGCCGGTCGCGATGTCTTTGAGGCGGTGCAGATGTCCGTAAATCCGAAAGTGATTAACACACCTCCCGTGGCTGCCGTGGCCAAGGATGGTATTCAGCTTATTGCCAAGGCGCGTGTCACGGTGCGTGCCAACATCAAACAGCTGGTCGGTGGTGCCGGTGAGGAGACCGTCCTGGCGCGTGTCGGCGAGGGTATCGTCTCGTCGATCGGTTCTGCCGCTTCGCATAAGATCGTGCTGGAGAACCCCGATTCGATTTCGCGCGTGGTGCTGGAGAAGGGTCTGGATGCCGGTACGGCCTTTGAGATTCTCTCGATCGATATTGCCGATATCGACGTAGGTAAGAACATCGGTGCACAGCTCCAGATGGATCAGGCCGAGGCGGATAAGAACATCGCCCAGGCTAAGGCCGAGGAGCGTCGCGCAATGGCCGTGGCGTTGGAGCAGGAGATGAAGGCCAAGGCGCAGGATGCACGCGCCAAGGTGATCGAGGCCGAGGCCGAGGTGCCTCTGGCTATGGCCGAGGCATTCCGCAACGGCAACCTGGGTATCATGGACTACTACAAGATGAAGAACATCATGGCCGATACGCAGATGCGCGAAACGATCGGCAAGCCCGAAAAGAAGTAACGAAATCCACTCGAAAGCGAACGGGCAGAAATCGCTCGTTCGCTTTTGTTTTTAAGCTATTTACAGATGAAAAAACTATTGACCCTGCTCTTTGTTTTGGGAGCCTATACGGCTACGGCGCAGGTTGAGTTTGAGGACTATTTCTTCGATCGCACGATGCGATTCGACTACCAGCATGCGGGCGATCATGCCACCGAGGAGTTTTTCTTCAACGGACTGAAGGCCGAGCCCTATTGGGGCGGATCGAAGCGTTCGCTGGTCGATACGACCAACCTCGGTAACCACTTTTTCCGCATCGTGGATCTGGCCTCCGAGCGTGAGATCTACTCGCGTGGTTATTGTACGCTCTTCAACGAGTGGCAGGATACGCCCGAAGCGCAGCAGGTGCGCCGTGCCTATGCCGAGGCGGTGGTTTTCCCCTACCCCAAACGCCCCGTGCGCATCGAGTTCTTCGGCCGCGATGCGAAGGGACGCTTTGCGCTGAAATATAAGCAGGAGATCGATCCCGAAAGCTATTGGGTCGAGCAGTTCACGCCCCGCTACGAGACTTTCGATGTCGCCTACCACGGCAACCACGCGACGCGTGTCGATATCGTGGTGCTGCCCGAGGGGTATAGCTCGGGCGAGCGCGCGAAGTTCGAGGAGGCGTGCGAGAAGTTTGCCGAGGCGATGTTTACCTACGCCCCCTATGATCGCCTGAAGGATAAGTTTAACATCCGTGCCGTGTGGGCCCCGTCCGAGGATTCGGGCGTGACGATTCCGGGCGAGCGCGTGTGGCGCAATACGGCTTGCGATGCCAACTTCACGACCTTCGATTCGGAGCGTTACCAGACGGTGGCCAACCAGCAGACCCTGCGCGATTTGGCGGCCCATGTGCCCTACGATTATATCTATGTGCTCTCCAATACGCAGAAGTATGGCGGTGGCGGCATCTTTAACTTTTACGGCATCTCGGCGGCCCATAATCCGGGCTTTACGGGCAAGATCTACATCCACGAATTTGGCCACCTGTTGATGGGCCTTGGCGATGAGTATGTGGGCAATACGGCCTATGACGAGACAATGTACAGCCTGAAACTCGAGCCGTGGGAGCCGAATATCACCTCGCTGGTCGATTTCGATACGAAGAAGATTTGGAAGTCGCTCATCGAAAAGGATACCCCTACTCCGACCCCCGCGACCGAGGCGTATCGTGATAAGGTGGGCGTGTATGAGGGTGCGGGCTACCTCTCAAAGGGAATGTATCGCCCGATGCAGAACTGTTTGATGAACTCGTTCCGTGGCGTGGAATCGTTCTGCCCCGTCTGCCAACAAAACATCGAGCAATATGTAAATTGGCTCTGCGAGTAAAAGGGAGCTAAAGGCTGCTAAAGGGAGTTAAAGGTGAGAATGGCGTTAAAGGCGAGAAGGGAAAACCTTTTCGCCTTTTTCGTTGTTTTAGCCGCTGTTTAGAGTGATGTTTTTTCGGTTATAAGATACGAAACGCGGCGTTTTTGCGTTTCTACTGCGGGCAAAAGAAATAAATTGCCGCGTGGGTGCGGATTTTCGCACGCTTTTTCTTACCTTTGCAAGGTTATATGGACAAACAATGAGAAAGACTATGAAATATCTGAAACTGCTGAGTGCCTTGTTCATCGCATCGCTGGCTTTTGTGGCCTGCTCGGACGATGATAAGGATGGCTCGGTGCGCTGGGAACGCAAGTCGCTCTTCTTAAGCTATGGCGAGTCTGTGACGGTCGGCATTGGTGGCGAGAATATCAGCTCCTACTCGATCTATTCGGTACCCAAAGGTTGGGAGAAGCCGGTGATTGACAAGCAGACGATGACGGTGACGGTCGTGGCTCCCGAGGCTCCTGCCGATACGGTAGCCGTGTCGGGCGATATCAAGCTGAACGGTATTACGCACGGTGCGGAGTCGGTCTATGCCAACCTCTTCGTGTCGCTCGATACGCCCGAGGTGGATTTCACGGCACAGCCTGCCAACAGCTACCTGGCTACGAAAGGCGGTACGCTCTACCGCTTCAATGGCCGCATGAAGGGCGATGGCAGTGCGCTGCAGACCGAGTCGGTATCGGTAATTTGGCAGACCTCGGCAGGATTGATTAAGTATCTTCAGCTCGAGCAGGATGGTTCGGTGAGCTTCTTCCTGCCCAACAATAGCGAGGATGAGACGAAGATGCGCGAGGGTAACGCCGTGATTGCGGCATACGATGCTGCGGGCGAGATCATCTGGAGCTGGCACATCTGGGCTACGGACTACGATGTAGAGGCTGAGGCGCTCGACTATGGCGACTATACGGTGATGAGCCGTGCGCTGGGTCAGCTGGAGAATGCGACCGAGGATAAGACCTCGATTTTGGCCTCCTATGGCCTTTATTATCAGTGGGGGCGCAAAGATCCCTTTGCAGGTCCGTCGCTCTACAACGCTTCGAAGGGCGTGACGGCTACGCTCTACGACGGCGATACGAATGTGGTGGTTATCTCGCCTGTGGAGGCTACGGCCGAGACGGGCAACTACGCCTATACGAATGCCCATCCGATGCACTTTATCACGGTCAAGGATAAGAACGCCGCCTGGAATCAGAGCATCACGACGGAGGTGAAGGGCTGGGAGAATACGCAGCAGAAGTCGGTCAATGACCCCTGCCCCTACGGGTGGCGCGTAGCTCCGGCCGAGGCCTTCGAGGGGCTGACGATCAGCGACGACCTGACGGCCGAGGATGCCTCGACGAAGTATGCCGAGCAGTATGGCTGGACGCTGAAGAAGAATGAGGTGGAGTCGTTCTACTTTGCCGGTGGTCGCCGTGTCTATGCCGATGCGCTGATTCAGAACATCTTCGATGAGTCGCTCACGCGCAATGCCGCTACCGAGGCGCAGCCCTGGGTGGGTTACAACTGGACGGCCGACGGCAAGGTCTTCGCCTTCTGGTTCAACAAGCAGGCACCTGCTGAAAGCAGCCTGCGTAACGACCTGAAGTTCTCGACCGCCAACGGCATGATGGTCCGCTGCGTGAAGGAGTAAAAAGAAAGTAGCCAATAGATAAGAGGTTGTCGAGATTTCGGCAACCTCTTTTTTTGTACATCCTATGGCTGTTGTCGTGGGATGTTTGTGTTCTACGCGAACAATGTTCCGTGGAGTATTGCCGTTTTGAAAAATAGTTTTTAATTTTGTAAAGCAATCCGCGAAGGGGTTGCATACATATTATAGTGAAAGTGTTTCGCTAACCCTAACAGGAAATCTGGAAAATTTCAAGTGTATTAAGGTTGCCAATCACTTCAACATTCGTCTTGGTATGTCATCTATCCTTGAAACTCCATACCAACGGGTGTGGAGTATGGTTTATTTAATGCACGGGCATTCCAGAGCCTCCTGTTGGATAAACGAGTATCTCCACACTTTCTTTATGTCGATACAAAAAATCTGCCGATAGCGAGGAGATGCTGCGGTATGTATGTTATGCGCAACTTTTTTCTGCTGTTGCTTGTGTGGCTCTTGGCCGCATGTAGCAAGACGACCGAGACGGAAACCGTCGTGATGCCCTCCAACCCTACCGGTACGGAGTCTCTTTCGGCGGATGTCGAATTGACGGACGAAACCGTCCTGATAAATAATGCCCAAATGGCCTTTTTACAGGCGGTCGATGAGGCAAATTCCACGCTCGAATTTTCGGCTTCACTTCCAGAAGAGTATCATCCTGAGGTGGGAGAGATTTTGTTGCGTATGGCTCCGACCGAGAAGCTACCCTATGGCTTTATCGGTCGAGTGACCGAGGTAAAGGAGGTGGGAGGGAAACTGGTTGTCAAGACCGAAGCACCGACACTTGCCGAGGCCTTCTCGCGGTTGATCTTCGAGGAGGAGATTGAGATTAAACCTGCCGATAGTCGTGTTTTTTCCTATGAGGATGGCTATGTGCTTTTTGATCCGGGTACTATAACGGCCAAGAAGGGCGGATTCAGTGCCTCATACCATGTCGTAGCGGGCATAGGTGGTAAGCTGAAACTTGTGATGGCCTTTGATGCCAAGAAAAACCGAGATCGTTTTGAGCTAATCCTCGAAACCAAGCAGAAAGCCGACTATGAACTGAACGCCTCGGTCGAAAGCAAGGGGTATGAAAAAATGAGCGGTAATATTGGTGGTGGAATCGAGATTCCCAGCCCTGCCAAAGTGATTGGTTTGAAGGTAAAGATGCAGCCTCGATGGGTTTTGAAGGCGCAGGGAGAGGCCGTCTTGAACCTCGATGCCACCATACAACGAAACCAAACGCAACGTGCTTACCGTGACGGAATTTGGACTAAAGTGGAGGATATAACCCCCGACAGCAATACGCCGTTTGGCCAAATTACAGCCGAGGCGGATGCCGGCGTGAGTTTGGAGGGCGAAATTTTTGGAGGTATTGAGGCCGCTTTCGAACTCTCCTTTTTGGGGCGCGACGAACTGAAGGTGGAAATCGCTCCCGAATTGGGAGCCAAATTGACGGGTGAACTTTCCGCCGAACTGATTTCCAACGGCTATGAGGCCTTCAAAGATACCATGGTGACGACGGCCGGTGTCTTTGGTGTCTCTGCTTCATCCAAAGCCAACCTCTTTACCTGGGAGGCGGCTTGGTCGAAACCCCTGGTGGAATTTACCTTCTTGGAGCAGTCCAACTATCTTTTCCCGGACTTCACGGAAGGGAAATACGAACTAAAGGATGATGGTGTGTCCGATGGTTCTGTGCATGTGTCGCGCGATTTGTTTTGGGAAAACGACATCGCAATTGCGCAATATGACGAGGAGGGCAACCTGAAAAAAGTCGGCGGTGAACTTCCCTATAAATATGCCAAGAATTTCTCCAATCCACTCTCGGCGCAATTCATGCACGCAGAGGAGGATAGTTATTGGTCTGTTATCAAATGGGGCAGTGATTATTTGAAGTGCCGAAAGCTGATTGGCGAGGATGATCTCCGCGATATGCTGATTAAATTTTATTACGATACGGGTGGCGATAACTGGACGCACAATGATAATTGGTGTTCGGATAAACCGCTCAATGTGTGGTATGGGGTCTATGTATACACCGATGATGCAGGTCGAAGAAAGTGTGAAGTGTTCCTAACAGCAAATAATTTAGTCGGCAAGGCCGATTTGTCGGGTTGCCCGACGTTGACTAGGTTGCTTTTTGATGAAAATCAACTGACAAGCCTTGATGTATCGGGTTGTACTGCGTTGACGGAATTACGTTGTTATGACAATCAATTGACGAGTCTTAATGTATCGGGGTGTGCGGCATTGAACGATTTGAACTGCTCTGGTAATCAACTGACGAGTCTTGATGTTTTGGGGTGTAACGTGTTAGTTAATTTGTATTGTGATTATAACCAACTTACAAGCCTTGCCGTTTCGGAGTGTACAGCATTGGTTTATTTGGGTTGTTACAATAACCAATTGGCAAACCTTGATATTTCGGGTTGTACGGCGTTGGAGTTTTTGTACTGCGATCATAACCAATTTGAGAGTCTAGATGTGTCAGGATGCCCTATACTCAAAGCTTTGAATTGCTTTGGTAATCAGCTGACGAGCCTTGATGTATCGAGGTGTACGGTGTTGGAATCTTTGTCATGCGGTTACAATCAGCTGACGAGCCTTGATGTGTCGGGGTGTGCGGCATTGAACTATTTGGGATGCTCTGGTAATCAACTGACGAGCCTTGATGTGTCGGGTTGCACGGCGTTGGAGTCGTTGCAATGTTTTGAAAACCAGCTGACGAGCCTTGATGTATCGAGGTGTACGGTATTGCGGGGGTTGTATTGCTATTACAATCAACTGACGAGCCTAAATGTTTTGGGATGTACGGCGTTGGAGTGGTTGCAATGCCCGTATAACCAACTGACGAGTCTTAACGTATCGGAGTGTGTGGCTTTGGATATTTTGCATTGTTTTAGCAATCAATTGACAAGTCTTAATGTGTCGGGGTGTACGGCGTTGTCTGATTTGCGTTGCTATAGTAATCAGCTGACGAGTCTAAATGTATCGCGGTGCACTGAGTTGTATTATTTGTGGTGTGATAACAATCCGATTACACAAATGCATTAGTGTCCCATAAAAATTTGGGACTGGTTAAACATTAAATAAATTTTGCCCATTAGGGTCGGTAGGTTCTTTGTCATATTGAAATTTAGTTTTGTCGAAGAGGTCTTTTAAGCGTGTTTTGTCAGTCAACGAAATAC
>JAGAMA010000008.1 GCA_017624955.1 Alistipes sp.
CCCCGTTGTAGCCATCTCTGACGAGGGTTCGTTGCCCACATTTTGGACAAACTTTTTATCCATTTCTAACGCAAATAGTGCAAATATATAAAAATCAATCAATTGCCCCGATTTTATCTACTAATTTTGACCAATAAGCCACTTCTTGCCGAAAAATTGGCTTGTAAGGGCCCCCGCGGCAAGCGGAAGGGAAAGGCGTCGCGGAGTGAGCGCAGCTCACGCAGCAGCCAATCCCTCAGCTCCCACGAAACAAATAAAAGCAGTCCGAGCGGACTGCTTTTTTGTTTGTGTTCTGTGTCGTAGATTAGAACGGGTAGCCGACACCGAAGTTCAGGGCGGTGTTTTTCCAGCGGAGGTTATGGATCCAGCGCTCGCCCGAGGGGCGGTTGGGGTTATGGAGCTGGATACCCCAGTCGAGGCGCAACACGGCAAATTTGATGTCGAGACGAATGCCAAGGCCCGTATTAAACCCGAGCTGCTTGTAGAAATCGTCGATGTGGAATACCGCCTCCTCGGCATACTCCGTGGGGTTGGACTCCAGATACCAGATGTTACCCAGGTCAAAGAAGGTCGCGCCATGCACAATGCCCCAAATCGGGAAGCGGAATTCCAGGTTGGCCTCTAACTTCATGTCGCCGAGCTGGGTCGGGAAGGCCGAGTCGGGGTCGGGTACCGAACCCGGACCGAGGGTACGGGCTGCCCAACCGCGCATGCTGTTCGAACCACCGGCATAGAAGAGGCGGTCGAAAGGCACGGCATCCGAGTTGCCATAGGCGCGTGCCACACCACCATAAATACGGCCCGCCACGGCGGTCTTCTCGCCCAAAACCAGCTTACGGCTCAGGCTGAAGTCGGCGCGCACATACTGCGAGTAGCGAATGCCGAAGAGGGTGTAGTAGTCGCGCCCCTCGCGCTTATGCGAGAAGGTGCGCTCGAAGAGATCGACCAGGTTGCCCGAGCTCTCGAAATTGAAGCGGAAGACCGTGGCGTTACCACCGAGATTTCGGCGCTGGTTGTTGTAGGCGTAGCTGAACGAAAGACCTGCGATGAGCTGTGTTTTATAGCTGTTTATGAGGTACTTATTCTGCGTTGAAGCGAGGAAGGTCGAGTCCAGACGCGCCACATCGATCACATTGATATCGATCGGGCGCAGCGTGAAACTCGAGTAGCCGCGGTTGCTCCATTGGTAGCCCAGGCCGATCGAGGTCAGCGTACGACGGTAGTAGGGGCGATCCTGGAAATTAACCGAGGCCTCCAGCTTGGTTCTGGGCTGCACCAGGGAGCGGAAGTGGGGCTCGCCCGGGAGCAGGAAGCGCGGGAAGGTCAGACCGGCTGTCACACCCACCTCCGTAGCGCGGCGCATGGCGGCATCCATTGCCTTCATAAATTCGTAACCACCCGTGAAGGAGATGTCGAGCGCCTCGGCACCGCGGAAGATGTTGCGATTCTGGTAGCCCACGGTGGCCTTCAGGCCGTAGAAGCTCGACGTAGTCGATCCCTCGACTTCGACCTTGGCACTCTGCTTGAGGGTCGGCGAGCCGAGAATATCGCAAGTCAGCACACCCTCGGTGCTGCGCTGCACGATGGCCTGCTCCCCCTCGAAATCATCCACGCGAATCGTGTCGATCCGCTCGACGAGTTCGGGCTCCTCGCGGAAGGCGATCTTGGCGCTGCGGAAGTAACCGAGTGAGGTGAGTTCGCCATAGGTGCGCTCCACCTCCGAGGTGGCGTAGCGTTGCCCCGTCTCGAGCGACACGGCGCGGCGCAGCACCTTGCGGCGCAACGGAAGGCGCTTGTTGTAGATGATCTCCAGCCCGCGGTAGTGCATCGTGTCGAGCTTCTCATCATCCAGCTCCTCGCGCGATGTGGTGGTATTGGGCAGGATGGCCGGGTCGTAGTCGGGCAGGATATGTACACGACCGATTTGATAGACCAGGTTGTCCTCCATCAGCGCCTCGCCACGCTCGTTATAGCCGGCCAGGTGCTGCTTGACGACCATCTTCAGGTCCACCGTGCGGTCCGAACGTAGGGTGTCGGCCTCGTACTCCACGTTGCTGACCGTGAAGTTGTAGTAGCCCAGCTCCTTGAGGTAGATCGTCAGGCGCTCACGCTCGGCATCGAGTACCGTGATGTCGAAGCGATCGCCGGCATGCAGCAGGGTATTGACCGTATCGGAGAGGATGATCGGCTCGAGGTTGCGGTCGCGGAATTCGTAGTCGATCGAGCGGATGCGGTAGGGTTCATGCTGCTTGACGCGATAGGTTACCGTGGCGCGTTTGGGCTTCGAGAGGGTATCGACCTCGAACGAGGAGGTCGAGCGGAAGAAACCTTTCGAATCCATGAAGATCTTCAGGTTCTGGGCGCTGCGTTGCGTGTAGTTCTCCTCCAGCAGTACCGGCTCCTCGCCCACGCGGCGTTTCCAGTTGTTCCAGCCGTTGTGCTTGGCCGAATCGGCCTGCTCGTAGAGCCACACGCGGAGGTTGGTGCCCAGGATGCGCTTGTTGGGGCTTTGGCGGATAAACTTCGCAAACTCCTCCTTCGGGATGCGCTCCCGACGCGGGGTCTCCTTGTCGGTCTCGATCTTGACCTTATGCAGCAGATACTCCCCATCGGGGATGTAGCGCGTAACGGAGCAGGCCGTGCCGAAGAGCATCGACACTGCCACCATGCAAAACCAGATTACGCGCCTCATTTCGATCGTCTTTATTGATTCATGAAACCGTGCTCCTTCATCAGGGCGAGGTAGGCACGCGAAATGGCGAGGTTATCCTCCTTGACGTAGCGGCGCTCGGTGAAGATGCGCGCCAGGTTCGGGAGCTTATTCTCTCTGAGGAGCTGTTTCGTCAGCTCGGACTCCTCGCGCTCGGCCCACAGCTCGTCGATCTCGGCAGCCGTGTAGTCGTTGTAGTGCTCGAAGTGCACTACGGCATCGAGCGGCAGACGATCCGTCAGCTCGGGCTTCTCGTCGGGATAACCCAGCACGATGGTCGTGATGGGCAGCACCCCCTTCGGGAGGTTGAGCACCTTCACGATGTCGCCGGCCGTGTAGAGGGTCGTGCCGAGGTAGCAGATACCCAGCCCTTGCGCCTCGGCGGCAATCGTCAGGTTTTGCGCCGCCAGCAGGGCATCAATCGCCGCCGTGAGGAACCAGGCGTAGTTGTCGTAGGCGGGTTCTGCCTCGCGCTGACGACACCACATCGAGAAGCGGTGAATGTCGGCACATACGGTCACCACGCAGGGCGCTTCGACGACCATCTGCTGGCCGAAGTGGCAGGGCAGCAGCTTCTCGCGCATCGCCTTGTCGCGCGTCACGATAAGCGAGTAGAGCTGCATATTTCCGCAGGTCGAGGCGCGCGATGCAGCCTCCAACAACTCACGCAACTCCTCCTCGGGGATCGGCGTGGATTTGAATTTGCGGATCGAACGATGTTTCAGTAACGTATTGATCATAGCTTTTCTGCTTGTATAGTTTTCAAAAAGAGGTCATATTCGGCTCTCTCGTCATCGTAGGGACGAAGATCGCCGATGAGTTCGTAGCTTCCCTGCTCCAGGTCGAGCACCATTTCGCCCTCGCCCTCGTAGGTGGCATTGCCCGAGAGGGTCGTGATCAGCCCCTCGTCGCTCCGCATCGAGAGACAGCGCACGCGCCCACCGCTGTTGAGCACCGTGATCGGCTCGTCGTGGCGGCAGTAGCCGATGAGTGATGCGGCGGTCGAACAGGCGGTCATGGCCGTTCCGCACGAGGCCGTGAGCCCCACGCCACGCTCGTAGGTGGCCGTGTAGATGCGCTGATTGCCGAGCGGTCGGTAGAAGCTGACGTTGGTGCCATGTGGCAACAACTCCTGCAAAGACTTTACCTTTTCGCCCAGTGCGCTCAACCGCTCCAGGTCGATCCGATCCACGGCGGCCACGAGGTGGGGATTGCCCAAATTCAGGTAGGTGAACTTCAACGTCGGATCGAGCGCCTCGATTACCTCCCCCACAAAACCCTCCTTGCGCCCCATCGAGGGGACAAAGTCGGGGGTCGAGAGCGAGATGCCGATCGCCACGCAGTAGGTCGGAATCGAGCCGAAGATCGGCTCCTCGCGACGAATCGCATGGCGCTTTCCGCCCGAAAAGAGGTCGAATCGGTCGCTTTGACCCACATACTCCTGCGCCTGACGCGCCACGCAACGGATGCCGTTGCCGCACATCTCGGCCTCCGAGCCGTCGGTATTCATCATCCGCATACCGTACTCCTCGCCCACGCGCACCGTCAGCAGCAGACCATCCGTCCGGCCAACCTCACGACAAAGGCGGGCCACCAACTCCGGTTGCTCGGTGAGGCGCTCCAATGCGGGCTCCCGTACGGCATCCAGCATCAGAAAGCGGTTTCCCGATCCGTGGCAAAGTATGTATTTTGTAGTCAGCATCTTCTCTCTGTTCCGCTCCCCATAGGGAGGCTTTAAGATTCAAAAATACGAAAAACTGGGGAAAAATCGCCCGTTTTCGGGAAAAATTGCGTAAAATTGCAGAAAATAATCCGATTTATGACCGAAAAATTCATTATGGCCGGCACCACGCCCCTCCACCTGTGCGATTCGGGGGAGGGTGAAAAGTGCCTCGTTCTGTTGCACGGCTACCTGGAGTCGATGCTCGTTTGGGAGGATTTCATCCCCCTGCTCTATAAAAAGGTGCGCGTTGTGACGCTCGATCTGCCCGGACACGGTATTTCGATGGTCACGGGGGAGTGCCACACGATGGAGTTTTTGGCCGATGTGGTGGCCGAAGCGATGCGTGTGCTCGGTGTGGAGCGTTTTACGGTGGTCGGTCACTCGATGGGTGGGTATGTGGCCCTGGCCCTTGCCGAGCGCCATGCGGAGCGCCTGGAGGGGTTGGTGCTGCTCAGCTCGACACCCAATCCCGATACGGAGTTTAAGCGCGAGAATCGTCGTCGGGAGATTGCGCTTGTCAAGAGTGGCAAGAAGGAGCTGCTGGCCCGCGTAGCCCCTGCGGCAGGCTTTGCCGCCTCGAACCGTGCGCGCATGAAGGATTACATCGAGGACCTCACGGAGCAGGTGCATGTGACGGAGGATGAGGGCATCGTGGCGTTGCTCAACGGCATGATCGAGCGCAAGGATCAGAACGAGATGTTGCGCCAATCGTCTCTTCGTCAGCTATTTATCCTGGGTCGTAAGGATGAGTACATTACCGAGGAGGTGGCCAATGCTATGGTCGGGAATCATCCGCAGGCCGAGGTCGTATGGCTCGATGAGTCGGGACACATGGGCTTTTTGGAGGAGCCGGAGCGTACGGCCGCGGCGCTACTCGATTTTGTGGGAATCACGGCCGAAAAAGTTGATGAAACGGAATAAAGCGCTATCTTTGCAAGCAAATAATTACAAACAATAAAAAGCACTGAACGATATGGAATTTGAAGGAACCGTATATCGCATTATGCCCGTCACGAAGGGCACTTCGGCCCGTGGCGATTGGCAGCGCCAGGATGTGATTTTCGACTACTCGGATGGGGGTAACTTCACGCGCAAGATGTGTGTGACCTTCTTCAACCGCCCCGACGATGTGGCCAAGCTCCGCGAGGGTGCCCGTTACCAGGTCTCGGTCAATATCGATGCCCGTGAGTACAACGGTCGTTGGTTTACCGACATCCGCGCATGGCGCCTGCAGCCCGTGGAGGCTGCCGCAGCCCCCGAGGCACCGGCTATGCCCGACCTGCCGCCCCTGACGGCCGAGCCGACCTATGCCGCAGCACCGGCTCAGGAGGTGGACGATCTGCCCTTCTAACGAGGTGGCAGTTAGCCGAAAAACAAAGAGGAGAAGTTGCCCGGCAACTTCTCCTCTTTTTGTTTGAAAAGAGATTAAGGATCTTAAAGATTTTAAGGAGACTAATTTTGAATTCTACATTCTAAATTTTGAATTTTTCTCTCCTCTTTGCTCTCTCCTCTCTTCTCTTTCCTCTTGTTTTTACTCCTGCGTCTCGTCTACTACCTCGGCCTCGGGAGCGTTCTTCTTCACCGACTCGATGCCGTTGTCGCGTGCAGCTACCGACGAGTACATCTCGCTCGAACCGATCACCTGACCGTTAGCGGCCTTGAGGTTGAAATAGGGAGCACCGTTCTTGGCCTCCTTGCGCTCGTAGCGAGCATCCTCCACAGCGTTCTTCTTTACCGACTCGATGCCGTTCTTGCAGGCAGCCATCGTCGTGTAACCCTCGCTGGCGAGGATCACCTGACCGTTACCGGCCTTGAGGTTGAACTGGAACTCACCGTTCTTACGCTTCGTAATGACAAACTTTCCCATGATTTTTCGTATTTTAAGGTTAAAAAATGTGCGTTGTTTCTACAAATATACGAAAAATTCTTCAATTCAATCTTTTTTGACGATTTTTCTCGTCCCGTGCCTTGCTCCGTTCATCCTTTGATTGGCTCCGTTGGTCTATGAATATAGGCTGCTCGGGGCGCAGGGCGTGCTTTATTCTCCTTTTTTTACTAACTTTGTGAAGCTAAAAACCAGGCTGAGAGTAACTAATAAAATGATAACGAAGATGAACAAACTTTTCAAAACGGCTGCCCTTGCGCTCCTCGCTTTGAGCGTGGCGGCCTGCTCATCGGGTAGCACGGATGGCGATTGGCCCGTACCCGAAACCCCCATCTCGGAGATGGATTATACGCCCGAAATGACCCGCTTTGCCCTTTGGGCACCGACGGCCGAGGAGGTCGAGGTGCGACTTTACACGGCCGGCGAATTGGAGGAGGTGCTTCCGATGCAGCCTGCCGAGGCCTGCCTTTGGATGCTGTGTAAGGAGGGCGATCTGCGGGGGAAGGAGTACACCTTCCGCGTGAAGGTTGGCGGCGAGTGGCTTGGCGAAACGCCGGGTATCTTTGCCCGTGCCGTTACGCCGAACGGTGAGCGCGGTGTGGTGCTCGATCTGAAGAGGACCGACCCCGAGGGGTGGAGTGAGGATCAGCGTCCGGCGCTTCATTCGGCTGCCGAGATTGCGGTTTATGAGATGCACTACCGCGACATGACGGCTCACGCTTCGGCCGGTGTGAGCCACCCGGGTAAGTACCTCGGTATGGCCGAGCACGGTACGAAGAGCCCCGACGGTCTGGCGACGGCTTTGGATCACCTAGTGGAGCTGGGTGTAAGCCATGTTCATCTCTTGCCGACGGCCGACTTCGGTTCGATTGACGAGACGGTGGAGAACAACACGCAGTACAACTGGGGCTACGAGCCGCAGCACTTCAATACCCCCGAGGGTACCTACTCGACCAATCCGGCCGACCCCGCAGCCCGCATCCGTGAGCTGAAGACTCTGGTGCAGGCGATGCACAAGGCGGGGCTTCGCGTGGTGCTCGACGTGGTCTATAACCACACGACGAGTGTCGAGCGTTGCGGCTTCGAGCTGACCGTGCCGGGCTACTACTACCGCTTCAACCCCGACGGCTCGTTTGCCAACGGCTCGGGCTGCGGTAACGAGACCGCCTCGGAGAAGGCGATGATGCGCAAGTTCCTCGTCGAGTCGCTCGAATATTGGGTTAAGGAGTACCATGTGGACGGCTTCCGCTTCGACCTGATGGCGATCCACGACATCGAGACGATGAACCTGATCCGCGAGCGCCTTTCGGCAATCGATCCTACGATTCTGCTCTATGGCGAGGGTTGGGCTGCCATGATACCCGCCTACGACAACGAGCAGCTCGCCTTTAAGCGTTACACGCACCGCATGCCGGGCGTGGCGGCCTTCAGTGACGATATCCGTAATGCGCTGCGCGGTACGCTCGACTGCTCGCAGGGTGGTTTTATCCACGGCGTAGCGGGCAACAAGGAGGGGCTGAAGTTCGGTATTGCAGGTGGTGTAGAGCACTCCGCCGTAGCCCACTCGGAGGCGGCCTGGTGTGCCGAGCCGACGCAGCACATGAGCTATGTGACCTGCCACGATGACCACAACCTGCGCGATCGTCTGGAGCTGCTCTCGCCCGAGGCGAACGAGGAGGAGCTGCTCAAGATGGCCAAGTTGGCCCATGTCGGCGTATTTACTTCGCAGGGTCTGCCGTTTATCTTCTGCGGTGAGGAGATGTACCGCTCGAAGCTGGGCGAGAAGAACACCTACAACATGCCTGACAAGTACAACGCCATCGATTGGGGGCTGAAGAAGCAGTACGGCAACCTCGTGGAGTATGTCAAGGGGCTGATTACACTGCGCAAGGCCTATCCGCAGTTCTGCCTCGGCAAGGCCGAGCTGGTGCGCGAACACCTCACGTTCCTTGAAAACGAGGAGCCCTCGGCCCTCGGCTTCCGCCTTACCTCGCCCGCCAACTCGGAGGTGATCTATGTGCTGATGAATGGCGAGCGTGAGGCGACGACCTTCGCAGTGCCCGCGGGCGACTACACCGTCTTGGCCAATGGCCACGAGGTGTCGGCCGAGGGGCTCTCGATGCTGAAAATTGGCGGCGAGGGGATCTCGCTGCAGCCGATCGAGGCATTGATCCTCCGCTCGAAATAGCAAATACGGGTTGTTAAGATAAAATTTTAAGGTGCATACCCTTTTGGGTGTGCGCCTTTTTTTATATCTTTGTAAAAATACTATACCAAGATGAAACGACCCATCCTATCCCTTTTGTGGCTCTTTGGAGCACTCGTTACGTTTTCGTTTACGGCTTGCACGGCCGATCGTCCCGATAGCTGGTATCCGATTCAGAAGGAGCACCGCCCCTATCTGCGTTGGTGGTGGCTGGGCAGCGCCGTGGATGAGGAGGGGCTGACCTACAACCTGGAGCAGTTTGCTGACAAGGGCTTCGGTGGTGTGGAGATCACCCCGATTTACGGCGTGCAGGGTAACGAGGCGAACGATGTGGAGTACCTCTCGGAGCGTTGGATGGAGCTGCTGAAGCATACGCTCAAGGAGGGCGAACGATTGGGGCTTGGTATCGACATGAACAACGGTACGGGCTGGCCCTTTGGCGGTCCGACGATCTCGACCGAACACTCGGCGCGTAAATTTATTTTGGAGAAGATTCCCGTAGCAGCCGATACGCTCTTTGTCGGGGCGATTCGTCCGAGCGACGAGCGTCAGCAGGAGGTGGCCGAGCTGGTCCGCCTGCAGGCCGTACGCGGTGCAGAGCGCATTGACCTTACGCCCCTTGTCGAGCAGGATACCCTCCGTTGGCAACCCCCCACGGGCGAGGGGTGGCAACTCTATGCCCTCTTTATGGGGCGCACGTTCCAGAAGGTGAAGCGTGCCGCTCCGGGTGGCGAGGGTCTGGTGATGAACCACTACGACCGTCGCACGTTGAACTACTACCTCGACCGCTTCGAGGAGGCTTTCGATGAGAGTGATACGCCCTATCCCGATACCTTCTTCAACGACTCGTTTGAGGTCTATGGCTCGAGTTGGGACGAGAAGATTCCCGATCAGCTCCGCGACGAGTGGGGCTATGACCTCCTGGATTACCTCCCCGAATTGGCAGGCGAGGGCGATCCGGATCGCTCGGCCCGCATTGTGAGTGATTACCGAGAGGCCATTGCAAAGCTCGTGCTGAACCACTTTACCCGTCCCTGGAGTGCCTGGGCACATCGCCACGGCGCGAAGACCCGCAACCAGGCACACGGTTCGCCGGCCAACCTCATTGACCTCTACGGTGCGGTCGATATCCCCGAGTGCGAGTCGTTTGGTCGCACGATTTTCGACCTGCCGCAACTGCGCAAGGATACGATCTACAAGCCCAATGACGGTACGCCTGCCGTGCTGAAGTTTGCCTCCTCGGCGGCACATCTCACGGGCAAGAAGCTCACCTCGGCCGAGGCACTGACCTGGCTCACGGAGCACTTCCGCACCTCGTTTGCGCAGTGTAAGCCCGAGATCGACCTGATGCTGGCGGCCGGTGTGAACCACATCGTCTTCCACGGTGCGCCCTACTCGCCCAAGGGGGTGGAGTTCCCCGGCTGGCGCTTCTACGCCTCGATCAACATGAGCCCCACGGCGGCTCTGTGGGAGGATGTGCATCCGCTGACGCGCTACATCACCCGTTGTCAGTCGTTCCTCGCTGCGGGCGAGCCGGACAACGATCTGCTGCTCTACCTCCCGCAGTACGACATTTGGCACGAGCAGCAGGGAAATCCCTTCCTGATCTTCGACATCCATAAGATGGACCGCACGATCCCCCACATCAAGGCGATGATGGATCAGCTCGTGGCGGCCGGATACGATGCCGACTACCTCTCGGATCGCTACCTGCGTTCGCTCTCGACGCGTCGCGGTAAACTTATCTCGGAGGGGGATGCCCGTTATAGTGCGCTGCTGATCCCCGCTTGCCACAAGCTCCCGACCGAGACCTTGGAGCACCTGCTCTACCTGGCCAAGAAGGGCGCTACGCTCCTCTTCCTCGATTGTTATCCCGACGATGTGCCGGGCTTTGGTCGTCTGGAGGAGCGCGACGAGTTCCGTGAGCTGCTGGCACAACTCCCCGCCGATGAGGAGTTTGCGGAGGCTGAGAGCTTCCAGTTGGGGCGTGGCCGCATCATCACGGGTAGCGACTTCGACGAGATGGTGCGCCTGGCGGGTATTCGTCCCGAGCCCTTCAAGCGTGAAATGGGTGGCACGATGCTCCGCCGCAAGAATGAGGTGGGGGGCTACAACTACTTCCTCTCGATGCTGCGCAACGAGGCGGTGGATGGTTGGGTAGAGCTCGCGACCGATGCCAAGGCGGTAATGATCTTCGACCCGATGACGGGTCGCACGGGTCAGGCTGCTATTCGCCCCAACGACCACGGGACGATTGATGTGCGCCTGCAGTTTGCCCCTGGGCAGTCGGTGCTGCTGAAGAGCTTCTCGAAGCCTATCGAGCAGAAGATGTGGCGCTATGCGGAGCGCAAGGCCGAGCCCATTGTGCTCAATAGCGGTTGGGAGATCTCCTTCACGGAGAGTGTGCCCGCCGTGGAGGAGCGTTTTGTGACCGACACCCTGACGGCCTGGACCGCCATCGACGATCCGCGCTTGAAGATTAACAGCGCCACGGGATGCTACACCACGCGCTTTACGATCGAGGATCCGCGTGAGCCGGATGAGTGGGTGCTTGACCTGGGCGATGTGCGCGAGAGTGCCGTCGTGAAGCTCAACGGCGAACGCATCGCTACGCTGGTGACGATCCCCTACCGCACGGAGATCGGTCGCTGGATCAAGGAGGGGGAGAACCTGCTGGAGGTGGAGGTGAAGAACCTGCACTCGAACCGCATTGCCGAGATGGAGCGCCAGGGTGTGCGTTGGCGCATCTTCAAGGATGCCAATATCGCCTCGGTGGTGGGTGCTCGTGAGTTCTCGTTTGGCGACTGGGCGGTCGATCCGGCAGGTCTGAACTCGGAGGTAACCCTCACCCCGATCTACTATGAAAAGTAATTAATCCCAAAAAATACCCATGAAAAAGATTCTGTTGCTGGCCGTGCTCCTGGGTTGGAACTTTACGAACCTCATGGCCGAGGAGCTTCCTTCGCGCGAGGAGCGCCTGGAGCTGACGAAGCGTGTCAATGAGTACCTGATGACCAAGAAGCACGCCGACCCGACGGCCGTGATGCCCTACTACTCGCGTAAGAAGGTCTACGAGTCGAACATCTGGACCCGTGCCGTCTATTACGAGGGACTCATGGCGCTCTACGCCATCCACCCCGATAACCGCTACTACGACTATGCGGTGCGTTGGGCCGATTTCCACAAGTGGGGTATGCGCCGTGACGACACGACGACCCGCAATGCAGACAACTACTGCTGCTCGCAGACCTACATCGACCTCTATCGCCTCGAGCCGCACCCCGAGCGCATCCGCAAGACGATTGCCCTGTGCGATATGTTAGTCAATACGCCCCAGGTGGAGGATTGGACCTGGATCGATGCGATCCAGATGGGTATGCCCGTGCTGGTGAAGCTCGGCAGGCTGAAGGGCGACGATCGCTACTACGAGAAGGCCTACGAGATGTACGCCTGGAGCCGCAATACGCTGGCCGGTGGCTTGTACAACGAGAAGGAGGGCCTTTGGTGGCGCGACAAGGATTTCGTGCCTCCCTACAAGGAGCCCAATGGCGAGGATTGCTATTGGTCGCGCGGTAACGGCTGGGTGGTGGCTGCGCTGGTGCGTGTGCTGCAGGAGCTGCCTAAGGATGCTGCGCACCGCGACCTCTACATCCGGGATTTGAAGGCGATGCTCAAGGCTGCCAAGGCGTGCCAGCGTAAGGATGGCTATTGGAATGTGAGCATGCACGACGAGTCGAACTACGGCGGCAAGGAGGTAACCGGTACGTCGCTCTTTATTTATGGTATGGCTTGGGCGATTAACCAGGGCCTGGTTGATCGTGCGGAGTATCTGCCCGCCGTTACGAAGGCGTGGAACGCCATGGCCACCGAGGCGGTGCATGAAAACGGCTTCCTTGGCTATGTACAGGGCACGGGCAAGGAGCCGAAGGATGGTCAGCCCGTAACCTACGACTCGAAGCCCGACTTCGAGGATTATGGCGTGGGTTGTTTCCTGCTGGCAGGCTCGGAGGTCTATAAATTGTAAAGCGGGAATCCGTCTAACAAGGCTCTTTCGGCATCTGCCTTGCCCGAAAAATGCTCATTTACGCTCGGTAAACTGCGCTTTTTCGGGCCGCGAGCAGCTTCAAAATAGCTCTTGTTATACGAATTCCAGAAAGAAAGCAAAGAGGGTGTCCCGCAGTGGAACACCCTCTTCCTTTGTTATTGGAGAGCGGATTAGTTGAGCTTCACGCGCTTCCACTTAAAGTCCTCGATCTGCGTGCGGTCGCACTCGATGTTCTCGGCCTTGATCTTCAGGTTCTCGAACAGGAAGTCCGACAAGAGGTACTGATCATCGGCGCGGCTTACGTTGAAGAAGGTCTTGCACTCGGCCTCGATGTTGCGCATGATGATATGGCGACCATACGACATCGGCATATCCTTGCGACCCTTCAGGTCGAAGAACTGTGTCCAGGGACGAATGTAGAGGAACGAAACGACGTTGCCCGTGATATCCTCCACCGTAATATACTCGTAGTTCTGCGGCGTGTCGGGGCGCATCTTGAGCCACAGAAGGCGCGTAGCCTTATCGACCTGGATACGGCGCATGATGATATTGCGGCTGTGGATCGACTCCGAACCGCAGGTCAGGCAGCTGTGGCAGAAGCCGAAGACGCAATCCTCGATAATGACGCGGTCGTTCATGCCGTTGTTGGGGTCTTGGTCGGCCCAGGGACCCTTACCGCCCTTCATGGCGATTGCATCGTCGTTTACCGAGAGGTAGCAGTTCTTGACCAGCACATCGCGGCATACGTCGAGGTCGATGGCATCCGAGCTGGGTGCCTTGACCGGCTCGGCGGGGGCAAAGAAGCGTACGCCGAGAATCTTCAGGCGCTCCACGCGGTAGTAGTGGCTCGTCCAGAAGGGGGAGTTCTGGAGCGTTACACCCTCGATCTGCACATGCTTCGCGTTCGAGATATAGAGCAGGCGGGGGCGTAGCTCATCCATGTTCGTGCACTTGGGGATCACCTTGCGGCGCAGCCAGAAGGATTTCCAGTAGCGCAGGCCGTTACCGTCGATCGTGCCCTTACCCGTGATCGTGAAGCCATCCACGTTATCCGCATTCACGAGCGCGGCGAAGTAGTTGAGCGTCTGGCCCTCGATGCGGGTCTCCAGGATCGGGAAGTTGGAGATATCGTCGCTGCCCTTGAGCTTCGCGCCCTCCTCCAGGTGCAGGTGCGTACCCTGCTTGAAGAAGAGCGAACCGCTCAAAAAGACACCCTTCGGAATCACAACCACGCCGCCCTGCTCGGCTGCGCGGTCGATGACGGCCTGCAGGGCCTCGGTCTGAATCAGTGTGCTGTCCTGCTTAACGCCGTAGTCGGTTACGACAAAGCGCTCGCCCAGCGCCTCGATATCGACACCATCTACCTCATAAAACCACTTGTCGATGGGCGTACCATCGGGAAATTGCTCATGAGCCGCCACGCCCCATGCGGCGAGGAGCAGCCCGATCAGTAAAAGCGTTCTTTTCATATCGTTTAGGTTAGTTTTAGGCAAAATTCACAACCGCTTGATCCCTTCTCAATTCGGAATCCTCCATTTTGCATGCTCAATCCGCCCCCCTCCTCCAATTTTGAATTCTAAATTCTAAATTCTGAATTTAATAAAGGTTGTCGTACATCGACTGCGACTTGTCGTACTTCAGGTCCTGCAACGAGGAGGCCTTCACGCCGATATTGAACGACCAGCTGCGGTGAAAGCCGAAGGGGATCCACGAGAAGGACATCTGCCAGCAGTGTAGGTCGCGCGTAATCGAAATGGCCGAGGTGGTCAGCTTGTTGGCCTTGATATCGTAACCGCCCTGGAACGTAAGACCCATCTTGGGGGTGATATTGACCGACCCGTTGAAGCCCACCGTCTGTGTGATGTTCTTGCGGTAACCAGTCGTGCCGTTATTGACATACGAAATCGAGTAGTTGATTGCGTAGTTGAAACCGAAATTCCACGGTAGCGAGAAGTCGTAATAACTCTGCGCCATGTATTGCCTTCGTAGGACGGGATCCATGTGCCCATAGGGGTCGTGGAAGGGGTTCTGGTACTCGGGCGGCAGGGTCGTGATGTCGTTCATGGCCTGTTGCGAACGATCCTGGCTCGACTTAAAGGTGTAGCCGAACGACCAGCCGAGTGACGTAAGACGACCCGGGAAGAAGAGCTTGTCGATACGACGACCCTCGGGTGTTACGCGGTAGGGGTCGAGCGTGGTCGAGAAGTTGATACCGAAGTTCTTAAAGAGGGTCGTACGGAACGTGACGGGGATCGTCGAGAGGCGCATCGAGTCGGCCAGGAAGTTATACGAGGCGCTGAGGCGGAACTCGTCGATGAGCTTGATCTTCTTCACACCCGACGTGTCGCGCTTCGAGAGCACCTTCATCTCCAGGTTCTGCGATAAGGAGAAGTTCATCGACATCGAACGACCCGAAGAGGGGACACCATAGGCGTTGATCGCGTAGGGCGAGTAGGTCGTGAAGCGACCCGTCGAGTCGGTCTGGCGCTGGCGGTAGTAGCCATACTTCGGATCCGAGAAGTCGGGGGCATACGAGAAGCCGAACGAGGGCGAAATGGTGTGGCGGATGGCCTGAATCTTGCGGTCGCGCTTCTTCTTCGTGAAGTCGTACATACCGTAGATGGTCGTTGAGGTCGAGGCCGAGAGCGAGTAGTTGTAGAGGCGGTAGAAACCGTACTCGGGAGCCAGCGTGTCGGTCTGGTTCGTCACGGGATTCCACTCATACTCCTGGCGCTTGAAGTACCACTTCTCGTTGTAGTTGAACGAGGGGGTGAAGTTGATGTAGTTCAGGATGTTGAACGAGGCAGATACGGGGATCGAGTGCTCCACGCCGTTCTTCATGTTGTCGAACGTCTCGCGCGAGAGAATCTTATCCTCGGTCGTGGTGACCGAGTTGGTCAGCTTACCCGTGTACTGCATCGAGATCTTCTCGTACCAGCGATCCTTGCCCACCTTCTCCTTGCGCTTGAAGGGGTAGATACGCGACATGTTGAAGACCACGGTCGGCAGCGTTACCGAGATGGTCTCGTTCTGCGAGTTCTGCGAGATGGCCATGTTGGCCGAGAGCGAGAAGGGGGTGCCGGCCCAATTCTTCGAGTAGGAGATCGACGAGTTGGTCTGCGTCGAGAGAATGTCGTTCAGGTTCGTGGCCGAGTAGCGGTTGTAACCACTCGTGGCGAAGTTCACCGAGGCCGAGAAGGTCGATCCGGGGTTGGCCTTCGGGTCTTGCTGGTGGGCCCACTGGATGCGGAAGTTCTTCTGCTTGATGAAGTCGGGCTCGCCCTTTTCACCGGTCTTGATGCTCGAGTACTGCATGTTGAAGCTGCCGCTGTACTTGTAGCGCTTGATGTAGCGCGAAGCGGCCGAGGCCTCCCACGAGCCGAGCGTGTAGAAGCCGCCTCGGATGGCCAGGTCGGCGTGGTCGCCGAGCGTGAAGTAGTAACCCAGGTCACGCAGGAAGAAGCCCTTCGAGTACTCCTCACCGAAGGTGGGCATCAGAAGACCCGACTTGGGGCCCGAGCTGATCGGGAAGAAACCCTCGGGAATACCGAGGAAGTAGATAGGCACATCCTCCATCACCAGGTAGGCGGGGCCCGTGATTACCTTCTTGCCGGGGATCACCTTCGCCTTGGTCATCGCCAGGTAGAAGTGGGGATGATCCGTATTCTCGCAGGTGGTGTATTTACCGTTCTCGATGTTGATCGTGTTGTCGGTCATCTTCTTCACCGAGCCGCCCACCAGCCAGCCGTCGCCCTGCTGGGTAGCTACGCCCTTGATCTTGGCCTTGCCCGTGTCGAAGTTGTAAGTGATCGTGTCCATCTTGTAGCTCGCCTCGCCCTCCGAATATTCGGGCTTGGTGGAGGTCCACTTGCCGTCCACCGAGTCGGGCTTGCCGTAGGCATAGACGAGCTTCGTATTCATGTCGATCTGCATGTAGTCGGCCTTCAGGTTGCTCGTCTGGTAGGTCACATCGCCCTGATTATAGACATAGACAAACTTCTTGCGCACGTCATAGACCAGCGAGTCGGAGTTCTGACCGATGATCGGGTCATCGAGGAATTTACCCGCCGGGCGGGGCATCTTCGATGAATCGACCTTCGCGGTGTCTGCTTGGAGGCTGTCCGTAGTGAGGGTGTCGGCCGAGAGCGAGTCGGCCTGCTCGTTACGGCTCGTCTGGTCGGATAGGGCGCGCTCGGCTGCGCGACGACGGCGCGCCTCACGCCGTGCCTGGCGCTCGTTGAGCGGGGCGGGTTCGACGATGCTGTCGGCGATCTTTAGGGTGTTAGCCACCTGTCGCAGACTATCCTCCTGGCGCACCTCCTCCAACAGACGGGGTGTGCTAAAGCCGAAGACGAGCTCTGCCACAATCAGCAACAAGGCCGATGAAAAGAGATATTTTATGGTTCTTTTCTCCAAAATCTTCTCAAATGTCCGAAATTTTCGTTACTTTTGCCGACAAAGTCGGCAAACCTCCCTCCGAGGGGCCTTTGGGGCGCTTTCGGTGGGGCGATTCAACCGACAAAGATAGGTAAAAAATACGAGATAGCCACATAAACGACCCCTTAAAAATGCGCGCGCGAAACATTCTGACCTTTTTGGTCGCCCTTTTGACCCTTTCACTCGCTGCCTCGGCCGAGCCGCAGGCGGAGCACGGCATCCGTGTCGTGGTGCTCGATGCAGGCCACGGCGGTAACGATCCGGGAGCGGTCTATGGCGGTGTGAAGGAGAAGGATTTGACCCTGAAGGTGGTCCTGCGCCTGGGTAAGAAGATCGAGCAGGGGATGCCCGGTGTGAAGGTGGTCTATACGCGTACGACGGATAAGGCGTTGGCTTCGACCAAGATCGAGGATCTGCAGAAGCGCGCCGATATTGCCAACAAGGCCGAGGGCGACCTCTTCCTTTCGGTGCACGTCAATGCTGCCAAATCGACCTCGGCCAAGGGTGTCGAGACGCTGATCATGGGTGAAACGCCCAAGGAGCAGCAGTACAATACGAATGCCCTCTTCGAGTCGAATCGTGACGACCTGCTCGATATGTCGAACGAGAAGGAGGCGGCCATCATTCGTGCCTATATCCAGAATCTGCAATTTACCTATGGCGAGTATAGTACGACCATGGCGCGCTGCATCCAGCAAAACTACATGCAGACGGGTCGCCACTCGCGCGGTGTGAAACGCCAGCCGTTGCGCGTGCTCTATGCTACCAATATGCCCGGTGTGCTGACCGAGATCGGCTTCCTCTCGAACAAGGAGGAGGCGGCGTTCCTCAAGTCGGAGAAGGGGCAGACGGCGATTGTCAATACCCTCTATCGGGCCGTGCAGGACTACTCGGCCTATGTGCTCAAGATGCGTGGCGCGGAGGAGCCGACCGTAAAGGAAGAGCCGAAACCTGCCGTAAAGGAGGAGCCGAAACCTGTTGCGAAGGAGGAGAAGCCCAAAGTAGAGACCCCGCAGCTCTATGCGCCGCACCTCTACGAGAAGCACGAGGAGAAGGCTTCGACGACGAAGCCTGCCGCGAAACCTGCCGTAAAACCTGCCGCCGAGGCAAAGCCTGCGCCGCAGACCCAAAACAAACCTGCACAGAGCAAGGCCGAGCCGAAAAAGCAGCCGCAGTCCGCAGCCTCGACCCCCAAGCGCTATTATACGGTGCAGGTGATGGCCTCGAAGCGCACCCTTGCGCTCTCCTCGCAGGAGTTTAAGAGCTATCGCAACCGCGTTCATCAGTTCGAGAGCGAGGGCGTTTATCGCTATAAGTATGGCGTGGGCGAGTACGCTACACGCAGCGAGGCGCTCAAGGCGCTTGGTGCGGTGCGTAAGAGCTTCCCGCAGGCCTTTGTGGTGGCAGTGGAGAATGGGCGGACGGTAACCCAGAAAAAGTAAAAAGAAACGATACAACGATACAACGATGAAAAGAGAAGCTAAAATCGGTATTTTTGGCGTGGCCATGATCCTGCTGGCCTGGGGCGGTATCCGCTTCCTGAGCGGGTTGGATGTATTTGCCCGCAATGTGGAGTATGTGGCTGTGTACGACCAGGTAAACGGTGTGCAGGAGGCCTCGGCCGTGATGATGAAGGGCGTGAAGGTCGGCACCGTGTCGGCCATCGAACTCAACCCTTCGGTCAGCGATCAGGTGGCGATCCACCTGCTGATCAAGCGCGCTTACCGCATCCCGATCGACTCCGAGGCGCGCATCTTCAGCGACGGCCTGATGGGCGGCAAGGCGGTGGAGATCGTCTTGGGCAACTCGCAGAGCTACCTCGAGCAGGGGGATACGATTCACTCGAGCCGTTCGCGCGATTTGATGGATGTGGCCGGATCGGAGCTCGACTTCTTCAAGCAGAAGTTTGCCACCATTGCCGACGATTTGAGCCGCACGCTGAGTAACCTGAATACGATTCTGGAGGCCAATGCTGCTCATCTGAACCGGACGATGAGCAACCTGGATCAGCTTTCGGGCGATGTGGCCGATTTGATGCAAAGCGAGAAGGCCGACCTGGAGCGGGCCGTTGCCGGACTTTCGCAGTTCGCCACGATGCTCGGCGAGAGCGCCCCGAAGGTGGACAGCCTCCTGGGCGGTGTGAACGACCTGGTGGCAACGCTCGATCGTGAGCAGGTGGCCGAGAAACTCGCCTCGACGATCGCATCGCTCGATGAGGTACTTGCCGAGATCGAGGGTGGCGAGGGTACGATCGGTCGCCTGATGAGTGACGAGCAGCTCTACAAGAACCTCACGGCGGCCAGCGAGAACCTCTCGTTGCTGCTGGAGGATCTGAAGGCCAACCCCGCCCGCTATGTGCATCTTTCGGTCTTTGGTAAGGATGCCGAGAAGGCGAAGGAGAAGGCCGACAGGCGTGCTGCGAAGGCGGCGAAAAAGGCTGCCAAAAAGGAGGCTAAAGCAGACAAGGAGTAACGCCAAGAAAAGATGATATACCCCTCGTCGTTTGAACAGAAGATCGGTTTCGACCGTCTGCGTGAGCAGGTGGCCGCCTTGACGACCATGCCCTCGGCGCGTCGCCGCGTGGAGGGCGAGCGCTTCTCAACCTCGCCCCGCGAGATCGAGCGCCGTCTGCTGTTGGCCGACGAGATGCGCCGGCTCCTGATGATGGAGTACGACTTCCCGGGTGGGGAGTATGCCGATCCGGAGGGGGTGGTGCAGAAGTTAGCCGTGGAGGGTACGTTCCTCGATGTCGAGGAGGTAATGCTGCTACATGCAGCCCTTCGTACGGTGGGGGAGGTGGTGCGCTTTATCGAGCAGCGGCAAACCAATTATAAAAACCTCTACGAGCTGACCCGTGGCGTGAGTTGCTTCCCGCACCTGGTCGAGCGGTTGGATCGCGTGGTGGATAGCGATGGCACGATCCGCGACACGGCCTCGGAGGAGCTGTATGCCATTCGCCGTTCGATTCGTGAACGCGAGGGGCAGGCCGCGAAGCGCTTGCAGCAGGTTTTGCAGGCGGCCAAACGAGCCGGCATCGTGGAGGCCGATGCGCAACTTTCGGTGCGTGACGGCAAGACCGTGATCCCCGTCTCGGCGGCCAACAAGCGCAAGCTGGCCGGTTTTATCCACGACGAGTCGGCTACGGGCCGTACCTTCTACGTCGAGCCGGTGGAGGTGGTGGAGCTCAACAACGAGCTGCGCGAATTGGAGTATGCCGAGCGGCGCGAGATTGTCCGTATCCTTACGGAGCTGACGGAGGAGATTCGCCCCGAAGCCCCCTTGATCGAGGACTCGGGTCGCTACCTGACCGAGATCGATATGTTGCGCGCCAAGGGTCGTTGGGCTACCGAGAACCGTTGTACGCGCCCGATTCTCTCGTTAGACGATCGTCTGGTGTTGCGTGAGGCACGCCACCCGATTCTGGAGCAGAGCCTTCGTGCACAGGGGCGCGAGATTGTCCCCCTGTCGCTCGAACTGGATCGCTCGAAACACCTGCTGGTGATCTCGGGACCCAACGCGGGCGGTAAGTCGGTCTGCCTGAAGACGACCGGCATCGTGCAGTATATGTGCCAGTGCGGTTTCCTGGTGCCTGCCTCCGAGAATACGGAGTTGCCCGTGTTCCGTTCGCTGATGATCGATATCGGCGATGAGCAGTCGATGGATAACGACCTTTCGACCTACTCGTCGCACCTGCACAACATGAAGCAGATGGTGGCCGCCGCCTCGCCCGAGACACTGGTGCTGATCGACGAGTTTGGATCGGGTACCGAGCCGGTGATCGGTGGTGCGATTGCCGAGGCGATTCTGGAGCGCCTGCTCGAGAAGGGGTGCTACGGCATCATCACGACCCACTACGCCAACATTAAATATTACGCCTCGGAGGCCGAGGGCATCTCGAATGGTGCCATGGCCTTCGATGTACAACATATTCGCCCCTTGTTCCGCCTCGAGCAGGGTAAGCCGGGCAGCTCGTTTGCCGTGGAGATCGCCCGCAAGATCGGTCTTCCGGAGGAGCTGATTCGTCGCGCAAGCGACAAGGCGGGCTCGGACCATATCAACCTCGAAAAGCAGCTGCGCGAGATTGCCCGCGACAAGCACTATTGGTCGCAGAAGCGTGACCGCATCCGCCAGACGGACCGCAAGGTCGAGGAACTGGAGCAGAACTATTCGGAGCAGTTGCAGAAGATTCGCCAGGAGCGCCAGGAGATTCTGCGCAAGGCGAAGGAGGAGGCCGAAGCGCTGATTGCGGGGGCAAACCGCCAGATCGAGCATACGATCCGCACGATCCGCGAGGCGCAGGCCGAGAAGGAGCTCACGCGCCTGGCGCGCAAGGAGCTGGATGACTACCGCGCCGAGGTCGAGAAGGCCGAGACGAAGGCGCGCGAGGAGGAGGTGCAACGCGAGATCGAGCGCATCGAGCGCCGCCGTCAGCGCCGCGAGGAGCGCAAGGCACAGCAGGGCGAGAAGCGCCCCACGGAGGCTGCGCCGCAGGAGAAGCCCCGCGAGGTGGAGGTGGGCTCGAAGGTCAAGATGGTCGGGCAGGCCGTGGTGGGTGTCGTGCAGGCCGTGCAGGGCAAGCGTGCCCAGGTGGCCTTCGGGCAGATGCTCACGACCGTGAATAAGGCGCTGCTGACCGTCGTGTCGAACAACGAATACCGCGAGGCTACGCGCCCCACAACGGCCCGCACGGTCTATTCGTCCGAGATCTCGGAGCGCAAGCTCAACTTCCGCGACCATATCGATGTGCGCGGTATGCGCGCCGCCGAGGCGCTGGAGGAGGTGCGCGACTTTATCGACGATGCCGTGATGGTGGGTATCGGCACGGTGACGATCCTCCACGGCAAGGGTACGGGTGCCCTGAAGGAGGAGATTCGCCGCTACCTGCGCTCGGTGCGTGAGGTGGCTTCGGCGACCGACGAACATGCCGATCGCGGTGGGGCAGGAATTACGATTGTGACGTTCCATCCATAGTTTGGAAAGGGTTTGGAAGATGAGATACCGTTTATCGCAAATTGCGGCCATCACGGGTGGCCGATTGCTGGGTGAGAATCATGAGGTTCGCTCGGTAGCTACCGACAGCCGCTCGCTTTCGTGCGAGTTGGGTGCCGAACCGATGTTTGTGGCCATGCATGGCCAACACCACGATTCGCACGACTACCTCGAAGATGTGGCACACCGAGGCGTGAAGGCCTTTATGGTCGAGCACGAGGTGGCGCTTGCGGAGGGACAGGGTGCCGTGGTGGTGCGCAACGCCATCGAGGCTCTGCAGCAGTTGGCGGCCTATCACCGCGCCCTGTTCCGTGGTACGGTGGTCGGCATCACGGGCTTGAACGGCAAGACGGTCATCAAGGAGTGGATTGCCGAGGAGCTGCCCATGCAGGTTAAGTTCTACCGCTCGCCCAAGAGCTACAATTCGCAGCTCGGCGTGCCCCTCTCGGTGTTGATGTTGGAGGGGGACGAGGAGTTGGCCATCTTCGAGGCGGGCATCTCGGAGATGGGCGAGATGGAGCGCCTGGAGCGGATTATCCGCCCCGATGTGGTGCTCTTTACCTCGCTGGGCGATGCGCATCAGGAGCACTTCACGACCCTGGAGCAGAAGGCGCGCGAGAAGCTCGTGCTGGCTCGTTCGGCGCGTAAGATTCTCTACCACGGTCACTACCGCACGCTGGCTGCCGAGATCGAGAGCCGCTATGCGGATCGTGAGCTCACGGATGCCGCCACCTTTGTCGCTCCGGCCGTGGAGCTGGTCGGTGGCGAGGCCTCGCAGCGCAATGCCCAACTTGTGGAGGCCTTCCTGGCGGCGATGGGGTATCCCCACGCCTCCTTTGCGACGATCCCGTCGGTGGCCATGCGCCTGGAGCTGAAGGAGGGCATCCACCGCTCGATTTTGGTAAACGATGCCTATAACCTCGATCTGAACTCGTTGGCGCTGGCACTCGACTACCTGCATACGGTAGCCGATGATCGTCGTCGGGTCTTGATCCTTTCGGATATTGCGCAGAGCAACCTCTCGGATGAGGCGCTTTATACGCGCGTGGCAACGATGGTGGCCCGTGCCGGTGTGGATCGCCTGATCGGTATCGGCAGTCGCATTGCGGCGGCTGCGGATCGCTTCGCCTGCGAGAAGGAGTTTTATCCCACGACCGATGCCTGCCTGGCCGGATTAAGCCCCTTGTCGCTCGCCGATTCGGTGGTGCTGTTGAAGGGGGCGCGCTCGTTCCGCTTCGAAAAGTTGGCACACGCCCTCTCCGAGAAGAGCCATACGACCGTCCTGGAGGTCAATCTCGATGCCATGACACGCAACCTGAACCGTTTCCGTGCCCGTGTGGGGGAGGGGGTGAAGATGATCGCCATGGTCAAGGCTTCGAGCTACGGGGCGGGCGACTTCGAGGTGGCGCAGATGCTGCAACACCAGGGGGTGGCGATGCTGGCGGTCGCCTTTACCGATGAGGGCGTGTTGCTGCGTGAGCGGGGTATCCGCCTGCCGATTGTGGTGCTCAATGCCGATTCGGACAGCTTTGAGCAGATGATCGCCTACCGCCTCGAGCCGGAGATTTACAGCTTGCACTCGTTAGAGAGTTTTGCCTCGGCAGTGGCCCATGCCGGTGAGGAGCACTATCCGATCCACCTGAAATTGGATACGGGCATGCACCGCCTGGGCTTCGAGAAAGAGGAGATTGATGCGCTCATCGAGCGCCTCGATGCGATGCCCCAGGTGCGCGTAAGCTCGCTCTTTACCCACCTTTCGTGTGCCGATGATGCCTCGGAGGATGACTTTACGCGCGAGCAGATTGCCCTCTTTGATCGCCTCACGCAGCGCGTGCAGGGGGCGTTGGGTTATCCCGTGATGCGCCACGCCTCGGCTTCGGCCGCCATGTGGCGATTCGCCGAGGGGCGTTTCGATGCCTGCCGCCTCGGTATCGGCCTTTATGGTTATGGCGAGGCAGGCGAGGAGCCGTTGGAACCCGTCTCGACCCTCAAGACCCGCATCGTGCAGCTTAAACGCCATACGGCCGGAACGTGCATCGGCTATGGTCGCCAGGGCCTTTTGGAGCGCGATTCGGTGGTGGCAACGATTCCGATCGGCTATGCCGACGGCCTGGATCGAAAACTCGGCTGTGGCCGCTGGTCGATGCTCATCGGTGGTGTGGCGTGCCCGATCGTGGGGCGTGTCTGCATGGATAGCTGCATGATCGATGTAACGGATGTGGAGGGGGTCAAGGAGGGCAACGAGGTGGTTGTCTTCTCCCCTGCGAAGTGCAACGATGCCGCCGCCATGGCACAGGTGTTGGGCACGATCCCCTATGAGATTTTAACAAGCATATCGACGCGCGTGAAGCGCATCTATATTAAAGAGTAAATGGAGAGAGGCGTACTCTATATGATCCCCTGTCCGATTTCGGACGAAACGACCCCCTGGGAGGTGCTCCCCGAGGCGAATCGACGCATCATGCAGTCGCTCGACTACTTTATTGTCGAGAATACGCGCACGGCACGTCGCTTCCTCTCGAAGGCGGCTCTGGGGCTGAAGATCGACGAGTTGGAGTTTGTCGAGCTGAACGAACATACGGTGGCGGGCGAGGCGATCGAACGGATGATTGCCCCCGTGCTGGAGGGGCGCTCGGCGGGTGTGATCTCCGAGGCGGGTGTACCGGGTGTTGCCGACCCGGGGGCGTTGGTCGTCGAGGCGGCCCATCGCAAGGGTATCCGCGTGGTGCCGCTCATCGGCCCTTCGTCGATTCTGCTGGCGGTGATGGCCTCGGGACTCAACGGCCAATCCTTCGCCTTCAACGGCTACCTGCCCGTCAAAGGGCCTGAGCGCCAAAAGGCGATCCGCTTCTTTGAGCGCCGAGCTCATCAGGAGCATCAGTCGCAACTCTTCATCGAGGCTCCTTACCGCAACCAAAAGCTTGCGGAGGAGCTGCTGCAGACCCTGCAGGCCGAGACGCGCCTGACGATTGCGATGGATCTGACGGCCCCCACGGAGTGGATTCGTACGCTTCGCGTGGCCGAATGGCGAAAAACCAAGCTGCCCGAACTGAACAAGCGCCCCGCCATCTGGATCATCGGGTAGTTGGTATATAATTTGCGCTTACTATGTTGTGGAAACGAAGAAAAAACAAAAATATGACTCAGGAAAAGATTTATAATGAGGAGGTTGCCGGCGATGCCGGTTTTGCGGAGGGCCCTGTTGCTCCCGCGTGTGAGGGTGCGCCCTGTGCCAATGTGGCAGACGAGGATGCCCCTGCAACTGACACAATGGCAGATGCCCCTGCGGCCGAAGATGAATTGGTCAAACTGGCTGCGGAGGTAGCCGAGTGGAAAGATAAGTTCCTGCGCCTGCAGGCCGAGTTCGACAACTATCGCAAGCGCACGCTGCGCGAGAAGATGGAGCTCGTGGAGACGGGCGGTAAGGATGTCCTGCTGGCGATGCTCCCCGTCAAGGATGATATGGAGCGTGCCGTAGCGGCTATGATGAAAACCGAGGATGTGGAGTCGGTGCGCCAGGGTGTGCAGCTCATTTCGCAGAAGTTTACCGATGCCCTCAAGCAGCGCGGTGTCACGCAGATCGAGGTCGTAGGTCAGCCCTTCGACGAGGAGGTGGCCGAGGCCGTTGCCCGTTTTGCTGCCGGCGAGGAGCAGAAGGGGTTGGTGATTGACTGCGTGCAGACGGGTTATCGTCTGGGCGAGCGTGTGTTGCGTTTTGCAAAAGTAGTTGTAGGAGAGTAAGAAGATGGCAGAAAAGAGAGACTACTACGAGGTGTTGGGCGTGGCGAAAAACGCCAATGCCGACGAAATAAAGAAGGCCTACCGCAAGGCGGCTATCAAGTATCACCCCGACAAGAATCCGGGCGATAAGGAGGCCGAGGAGAAGTTTAAGGAGGCTGCCGAGGCCTATGATGTGCTGTCGAATCCCGACAAGCGCGCCCGCTACGACCAGTTCGGCCACGCCGGCATGAGTGGCGCGGCAGGTGGCGCAGGTGGCTTCGGAGGCGGTTTTGGCGGCTTCTCGATGGAGGATATCTTCTCGCAGTTTGGCGATATCTTCGGTGGTCACTTCGGCGGCGGCTTCCGCTCGTCGGGGGGTGGCCGTTCGGTCAATCGCGGCTCGGATTTGCGTATCAAGGTGCGCCTGACGTTGCAGGAGATCGCCGAGGGTGTGACCAAGAAGCTCAAGATTAACAAGACCCTCGCCTGTGAGCAGTGCGGAGGTACGGGTGCCAAGGATAGCTCCTCGTATTCGACCTGCTCGACCTGTAACGGTACGGGCTATGTCGTGACGATGCAGAACTCCTTCTTTGGCCGTATGCAGATGCAGTCGGTCTGCCCCACCTGCGGTGGCGAGGGTAAGATCATCACCGCCAAGTGCGAAAAGTGTGGCGGCGAGGGTACGACACGCGGCCAGGAGGTGGTCGAGATCAAGATTCCTGCCGGTGTCGGCGAGGGCATGGTGCTCACCGTCTCGGGTAAGGGTAATGCAGCCCGCCACGGTGGCGTGAACGGTGACCTGCAGGTGCTCATCGAGGAGGAGCCGCATCCCGAGCTGCTGCGCGATGGCAACGATCTGATCCACAACCTCAATATCACCGTTACGACTGCCCTCTTGGGTGGTACGGTGGAGGTGCCGACCGTCGATGGCCGTGCCAAGATCAAGATTGCCCCGGGTACCCATGCCGGCAAGGTGCTCCGCCTCGGTGGTAAGGGTCTGCCCGATGTGAATGGCTATGGCCGTGGTGATGAGCTGGTGGTGGTCGATATCACCATCCCCGATCGCCTCTCCAAGGAGGAGCGCAAACTCGTCGAGCAACTCGCCGAGCAGCCCTCTTTCCAGAAGGCAGAGTCGGTCAAGAACCAGAATATATTTGAGCGCATGAAGAACTTCTTCCGTTGATTTTAGGCTAAAATCAACGGAAGGGACTGAGCCCACTGAGCCCACTGAGCCCACTGAGCGCCCGAAAATAATTTTTAATTTTTAATTCTAAATTTTGTATGGGTCTGTTTTCGCCCTATAAGCGACACGCGAATAAGTTTAACTACATCCCGCGCTACTTCGATCCCGCAAAGGAGCAGCGCGAGCAGCGTCGTGCCGAGTTGCGTGGTGAGCGTTCGGACGATACGAGCGAGTACATGCCGGGTAAGTATATCCGTACCCAGCGTGAGGCGCGTGCCGCCAAGCGCGAGGGCGACAAAACCCGTCAGGGAGGTTCGATTTGGAAGCCGATATTGGGCGCGGCCCTCATTCTGCTCTTTGTGGCCATGCTCTTCCCGCGTCTGGTGGGAGCCTTCAGCAAGGCCAAGCAGGCGCACGCAACCCAGCAGATGGAGTACAAACCGCGTGAGGCGACCTCGGCACTCGACCAGTCGGGTATCAGCGACGTGGAGTGGCAGGCGCAACCCATTACGATCGTACCGAACGACTATACCGAATAACCCCAACGAAAGCAATGGCCGACAGAATCCAACTACTGCCCGAGGTTGTAGCCAACCAGATCGCCGCCGGTGAGGTGGTGAACCGTCCTGCATCGGTCGTCAAGGAGATGATGGAGAACGCGATCGATGCCGGTGCATCGTGCGTGAAGGTCAATTTCCGTGACGGCGGCAAGGAGCTCATCCAGATTGTGGATGACGGGTGCGGTATGTCGGCCCTCGATGCCCGCATGGCCTTCGATCGGCACGCCACCTCGAAGATCCGCTCCGTGGAGGATATCTATCGCCTTCACACCTTCGGATTCCGTGGCGAGGCCCTGGCCTCGATTGCGGCCGTCTCGCAGGTCGAACTGCGCACGCGCCAGGCGGAGGATGAGTTGGGTACGGTGACCGAGATTCACGGCGGAGCCTTCCTTTCGCAGCAACCCGTGGTCTGCCCCGTAGGTTCGCAATTCTTTGTGCGCAACCTCTTCTACAATGTGCCGGCGCGTCGTCGTTTCCTCGAGAAGAGCACCACCTCGGCCAAGCAGATCAAGAGCGAATTTCAGCGCGTAGCCCTCTGCCATCCCGACGTGAGCTTCGAACTCTACGCCAATGATGCCCCGATCTATCAGCTGCCCGTCGGCTCACTCGCCACGCGCATTGTCGATCTGATGGGGCGCTCCATTAAGCAAAACCTGTTGGAGGTCGATGCCTCGACCTCGATCGCCTCGCTCAAGGGCTACATCGGTCGTCCTGCAGCCGCCAAGCAACGCAACCAGGAGCAATTCCTCTTTGTCAATGGCCGCTACTTCAAGTCACCCTACCTCGTAAGTGCCTTGTTGCGCGGTTACGACAAGCTGATTCCGCCGACGGCGCAGCCCTCCTACTTCCTGTTCCTCGAGATTGATCCCTCGCGCATCGATGTCAATATCCACCCCCAAAAGACGGAGGTGAAATTTGCCGATGAGGAGGCCGTATGGCAGATTGTCAATGCTGCCGTGCGCGAAACGCTCGCCAAGTCGGGTGCCGTGCCGATGATGGATTTCGACCAGGAGCAGAGTGTCGAGATTCCCGTGATGGGGCGCGGGGTGATCTACGGTGAACCCAGCGCGGTGCAGAATAGCGACTATAACCCCTTTAGCGACAGCTATATCGACCCCTCGGCTCCCGATCCGAATCAGAACTATCGCGGCTTCGATGTTCCCTATACGGGGTCGGTGGAGCGCTCGAGCCTCTCGGATACGGGCTTTGCCGCTCCCGCGATGCCGCGATCGCATATCCCCGCCTCGATTCCCTTTGGAGGGGGCGAGGAGGAGTTTGACGACTTCCGTGCCGGTGTGAGCGAACCCGACGAAGAGGAGGATCGCAGCTATATGCTTTCGGTCGGGGAGCCGACCCTCCCGACCGAGAACGAGTATTGGGAGGTGGCCTCCGAGGGGGCTGTGCAGCAGCAGATTGCGCTGGAGGAGAAGCCTTCGTTGAGCCATCCGATTTCGATCGGTGGTGCGATGGCCATCGCCCTGAAGGAGGGTCAGCCGATGCTCATCGACCTGCGCCGAGCCGAGGAGCGCATCCTCTTCGAGGGGTATATGCAGATGATTCACAAGGCGCAGGGGGTGAGTCAGCAGCTGCTCTTTCCCGAGGAGGTGATCCTCTCGAAGGGGGAGTATGACCTGTTGGTGGAGCATGAGGTGGAGCTCGCCTCGCTCGGCTTTGACCTCCGTTTTGGTGCCGAGGAGCGTATCGAGGTGCGCGGTCTGCCGGCCGATGTGGCGGTGGAGGAGCTGGAGGGGGTGCTCTACGAATTGGTGGGGCTCTTTGCCGAGCCGTGCTGTGATGCCGACCGTTGTCGGGAGCGCACGGCGGCCCTGTTGGCTGCGCGTGGTGCGCGTCGCGTGAAGACGGTCCTGGAGCCCGAAGCGTTAGAGGCGCTGCTCGACCGCCTGTGCGCGGTGGAGAATTTCAGCTTCTCGCCATCGGGTAAGCCGATCCTGGTGGCACTCAGCGCTGAAGAGTTGCGCGCCAAACTCGGATAATTTAGGAAAATTAGGTACCTTTGTAAAAAGTACAAGCATGAATCGCTATTCAACGATGCCGCCGGTTATCAAAAACCTGCTTATCATCAATATCCTGGCCTTTATGGCCGTGAAGATGCTCCCCATCGGGTGGCAGTTGGGCCAATGGTTTGCCCTCTCGCTCGGCACGTCGGAGTTTCACACCTACCAATATATTACCTACATGTTCCTGCATGCCGACCTGGAGCACCTCTTCTTCAATATGTTTGCGCTCTGGATGTTTGGTCGCACGCTCGAATATGAACTCGGCTCACAACGCTTCCTGATCTACTACCTCGCCTGCGGTATCGGTGCGGCGTTGGTGCAGTATGGCGTGGCGTGGCTGATGGGCGAGTTGCCGCTTGTGCTGGTGGGTGCTTCGGGTGCCGTGATGGGCCTTTTGCTGGCCTTCGGTGTGATGCACCCCAACGCGACGATTATGCTCTTGATCCCCCCGATTCCGATGAAGGCCAAGTGGTTTGTGATCATCTATGCCGTCATCGAGCTCTTCCTCGGTTGGCGAGGCGTGGGGCAGGTGGCACACTTCGCCCATGTGGGCGGTATGTTGTGGGGCTGGGCATTGCTCTACTACTGGAAAAAACGGGGTGAAATCTACTACTAACCGACGCGCAGCACACAATGGCCAAATATGATACATACTATACCGACTACGGCGGTGGCAGCAAGGCCGCGCGCCCGAGTTTGGTGATGATCCTCGTGGATCTGGCGCTCACGCTCCTCTCCGTGGTGGTCTTTGTGATGCTCCTCACGGCGCTCATCGTCTCACGCATCGACCCCGAATATACCTGGGCGCTGCCGATGCTGGGGTTGATTGCTCCGTGGCTCTACCTGCTGACGATTATCCTGGCGCTTTATTGGGTGGTGCGCTGGCGCTTGAAACGGGCTGCATTGATGGCCTTTGCCTGCCTCATCGGCCTCTTCTCCGTCTCGCTCTTCTGGCGACCCGATGCCCACCGCAAAGAGTTGCAACGCAAATACGACAAGAACTTCTCCTACAGCAAGCGCGCCTTTAAGCTACTCTCGTACAACGTGCGCTTTTTCTACGACGATGCGGGCGAGAGCTCGGCCGACAGCGTGGCCGCCTTCTTGGAGCGTGTCAATCCCGATGTGGTCTGCCTGCAGGAGTATTACCCCGACCTGGCGGCCCACTCGGAGCGCCTGATGCGCCTGGTGGAGGAGTACAACACCGTGCAATTCGACCCGGGCGAGGGGAATTGGCACCGCCAGGCGATTCTTTCGCGCTACAAGGTGTTGCGTTCGGGCGTGATTATGCGCCCCACGAAGTCGATTTGGGCCGACCTGCTGATCCGCGAGGATACGGTGCGCGTGGTGAACAGCCACCTGCAATCGACCGGCATCACGGCCTTCGACAGCGAGTACCTCACGGGGCATGCCTACCTGCTGGATACGGCACGCGAGGAGAAGCTGCGCAGCATTGTGAGCCGCTTCCACGATAATTGTGTGGTGCGCGCCGATGAGGCCGATACGATCCGTGGTCACCTCGATTCGCTGGCCCCTCGGATGCAGATCCTTTGCGGCGACTTTAACGATACCCCCCTGTCGTACACCTACCGCCGTTTGGCACGCGGTTTGAACGATGCCTTCTCCGAAGCCGGCGAGGGCTATTCGCACACCTTCCGTGGCTTCTTCGATGTCCTGCGCATCGATTATGTCCTCTCGTCGGACCACTTCGAGGCCCTCTCCTATGAGGTGCCCAAGGTTCCGCACTCGGACCACCTGCCCGTGTTGGTGCGCCTCGTGCGACGTGAAGAGTAACTTACTAACCTTAAAATAAAACGATTATGATTTTAGATTCGATGAAAAACTGCGCGGCCTACTACGCACTCTCGCCGCGTATCGAGAAGGCCTTTAAGCTCTTCGCCGAGGTAGATTGGACGAAGGCCGAGGCCGGCAAAATGGAGCTCGACGGCAAGGAGATCTTTGCCAACGTACAGGAGCGCGGTCTGAAGACCAAGGAGGAGGCCAAGCTGGAGGTGCACGACAAGTACATCGACATCCAGATCCTCATTTCGGGTTCGGAGGAGGCTTTCGGCTGGGCCGATCGCTCGACCCTGACGCAGCCCAAGGAGGCTTTCAACGCCGAGAAGGATATCCAGTTCTTCGAGGATGAGCCGCAGACCTACTACACGATGCGCCCGGGTCAGTTTACGATCCTGCTTCCGGAGGATGCACACGCTCCGCTCGTTGGCGAGGGTACGATTCGCAAGGTGATTCTCAAGGTGCTCAAATAGACCGCAACGATTTGAAACGCAAACGAAACGATTTTTATAAAAAAATTTATTTTTTATTTGCGTATCCCGCGGAAAGTCTCTATTTTTGCGCTGTGAAAAAAATAACATTGGTTATTTAGGTTTAACTTTATAATTCAAACAAGATTATGGCAATCAAAATTGGTATCAATGGCTTCGGTCGTATCGGCCGTATGGTCTTCCGTGCTGCCCAGACGCAGACGGACAAGTATGAGATCGTAGGTATCAACGACCTCTGCCCGGTAGATTACCTGGCTTACATGCTCAAGTATGACACGATGCACGGTCAGTTCCAGGGCACGATCGACTTCGACGTTGAGAAGAGCCTGCTGATCGTAAACGGTAAGGCTATCCGTGTAACGGCTGAGCGCAACCCGGCTGACCTGAAGTGGAACGAGGTTGAGGCTGAGTATGTAGTAGAGTCGACGGGTCTGTTCCTGACGGAGGAGAAGGCTCAGGCTCACATCGAGGCCGGTGCCAAGTATGTAGTTATGTCGGCTCCTGCAAAGGACAAGACCCCGATGTTCGTATGCGGTGTTAACACGAACACCTATGCCGGTCAGAAGATCGTTTCGAACGCATCGTGCACCACGAACTGCTTGGCTCCGATCGCTAAGGTTCTGCACGACAACTTCGGCATCACGGATGGTCTGATGACGACGGTTCACTCCACGACGGCTACGCAGAAGACCGTTGACGGTCCCTCGCTGAAGGACTGGCGTGGTGGCCGCGCTGCTGCCGGCAACATCATCCCCTCGTCGACGGGTGCTGCTAAGGCTGTAGGTGTGGTTCTTCCCGAGCTGCTCGGCAAGCTGACGGGTATGTCGATGCGCGTTCCTACGCTCGACGTATCGGTTGTTGACCTGACGGTTAACCTGGCTAAGCCTGCTAAGTATGAGGAGATTTGCGCCGCTATGAAGGCTGCTTCGGAGGGTGAGCTGAAGGGTATCCTGGGCTACACCGAGGAGGCTGTCGTTTCGTCGGACTTCCTGGGTGACGCTCGCACGTCGATCTTCGACGCTAAGGCCGGTATCGCTCTGACCGACACCTTCGTAAAGGTTGTTTCGTGGTACGACAACGAGTGGGGTTACTCGAACAAGGTTCTGGACCTGATCTCGGTGATGAAGGCTTACAACAAGTAGTCAAAAGCCGTCTGACGGGTGATTTCTGCGTTACGCTTGCGCTCGAAATCCTCACATACGTCGAGTATGCTCCGGTTTCGAGCACTGCGCAAGCCTTGAAATCCCCTCGTCATACAACTTTTGAAAAAGAAAGAGTTCTCGGAAACGGGAACTCTTTTTTTGTAAGGTTTCTTAAGGGTGCTTAAGGGATTACTCTCTCTCCTTTGCTCTCTCCTCTTTGCTCTTTGCTCTTTTTTGTCTATCTTTGCTGACATGAAACGATTTATCCTTTTTGCCTGGGCGATATTATGCCTTGCAGGCTGTTCGAGTGATGAGAGTGATACGCCGATTCCCGAGGGGGAGGGCAAGGTGGTCATCAACGAGGTAAACACCTCGGCCAAGTACATCGAGCTCTACAATCCGACCGAATTCGACTGCGATTTGTCGGGCCTGCGCATCTACAAAAACAACGAGGGTTACCTGAAAAACAGCGATAAGTCGGCCGACTTTGTCATTGAGCCTGGTACAACCCTTCCGGCAGGTGGCTTTGCCGTCCTCGGTTGCAAGGGGCAGGAGCCTGTGTCGCTGGGGTTGAAGTTGGGCGTGAGCGCCACGGGTATCTCGGGGTCGAAATCCCTGCTCCTGGAGCTGCACGATGCAACGGGTAACCGCCTCGACTACTTCGTAAACTCCGCTTTCGAACGGCCGCGTGCCGTGGATGCCTGGGACGATCAGGTGGAGCACTCGTTCGACATCGCCGCCCGCATGGGCGATGGCGAGGCTTGGCAGGTGGTGAGCAACCCCACGCCGGGTCGTAGCAACGCGATTGCCTCCATCAAAGTTCCCTTCCTCCATACGGAGGTCGATTTCGCGGCTACCGAGCCCAATCGGAAGTCCGAGCCCGAAGTGCCGCAGGTGGAGGATGGTCGCGCCTACATCTTCGATCTGGAGGCCCTGCCCGAGATTCATGTCAAGGTGTCGCTCTCGGAGTGGAATCGACTGCTTGCGCTCTATGATCAGAACCACGATACGGACGAGTATATCCATTGCGATGCCACCTTCACGAAGGGGGATCAGATCCACGCCTTTACCGATGCGGGTCTGCGCCTCAGGGGTAACACCTCGCGCCGTCGCCCCGAGGGTAACGGGGGCGAGCAGCACAAGGTCGATGCGGCCGATTGGCACCACTGCCACTTTATGCTCAACCTGCGCAAGTTCGTCAAGGACGATGCGCACGAGCTGGGTGGCGTGCGCAAAATCCACCTCAAGTGGTGCAAGGACGATGCGACCTATGTGCGCGAGATGTATTGCTACAACCTCTTCCGTCGCTACGGCATCGAGACGGGCATCATGACCTCCTACGGTCGTCTTTGGATC
This sequence comes from Alistipes sp., assembly GCA_017624955.1. GTDB lineage: Bacteria > Bacteroidota > Bacteroidia > Bacteroidales > Rikenellaceae > Alistipes. The sequence continues at coordinate 34,260 of JAGAMA010000008.1, forward strand.
CATGTCGAGGGGGATAAGCAGGAGGCCTACTTCGGTGTTTATGAGATGCTGGAGGCGATCGATGAGACCTACCTCAAAAACCGCACGGAGCTCTTCGGCTCGGCCGATCACAACCTTTGGAAATGTGGCTACGGGGCGGGGTTGAATTCGACCAACGATGGCGACTTTAAGTCGGACGAGGAGGCAGGCACGGCGAACTATCCCTATGTGCTGAAGACCAACACGGATAATTTCGTAGCGGCCAAGGAGCAGTTGCAGGATTTTATCCTCAAGCTCAACGGCAAGACGGGCGACAGCTTCAAGAGCTGGATTCAGCAGGTGACCGATGTGGAGTTGCTGCTGAAGACCTACGCCGTGAATGTGGCCGTGGGTATGTGGGACGACTACTGGTGCAACCAGAACAACTACTACATCTACTTCAACTCCTCGGATAAGTACGACTATAAGTTCTTCTTCATCCCCTACGACTACGATAATACGCTCGGCACTTCGAGCCTTATCGATGCCGGTCGTCAGGATCCGCTCAATTGGGGCGATAACAGCCGTAAGCTGATCCGCAAGATCCTCGACTATCCCGAGTGGCGGGCGATCTATGTCAAGGCACTCAACGAACTTTGTGCAAGCGACGAGCTCTTCAAGATGGAGGGCAGCGTGGCCCGCGTGAAGGGGTGGCAGAAGTTCATCTCGCCCTATATTTCGAACGATACGGGCGAGGATATGACGATCGAGGACAAACCCGCCTCGTGGGGCAACCACCACGAATATCGCGTGATGGATATGGGTGCCAATAACTTCTTCAAGGTCAAGGCCTCAAGCATCCCGAAAGAGTAGTGAAGAGGAGAGAGGAGAGAGCAAAGAGGAAAGAGTTTTTAGATAGAAGATAAAAGAGAAAAAGGGAGCGTCATCCTGAGTGAAACGAAGGATCTCTATTGGGGCAGTCTGCTACGATAGAGATGCTTCGCCTACGGCTCAGCATGACGCTCTTTCCTTAATCTCCTTAAAATCTTTAATCTCTTTCCTCTTTGCTCTTCGCTCTTCGCTCTTTCCTCTTAATGGTAATGTTGCCAAAAGGGGCTGCTGGTTAGCTTAAAATCAAGCAGGAGGAATGGTTATAATTCCTCCTGTTTTTGTTTTAGTTTATCTTTGTTGGATTGGAAGAAAAGATACCATTTGATAAAGTTGATAAAGTGTTCCCTCGAGAGCCCGCGATGGAGTCTTTGCACATCTTTTAGATGGCCGAAAAACGATTCGATAGAGTTTGATGTTTTGGGAATATTTGGATACCTGGTATAGTTAAACAGATAGGGAATAGCACGCTTGATATGCGTAGTGCTTCGGTGTAGTAATTTGTGTTTATACCACCATCGGCCGCTCTCTTCGTCAAAGCTCTTTTCGTTAATAAATGCCTCGTATTTATGGTACCAATCAATAAAGGCTCGCATCCATAGTTGTGCATCGGGCTGGTTCTGAATTTTAGCCAAGAGCTTGCTTAATTCCAATAGTTCTCTTGCGGCCTCGCTCTTGGGTTTCTTCGTAAGCCAGAGTCCGACCTGATGTGCAACATGAAAGGTACATCGCTGTAAAATCGCCTCCGGACACACTTCTCGCACGGCTCGAATGATATTCGCAGCACCATCACAAGTGACACTTTCGATCTGAATTTGGAGATTTAAGATGTTTTGCAGATCTTCCTTAATTTCGCGTAGCGACTCTGTTTTTGTAAAACGGTAAAGCTGCGTTACACGGTATCGATAGTCTCGATAAAGAATCAAACATACCTCGTTTGTGAAATATGTGCCATCGATCATCAGATTCACTTTATCCCTACGCTGCATCTGCCATTCAGGGCAACGGGGAAGCATGCCATGAAAGTAGCGAAG
>JAGAMA010000009.1 GCA_017624955.1 Alistipes sp.
GACCCTGCTTACCCTTGAGCGAGTCCGAAAGCGACTTCAACGGACGGTTCGACTCGTTCTTCACGGCATTGCTCTTACGCGAGTTATCCAGCAGCGAATCGACAGCCTCCTGCAACATACGCTTCTCATTACGCAGGATCACATCCGGAGCCTTGATCTCGATCAGACGCTTCAGACGGTTGTTGCGGATGATCACGCGACGATACAGATCGTTCAGATCCGACGTGGCGAAACGACCACCATCCAGCGGCACGAGCGGGCGCAGTTCGGGCGGAATCACCGGAATCACGCTCAGCACCATCCACTCGGGACGGTTCTCATCACGCGATGCGCGGAACATCTCCACGACGTTCAACTGCTTCAGGGCCTCGGCCTTACGCTGCTGCGAGGTCTCGCGCGAAGCGCGGTCACGCAGCTGGTACGACATCGTATCGAGGTCTACCTGCTTCAGCAGCGTCAGCACAGCCTCGGCACCCATCTGGGCGATGAACTTGTTCGGATCCTCATCGGGCAGCTGCTGGTTACCCTTCGGCAGTGCGTCGATGACATCCATATACTCCTTCTCCGACAGCGTAGCCAGACGCTCGATGCCCTGCTCCTGCGCAGCACCGGCCTGAATAACTACATAACGCTCGTAGTAGATAATCGACTCCAGCTTCTTCGACGGAATACCCAGCAGGTAACCGATCTTCGAGGGGAGCGACTTGAAATACCAAATGTGTACTACCGGCACCACGAGCGAGATGTGACCCATACGCTCGCGACGTACCTTCTTCTCGGTCACCTCCACACCGCAACGGTCGCAGACGATGCCCTTATAACGGATACGCTTGTACTTACCGCAGTGGCACTCGTAGTCCTTCACCGGGCCGAAAATACGCTCGCAGAAGAGACCGTCGCGCTCGGGTTTGTAGGTACGGTAGTTGATGGTCTCCGGCTTCAGCACCTCACCGCTCGACTGGGCCAGAATCTCTTCGGGCGAAGCCAGACCGATCGAAATCGTGTTGTAACCGTGATTCGATTTATTGTCTTTGGTAAATGACATATCTCTTTTTCAGTTTTTACTGTTCAACTTATATACCTTACTCGAGTTTGACCGAAAGTGCCAGACCACGCAGCTCGTGCAGCAGCACGTTCATAGCCTCCGGGATACCCGGCTTGGGCAGGTTCTCACCCTTGACGATCGCCTCGTAAGCCTTGGCACGACCCATCACGTCATCCGACTTGATGGTCAGGATCTCCTGCAGGATGTTGGCGGCACCGAAGCCCTCGAGTGCCCAAACCTCCATCTCACCAAAACGCTGACCACCGAACTGTGCCTTACCACCGAGCGGCTGCTGCGTAATGAGCGAGTAGGGACCGATCGAACGAGCGTGCATCTTATCATCGATCATGTGACCGAGCTTGAGCATGTAGATCACACCCACCGTAGCAGGCTGGTCGAACATCTCACCCGTACCACCGTCGTAGAGATAGGTGCGACCGCTGTGCGGGATACCCGCCTCGGCCGTGTACTCGTTGATCTGGTCAAGCGAAGCACCGTCGAAGATCGGCGTAGCGAACTTCATACCCAGCTCGCGACCGGCCCAACCGAGCACCGTCTCGTAGATCTGACCGAGGTTCATTCGCGAAGGCACACCCAGCGGGTTCAAGCAGATATCCACGATCGAACCATCCTCCAGGAAGGGCATATCCTCATCGCGTACGATCTTGGCAACGATACCCTTGTTACCGTGGCGACCGGCCATCTTATCACCCACCTTCAGCTTACGCTTCTTGGCGATGTAAACCTTGGCCATCTGGATCACACCCGTCTGCGGCAGCTCGTCACCATTCGTGAGGTTGTACTTCTCACGCTTGATCGCTGCATCGGCCTTCTTCCACTCGATGATGTAGTTGTTGATCGTCTTCTCAATCAGGTCGTCGGTGTGCTCGTCGCCCGTCCACTTGCAGGGACCCAGGCTCAGATAACCCGACATAACACCCGTCTTCTCGTCGATAACGCGCTTGCCGATCTCCTCCAGCATCTTCTGCGAGAACTTCTGACCGGCACCGTAGAGCTCGACACCGAAGTAGTCGTAGATACCCTGCGTCGTCTTGCCCTGCAAGAGCGTCCAAAGCTTCTGTACCAGACGCTTCGTCAGCTCGGCAACCTGCTGTGCAAAACGCTCGTCGAGCTTCTCGAGCTGGGCCTTCTCGGCCGTCTTGCCCTTCTTCGACGAATCCTTGTTGGCACGGCTGTAGAGCTTCGTATCGATTACCACACCGTGCAGCGAGGGCTGTGCCTTGAGCGAAGCATCCTTCACATCACCGGCCTTGTCGCCAAAGATGGCGCGCAGCAGCTTCTCCTCCGGCGAGGGATCGCTCTCACCCTTCGGGGTGATCTTACCGATCATGATATCGCCCGGATTCACCACCGCACCGATGCGGATGATACCGTTGGCATCGAGATCCTTCGTGGCTTCCTCGCTCACGTTCGGAATATCCGACGTCAGCTCCTCGACACCGCGCTTCGTCTCGCGAACCTCCATGATATACTCATCGACGTGTACCGACGTGAAGAGGTCCTCACGCTGGATACGCTCCGAGATCACGATAGCATCCTCGAAGTTGTAACCCTTCCAGGGCATGAATGCCACCTTCAGGTTGCGACCCAGTGCCAACTCGCCCTTCTCGGTCGAGTAGCCCTCCGTCAGGATCTGGCCCTTGGTTACCTTGTCGCCCGTCAGGACGGTCGGCGTCAGGGTGATCGACGTATTCTGGTTCGTACGACGGTAGCGGGGAAGCTCGTAGGTCGTAACCTCCGGCTCGAACGAGGCCAAAATCTCGTCCTCCGTGCGGTCGTACTTGATCTGAATCTTCGTAGCGTCGGCAAAGACCACCTCACCGGTGCCCTCGGCTACGATCTGAATGCGGCTGTCGGATACCATATCCTTCTCCATACCCGTACCGACGATCGGAGCCTCGGTCGTCACAAGGGGCACAGCCTGGCGCATCATGTTCGATCCCATCAGCGCACGGTTAGCATCATCGTGCTCGAGGAAAGGAATGAGCGATGCAGCCACCGATGCGATCTGGTTCGGAGCTACGTCCATCAGATCTACATCCTGGGCCGTTACCACGGGGAAGTCGGCACCCTCACGCGCCTTGATACGCTCGGGCTGCAGGAAGTTACCCTCGTCGTCAATCGGCATGTTCGACTGAGCAACGATCTTGCCCTCCTCCTCCTCGGCCGTATAGTAGCTGACGTGCGAGTTGTCCATGTCGATCTTGCCGTTCTCTACCGTGCGGTAGGGGGTCTCGATGAAGCCCATGGGCGAGATCTTGGCATAGACGCAGAGCGACGAGATCAGACCGATGTTGGGACCCTCAGGCGACTCGATCGGGCAAAGACGACCGTAGTGCGTGTAGTGTACGTCTCGCACCTCGAAACCGGCGCGATCACGCGACAGACCACCGGGACCCAGGGCCGACAGACGACGCTTGTGCGTGATCTCGGCCAGCGGGTTGATCTGGTCCATGAACTGCGAGAGCTGCGACGTACCGAAGAACGAGTTGATGACCGACGACAAAGTCTTGGCGTTGATCAGCTCCACGGGGGTGAAGACCTCGTTATCGCGAACGTTCATGCGCTCACGGATCGTGCGTGCCATACGCACAAAACCGATCGAGAACTGATTCGAGAGCTGCTCGCCCACCGTGCGTACACGACGGTTCGACAGGTGGTCGATATCATCGACCTCGGCCTTCGAGTTGATCAGCTGAATCAGGTATTTGATGATCGCGATGATATCCTCGCGTGTCAGCGTGCGGATCGCCGGATCAATCTCCATGTTGAGCTTCTTGTTGATACGGTAGCGACCAACATCGCCCAGGTCGTAACGCTTATCCGAGAAGAAGAGCTTCTCGATCACGTCACGAGCCGTCGCCTCATCAGGCGGCTCCGAAGCGCGCAGCTGTCTGTAGATGTAGACCACGGCCTCCTTCTCGGAGTTGCAGGGGTCCTTCTGGAGCGTGTTGTAGATGATCGAGAAGTCGATACCCGAAGCATTCTCCTTGTGCAGCAGAATCGACTTCGTGCCGCTCTCCAGGATCTGCTCGATGTGATCCTCCTCGAGCACCGTCTCGCGATCTACGATCACGTTGTTACGCTCGATCGAGACAACCTCACCCGTATCCTCATCGACGAAGTCCTCGACCCAGGTCGTCAGGACGCGCGCTGCGAGCTTGCGACCTACGGCCTTCTTCAGGTTCGTCTTCGTCACCTTTACCTCATCGGCCAGGTCGAAGATCTCGAGAATCTGCTGGTCAGCCTCGAAACCGATTGCACGCAACAGCGTCGTTACGGGCAACTTCTTCTTACGGTCGATGTAAGCATACATCACGTTGTTGATATCCGTGGCGAACTCGATCCACGAACCCTTGAACGGGATGATACGCGCCGAATAGAGCTTCGTACCGTTCGTGTGCATGCTCTGGCCGAAGAATACACCCGGCGAGCGGTGCAGCTGCGAAACGATCACGCGCTCGGCACCATTGATGACAAACGTACCACGCTCGGTCATGTAGGGAATCTGGCCGAAGTAAACGTCCTGTACCTGCACGCCGAAATCCTCGTGCTCGTCGTCCGTACAGTAGAGCTTCAGCTTCGCCTTGAGGGGTACGCTGTACGTCAGACCGCGCTCCAGACACTCCTCGATCGTGTAGCGGGGCGGGTCAATGTAGTAATCGATAAACTCCAGAACGAAGTTGTTCCGGGTGTCCGTGATCGGGAAGTTCTCCTGGAAGACCTTGTACAGCCCCTCGTTTTTACGATTCTCGGCCGTCGTGTCCATCTGGAAGAAGTCACGGAACGATTTGAGCTGCACCTCCAGCAGATCGGGATAAGGCACCCGATTCTTCACGGTGGAGAAGCTCGTTCTTGTTTGTTTGTTAGATGTGGACATCGGTTATTAACCTAATTTTTTGCGATCACCCAACCGCTGTTTCATGGTCGGTGACCCATAACTTACCTTTGGGGAAATATCGTTTGTCGCCCTGATGCCGGCCTATAGAGCCCGATGACGGGATTCACTCTGCAACCGATAAGATGCCCTATGGCGACGTTGCGTGACCGTTTCGGGAAAGAGCCTTCAAAAACCCTCCTCCTCATGACACCGCCGGTTCCCAGAGCCCGATGCCGGGGTTCACTCTGCAACGCGTTGTGTCCGGTCGTTTTGTGATGAGCACCTCCTCAATGCAAGAGCCCGATGGCGGGATTCACTCTTACGATTCAGGAGCCGCTTCTCACACGAATAATCCGTTGTGCTCCGACCTCCGCCTGCGCCCTTTCCCCATTGCAGCGCAACATCGTTCGGCCACCCCCGTCTTATCCGCGGAATGCTCCCGAGCAAAAACACTCATTTTGAGCGATTTGCGGGAGCAATTTCAGAGTCATCACACCTTTCCGAATTTCCAAATACGAGGCCTCATTCTTCACATTGGCCCCCTCGCTTGGCACCCGGGGTGTTTAGACCAAGAAAAGGTATAGGGCTTACCTGGTAAGCCACTATACCTGTTTCTGAGTTTGGCGTGCTTATAGCAGCCTGAAGAATTACTTCAGCTCTACCTCTGCACCAGCCTCCTCGAGCGAGCTCTTCAGAGCCTCAGCCTCCTCCTTCGAGATACCCTCCTTGATAGCCTTCGGAGCAGCATCTACGAGAGCCTTAGCGTCACCCAGCGAGAGACCAGCAGCCTCCTTAACGGCCTTGATCACCTGGAGCTTAGCCTGACCGGCGCTCTTCAGAATAACGTCGAACGTCGTCTTCTCGGCGGGAGCAGCCTCACCAGCAGCTGCGGGAGCAGCTACAGCAACAGCAGCAGCAGCGGGCTCAATGCCGTACTCCTCCTTGAGGATCTGAGCCAGTTCGTTTACCTCGGTAACCTTCAGGTTAACCAGTTCTTCAGCAAGTTTCTTGATATCTGCCATAGTAGTAGATTATTAAAATTTTGTTTGTTTCTTTTGTGATTAATTGTTTCTCTCCTCGAGCGTCTTTACGAGGCCCGCGATCTTCTGACCTGCAGCACCCTGCAGAGCAGAAATAACATTCTTGGCCGGCGACTGGAGCAGTGCGATGATATCGGCAACCAACTCCTCCTTCGACTTAATGTTGCAAAGTGCGTCGATCTTATCGTCACCTACATAGACACAACCCTCGGCGAAGGCAGCCTTCAGCACGGGCTTGTCCGACTTCTTGCGGAACTCCTTAATGAGTACAGCAGGAGCCTTGGCTACGTTGGTGAACATGATCGAGGTCGGACCCTCCAGGGTCTTTACCAAATCAGCATCAGCCTTCTCTACCTTCTCCAGAGCCTTCGTGAAGAGCGTGTTCTTTACAACTACGAGCTTCACGTCGTTCTCGAAGCACTTGCGACGCAGCGTAGCGGTCTGCTCGGCGTTCAGTGCCTCAATATCGGTGATGTAGAAGTGAGGATAGGCTTCGAGCTGCTCGGCGAGGTTGTTAATTACAACCAGTTTTTCTTCCTTTGTCATCTCTAACTTTCCTCCCTATTATTTGGTTTCTACTGATTTAGGATCGATCTGCACACCGGGACTCATCGTGGTCGAGAGATAAATGCTCTTCACATAAGTACCCTTAGCGGCAGCCGGCTTGAGCTTGATAATCGTATTGAGGACCTCCTTCGCGTTCTCCACGATCTGGTTCTCATTGAACGAAATCTTACCTACCGACGTGTGGACGATACCGAACTTGTCAACCTTGAAGTCGATCTTACCGGCCTTAACGTCCTGAACGGCCTTAGCAACGTCCATCGTAACCGTACCCGTCTTGGGGTTCGGCATCAAACCGCGGGGACCCAGAATACGACCCAGCGCACCTACCTTACCCATTACGTTCGGCGTACAGATGATAACGTCAACATCCGTCCAACCGCCCTTGATCTTGTCTACATACTCGTCCAGACCTACAAAGTCAGCACCTGCAGCCTGTGCCTCAGCCTCCTTCTCGGGGGTGCAGAGTACAAGTACACGCACTACCTTACCGGTACCGTGGGGCAGCGTTACCACGCCACGTACCATCTGGTTCGCCTTACGGGGATCAACACCCAGGCGTACATCGACATCTACCGAAGCATCAAATTTCGTGAAAGTGATCTCCTTCAGAAGAGCAGCAGCCTCCGAAAGCTTGTAGGCCTTACCGGCCTCCACCTTGGCGATGGCGATCTTTTGATTTTTCGTCAACTTACTCATCTTCTACTTAGTTCTTAGGAAATTCACCAACGACACTGATACCCATACTGCGAGCAGTACCGGCAACCATGCGCATTGCAGACTCAATCGTGAAGCAGTTCATGTCAGGCATCTTGTCCTGAGCAATCTCGCGTACCTGGTCCCACGTTACCTGACCCACCTTCTGGCGGTTAGGCTGAGCCGAACCCGTCTGTACGTTGGCTGCTTGCTTGAGCTGAATAGCTACAGGCGGCTGTTTTACAACAAAGTCGAACGACTTATCGCTGTAAACGGTGATGATGACCGGAAGAACCTTGCCTGCCTTGTCCTGCGTACGAGCATTGAACTGCTTGCAGAAGTCCATAATGTTGACTCCCTTAGAACCCAATGCCGGACCTACCGGAGGCGAAGGATTGGCGGCACCACCTTTGATCTGCAATTTAATGAATGCAGCAACCTCTTTTGCCATAGTTTTCCTTTGTTAATTATTCTTTTTCTACTTGTGTGAAGCTCAACTCCATCGGAGTCTTGCGCCCGAATATCTTCACCGATACCGTGAGCTTCTTGCGCTCCATATCGACAGCCTCGATGGTTCCCTGGAAGCTTGAGAAAGGGCCATCGGTGACCTTCACGGCCTCGCCGACGATATAGGTTATTTCGTTCTCCTCCTCCATGGCGTTGATCTCATCGACGCGACCGAGAATACGGGCAACCTCTTGTGGACGGAGGGGTGCCGCGTTCATCTTGCGACCATCCTCTTTCGTCTCGCCCAAGAAACCAAGCACGTTGGGGATATTACGAATTATCATAGGAATCTGGCCTACCAAGGCAGCCTCCACGAGCACATAGCCCGGATACGAGACCTTCTCCTTAGAGACCTTCTTGCCGTTACGGATCGTGTAATACTTCTCCGTAGGAATCAGTACCTGCGAGATGTAGTCCTCCAAATGAGCAAGGCGTATCTCTTTATCGAGATACTCCTTTACCTTGGCCTCTTTACCGCCAATGGCTCGAACTACATACCACTCCTTCTTAACCTCACTCATCACTTTAGCGACGATTACAGATTACCGAGCGTCTTGTAGATAAACTCCATCATGTTCTCGAACGTCAAGTCCATTGCCAACACGACAACAGCAAAAATGGCCGAAGCCACCATCACGACGATCGTCGAACTTTGCAGCTGCGCGAACGAAGGCCACGTCACCTTGTTCACCAGCTCGTTGTACGATTCTTTGATGTATTTCAGCATACTTATTTCCTTTTTTATCTTGGCAGGAGCAGAGAGATTCGAACTCCCATCAACGGTTTTGGAGACCGCTATTCTACCCTTGAACTATGCTCCTAAAAGTGAGAAGCGGTGCGGTTTAACACCGCTTCTCGATTATTTTGAGTCGTGTATTACTCAACGATCTCGATGATCTGACCGGCACCTACCGTACGACCACCCTCGCGGATAGCGAAACGGAGACCCTCGTTCAGAGCGACGGGATAGATCAGCGTAACGGTGATCGTTACGTGGTCACCCGGCATCACCATATCAACACCTGCGGGCAGAGCAACCTCACCGGTTACGTCCATCGTACGCAGATAGAACTGGGGACGATACTTGTTGTGGAACGGCGTGTGACGGCCACCCTCCTCCTTCTTCAGGATATAAACCTCAGCCTTGAACTGGGTGTGGGGCTTAATCGAGCCGGGCTTGGCAACTACCATACCACGCTTAACCTCCTTCTTGTCGATACCGCGGAGCAGCAGACCTACGTTGTCACCTGCCTCACCCTCATCGAGGAGCTTGCGGAACATCTCAACACCCGTACAGGTCGACGTCAGCGACTTCTCACCCAGACCGATGATCTCAACGGGATCACCAACGTGGATAATACCAGTCTCGATACGGCCCGTTACTACGGTACCACGACCGGTGATCGAGAATACGTCCTCAACCGGCATCAGGAAGGGCTTCTCATTCTCACGAGCGGGGATCGGAATGTACTCATCAACATTGTTCATGAGCTCCATGATCTTCTCCTCCCACTGGGGCTCGCCATTCAGACCACCAAGCGCCGAACCGCGGATGATGGGAGCGTTGTCACCGTCGAAGTCATACTTCGAGAGCAGGTCGCGAACCTCCATCTCAACCAGGTCAAGCATCTCGGGATCGTCAACCATATCGCACTTGTTCAGGAAGACAACGATGCGGGGAACGTTCACCTGCTTAGCCAGCAGAACGTGCTCGTTCGTCTGGGGCATCGGACCGTCCGTTGCAGCTACTACGAGGATGGCACCGTCCATCTGGGCAGCACCCGTTACCATGTTCTTAACGTAGTCGGCGTGACCCGGGCAGTCAACGTGAGCATAGTGACGACCGGCGGTCTGATACTCAACGTGCGAGGTGTTGATCGTAATACCACGCTCCTTCTCCTCGGGGGCGTTGTCGATCGAGTCAAACGAACGGAGCTCCGACAGACCATTCTTAGCCAGAACAGTCGTGATGGCAGCCGTCAGCGTCGTCTTACCGTGGTCTACGTGACCGATGGTACCGATGTTCACGTGCGGTTTCGAACGGTCAAATTTTTCTTTTGCCATAGTTGTATAAGTTTTAAAGTATTATAAAAGTTCTTCTTTATCAAATTATGCCGGGCATCGAGTCCTGAGACCCAACCCCCGACTTTGGAGCGGAAGACGAGGCTCAAACTCGCGACCCTTAGCTTGGAAGGCTAATGCTCTATCAACTGAGCTACTTCCGCAAAAACATACCGCATCAGAGCAGTATTTCCTCATTCGGCGAGCGAAATCGGACATTGCAACTCCAATCGGTACTCTAAAAGTGGGAAGTGATGGATTCGAACCACCGAAGGTAAAAACCAGCAGATTTACAGTCTGCCCCATTTGGCCACTCTGGTAACTTCCCTTATTTGCTCACGAGGTTTGGTCTATCTTCCAAGCCCCCCCCCTCTCGTTCAAGCCTCCTCGATTGAGCCGATGGAGGGACTCGAACCCACGGCCGCCTGATTACAAATCAAGTGCTCTGCCAACTGAGCTACATCGGCAATTTTAACCGTTTCGGATTGCAAAAGTATACATAAAAAATTTATTGGCAAAATTTTTCGCCATAAATTTTTCATTTTTCTTCATGCTTCAAAGAGCCCTGATTTCTCACCCGTCCCCTGCTTGAGTTTAGGCGGGAAATCGGGTGCAAATATACGATAGTTTTTGCAATAAACAAAACCTTGGGATTCTTTTTCGCATCGAAATGCAAAAAAATTGCGAGGGCCCCATTTCGGAGCCCTCGCGTTGGTTTTGTGTAGTGATTAACTACTACTGCTGCGGCAGACCGTAACCGTTGGTCACCTTACCCTTCGACTGGGCCAGGGTCTCAAACGGAATCGGCATGAGGTAGCGAGGAACGTCGGTCTTAGCCTTAATACCGCTCATCGTGCTACCAATATACGACTGCTCGTTGTTAGCGTAGGTAATACCGTATTCAACCTTGGTGTAACCATCAGCCTCCAGAGCCTTAGCCTCAGCCGAATCCGGCTGGATAGCCTTAAACAGACCCTCGATAGCGAGGTTGTGCTCCGTACCCGATACCGATACACCCAGCGTTGCGTAGTCATAGGTACCACGCCATGCAGGCCACATCACGGGATCGCCCTCCGTACCATTGTAAACGAGCGTTGCACCGGCAACCTTCTTCGTCCAAATGTATGCGGGGAACTGGTTACCGTTCTCAAACTCGTAGTAACCCTTCTCGCGAACATCCTTGCAGATATCCTTGATGATGTTCTGAGCATCGATAGCAAGCTCCGAGATGTAACCACCACGGATCTGGAACCACGTCAGACGGCTCTCACCGAAGAGCTCGAGACGAGCCTCGTTCATGATAGCCTCCTTCAGTGCATCACCCGTCAGACCCTTCAGGTCATGATTCGAGTCACCGAAAGCACGACGACGGATGTCGTTTACAAGCGACAGCGCCTCGCCGTCCTTACCCAGACCGGCCTTAGCCTCAGCCAGCATCAGGTAAACCTCACCCATACGCATAACGGGATAGTTGATACCTGCGCAACGCTGCTTCGTTACGAACGGATTCGACATATACTCGAACGACCACTTGTTCAAGCACATACCACCCTTCGAACCCTTGTTACCGGGATTCCAGCTGGTAACGATCTCGTTACCCTTACCGTCCATACCGGTTACAACAGCCGATACATCACGACGCGGGTCATCGTTCGAGAACACACCCCAATAAGCGGCAGGAGCCATACGAACAGCCGAGAAGAGCTTACAGGGAGCACCGTTCGAACCACCACCGTCCGAACCACGGCCGAAGGCGTAGAGGTACTCACCATTAGCCGTCATACCATTGGGCAGTGCGCCCTGCGGGCAAGCGATCTCGAAGAGCGTCTCGGGGCTCACCTGCAGATCAAGCGAGTACTGGAAGTGACGCTGATAGGGGTTATTTACATAACCACGCTCATCGGTCGTGATCAGCTTGGCAGCACCGGCAGCCTCACCCATAGCCTTCGTGAAGTAGGTCTCGGCGATAGCCAGGTACTCCTTGTAGTTGGTCGGACGAGCATAGATGCACTTAGCGGCGGTGTTCTCAGCCTTCTTCTCGAAGCTCATCTCACCATACAGACCCTCAACATCGGTGCGGAGCGTCTGATAACCGGCAGCGTGCAGCGCGATCTGACCGATCAGGGCGTTTACGAAGGTACGCGATACGCGCTCGCCATCGATACCACCCTCGCCGATCTTATACATACCGCCCTCTACCTCCTTCAGCTTAGCGATCAGGGCATCGTAGATAGCGAAACGCGACGAAAGCTCATACTCGGTAACCGACTTGTTCTCATAACCGAAGGGAACATCACCGAAGTGGAGCGTCAGACGGAAATAGGTGTTAGCCCACAGACCGACAGCCTCACCATAAAGGTGCGTCCAATCGTTTACCTGACCTGCCTCAACAGCAGCCTGATACTCCGGCTTGGCGGCGATAATGCTGGCGAACTTATCCGTGTAGCTGATAACGCTGTACGAACCGTTGAAACCACCCTGCATATCGTTGATGTTGGGAACCGACAGCTCCGACATCATCAGCGCATACTTCGTGTTGGGACCCGGACCCTCGCAATAGTACTCCATATCCGAGCGCAAGGGATCGTTCCAGTCGTAGAGCGAGAACATGGCACCGCCCTGACGATAGGTTGCATAGGCCTTCGACATAATCTTGAGGGCCTCCGACGGACTCGACGTAGCAAACGTGTCGTCCATATTCGACGGCGAGGTCGTGTCCAGGTAGTCCTCGCACGAAACGAGCGACACGCAGGCAGCCGTCAGGAAAAATATCTTCAGAAACTTTTTCATGGTTTATCAATTTTTAGGAATTAGAACGACAGGTTAAGACCTACAACGAACGAGCGTGCGCGCGGATAAGCACCCCAATCCAGACCGATGGTCGGATAAGCGGCACCACCCTGGCTCTTGTTGGTGTTCACCTCAGGATCCAGACCCGAATAACCGGTGATCGTAAATACATTGTAAACCGATGCGTAAACGCGGAGGTTCGAGATACCGGCCTTCTTCGTGATCTGCTTCGGCAGGGTGTAACCCAGCGTCAGCGTGTTCAGACGCAGGAACGAGCCATCCTCGATACCATAGGTCGAAACGATACCGTTCTCCTGGTAACCGAAGGGCATCGTAGCACCCTTGTTCACCTCGGCCATCTTGGTCGGGTTGTCGAACAGCATCACGATGTTACCATTCTCAACCGTGAAGGGCAGGAACGAATCGTTCAGGATAGCGAGCTTGTTCTCGAATACACCGGCCTCCTTACCACCGTGCATGGTAGCAAGCTTGTGGGCGTTGTAAACCTCGTTACCGATGCTCCAGTTGAAGTAAGCACCCAGGTCGAAGCCCTTCCACTGTGCGTTCAGGTTGAAACCACCGGTGCAGTCAGGCGTCATGTCACCGATAACCGTGATATCGTTATCGTCTACGATGCCGTCACCATTGAGGTCCTTATACTTACCCATACCGGGGAATGCGGTCTGACCGGCAGGACGCATCTCCGACAGCGAGGTCGGGTTGAGCTGAGCGTACATCGACTGCGAATCGGCAATACCATCCTTCAGCGTGTAAACGCCGTTAGCATAGGTAAAGTCATCTACCGTGTAGATACCGTCGAATACCCAACCGCGAACCAGACCTACCGGCTGATCAACCTGCAGGATGTAGTCGTTCGAGGGGAACGTTGCCGACGAACACCAGTTGGTGTTGTAGAGACCCGTTACGCTATCAGCCAGCTCATCCACGTTACCCTTGTTGAAGTTCACGTTTACACCGGCCGTCAGGCGGAAGTCCTTCTTATCAACCAGCACACCGTTCAGCGAAATCTCGACACCCTTGTTCGAGGTCTGACCTACGTTGTCATAGGTAGCCGTGAAACCGGTGATACCCGGGATCGAGGTCTGCATCAGCAGGTCCTTCGTCGTGTTCCAGTAAACATCCACGGTACCGCTCAAGCGGTTGTTCCAGAAGCCAAAGTCGATACCGAGGTTACGCGTGATGGTCGTCTCCCACTTCAAGTCGGGGTTCACCATCTGCGAAGCCGAATACTTATAAGCGGGGATGATGCTCTCACCGCTCATATACATATTGCGGTGGTCGTTCTCGGCAGCCCAATTCTGCGACCAGAGGTTCGACGAGATACCGTCGTTACCTACCTGACCATACGACAGACGGAGCTTCAGGTTATCGAGCCACTCTGCATCTTTCAACCACGACTCCTCCGACATACGCCATGCGAAGGCGGCTGCGGGGAAGTAACCCCAACGATTCGACGGAGCGAACTTCGACGAACCATCGGCACGGAACGTGACGGTGAAGAGGTAGCGATCCATCAACGTGTAGTTGATACGGCCGAAGTACGACATAATGCGCTCGGGCATCGACTTGCTCGACGAGGTCGAGGTCGAACCCTTGTCAGCATCAAACTGGTTGATCATGGCAAAAGCATTCTCCTTCGTAAAGTTAGCGGGGAAATACGATGCCGTAATACCCATGCTCGAGCCACCCGAGTTCGTCACCTCCTGACCGGCCAGGATGTTGAACGAGTGGTTCTCACCCAGGTCAAACATATAGCTCAGCGTATTCGACCAACGCATGTTCCAAGCATCCGACTTCGAAAGCTCGGCCGAACCGGCATAGAGCTTCTCGCCCGTGTTGGCATCGATGTAGTCGTTCGTCAAGGCACCACGCCAGGTCTGGTTCTGATTCCACTGACGACGGAGCATGAAGTTCGTGTTGAAGTTCAGGCCCTCGATGATCGTCCAGTTCAGGGTAGCAGCAGCACGGAGGCTCTGACGCTCCTGCAGCGGCTCAAAGTCGCTGATACGGGCAGCGGGGCTGTACTGATCCCACTGCGTCTGCTTACCGTACATCTCGACGTTACCCTCCTTCAGAGCACCCAGGTCACCACGGATATCCTCCGTAGCGATCGGACGGAAACGATAAGCATAGGTCAGGATCGAACCGGCACCGTTCGTGGTACCCTCGTTACCCATGCGCTCGATCTGCGTGTAACGCGTATCCAGACCGAAGGTCACGTTCTTGGCAAGCTGCTGGTTGATCTTCAGCGAAACCGAAGCACGCTTCGAGTACGAGTTGTGCTTCATACCCTGCTCGTCCATGTAGTTGGCAGCGAAGTAGATCTTCGTCTTGTCCGTACCACCCGAGATCGAGAAGTCATGGTTGTGCGAGAACGACTCGTTGTAAACATCCTTCTGCATGTCGTACTTCTTCACGTTCTTGTAAGCCTCGAGGCCACCGTTCTGCGGCGTAGCGAAGCGACCAATACCGTAAAGTTTCTCCAGCGGCTCAGCATAAGCGTCACCGAAGAGCTGCGAACGACCCCACGAGTAAACCAGGTAATCATACGGATCGAGAGCGTCCATATAACCGGTCGGCTCGTTGAACTTGGCATAGCCGTTGTAGTTCACCTGTACGCGACCCTCCTTGGCACCCTTGGTCGTGATGAGGATTACACCGTTAGCACCACGGGCACCATAGATAGCCGTCGACGAAGCATCCTTCAGCACGTCGATCGACTGAATCTGATCGGCCGGGATGTCGCTCATCGTACCCGGGATACCGTCCACGAGGATCAGCGGCTCGTTCGACTGCGAAATCGAACCACCACCACGCACGCGAATCGAGATCTCGGCATCGGGACGACCGTCCTGTGCAGTTACATGCACACCGGGGAGCTTACCCTGCAGAGCCTGGGCTACGTTACCAACGGGAGCAGCCACGATATCCTTGGCCGAAACCGAAGCAACCGAACCGGTCAGGTCCTTACGACGAACGGTCTGATAACCAATAACCACGACATCCTCCAACGTCGTAGCATCCTCCTCCAGACGAACGAGGATCTGGGTGCGACCATTTACCGGAATGTTCTGGGTCTTCATACCGATGTACGATACGACCAGCACATTCTTTTTAGCATCAGGTACGTTCAGGGTGAACTGACCGTTCACATCCGTACTCGTACCAAGCGAAGTACCTTCAACCACAACAGCGGCACCGATAACCGGCTCACCATTGGGATCCGTAACTCCACCCTTTACAGTCTGAGCCTCAGCAGCAAAGGCAAGGCCCAAGCCCAACACGAAGGTCAGGACAAACTTTAGCGTAAAGTTTTTCATTGTAAAAAATTTTAGTTAATAGTGGTTGTTTGCTTACAACTTATAAGGTGCACGAGTGCACAATAATTAAACAAAATTAGTCATTTTTTTACATTCAGCAAACTTTTCTCCTAATTTTTTATTTTTCGCCCCCCCCCAAAAGCCAAGCATGCGAACATTATATATATAATAGGTATCGACGGAATCGCCTCACAACTCTTCGCAGGCAGTTACCCTGAGGTTACCGCGCACCATCCCACACACGCGCCGATCGCCCACTTCACTTTTACAATGAAAAAGAGAAGAGCGCGGCAGGAATAACCCTCCGCGCTCTTCTGCACTTCGTCGTTTGGCTTTTCGGCCACTATCGGTAACTTACGATCAACACCTTCGAAGCCTCCCAGAAGCGGACGGGATCGGTGATGACCAGCTTCAGAACCACCTTATTGTCGGCCTCGATGAGCTGATACGAGCCCTCGGGGTGCGAGGTCACGATCGTCACCTTCTTCTGGCGGATCGGCACCTCCAACAACTCGCGCGAATCGACCTTGAGAAAGAACTCCAGCGAATTCTCGGCAGCCGTGGTCAGCGTGCGCCCGATAAAGCCGCGCTTGTCGATGATCTGCGCCTCGCGCAGCTTCTTCTCCTGCCCCACGATGTAATAGACCGAGTGCAGCTGCTCATCGAGGACCGTATTATTCTGCGAGAGCGAATCAACCTCCTGCTTGCGCTCGATCTTCTCCTCCTCGAGCTTCTGCTCCAGCTCCTCGACCTCGACGCTCATCTCGGCTACGCGGGTGCGGAGCTGCGAGATCTCATTATTCTTCTCCTCGAGCTGCCCGTTGAGATCCGACACCAGGTGCTCCAGGCTCTTGATGCGGACATTGGCCTTGCGCAGCTGTGCCACCGTGCGCTCCATACCCTCGATGCGCTCACGGTTCTGCTGCATCAGCTCGTCAATGGCGGCGATGTCACTGTTGATCTGGTCCAACGGACGGCGAATACCCTCGGGATCAACCGCCGTGATGATATTCTCACGCGCCTTGATGCGGGCCAGGTTATCGGTAATGGCGTTGATATCGGCAAAGACCGTCTCAATGAGCGAGTCTTTCGTGCGCACGACCTGCGCCAACGAATCGCGCTGCGACTCCGTCTCGAGTGCCACCTGCTTCGACACGCACGACGGGAAGGCCATTACGACCACCAACAAAAGATAGAAAAACTGTTTCATATTCGTTTGAGTTACAATGTATGTACGAAGGTACAAAATAATTTCGGGATTGCGCATGAAAAAAGACAAAAAAGTGGGCCACCGTTTGGCGACCCACTCTTACGACTGACGAAAAATTACTTCGCAGCGTTCTTCTTATCGTAGCGCTTTGCGTAGCGGCTCATAAACTTATCGACGCGACCGGCGGTATCTACGAGCTTCATCTTACCCGTATAGAACGGGTGCGACGTGTTCGAGATCTCCATCTTATACACGGGATAGGTTTCGCCGTTCACCTCAATAGTCTC
Organism: Alistipes sp.; assembly: GCA_017624955.1. Classification (GTDB taxonomy): domain Bacteria; phylum Bacteroidota; class Bacteroidia; order Bacteroidales; family Rikenellaceae; genus Alistipes. Next base: position 17,443 of record JAGAMA010000009.1, read on the forward strand.
TTTCGTCGAAACGGCGGACCGACACAAAAACACATGGTCATTCGACATATCCTTGAATGCCACTAAACGATAATTCTCCGGATGAATACCCTTTTTCATGTGCGTTTTTGTTTTAATGTGTTATTTGCTTAAGCGCGACAAAGGTAGAGAATGTTTTTGCGAAAAGCAAAAATTTCCAGGAAAAAAGTTGAAAAAGGCGATCAAAGGGGACTAAAGGGAGCTAAAGAAAACTATGCACAGCCTATACGACCCACCAAATCGCAGATAGCCGACTACTTATCATGCGTCCTCTACCCTTTCTTCTCGAACTTCTTGGCTGAGAGATTTACATAAATCGCTACGGCGACGAGCAAGCCGACGGGTACTCCGACGAGCATCGTCATAAAGAGCCCCCTGGTCGGCATCAGGGGTGCCAAGAGCATACAGGGAATGCCGCCATACATCCCGTTCGACACCAGGCGACCAATGCGATGAAGATCGATCCTCTCCCGCTTCTTGCGCGGCATGGTATTATAACCCGCCATCGTTTCGGGATGGCGACGCACAAAGAGCGCAATCAAGCCCCACACCAAAGCCGGAATCAACACACCCACAAACATTGCCAACATACCTTATAAAAAAGCCATTTTAGACATACAAGGAAGGTCGCCCACAATCGAGCGACCTTCTACTACCCTTGAAAACGGATAGCCGAGGCTGTTTTTAGGCTTGCGAAGTCTTTGAAACCGGAGCATACTGACGTATGTGAGGATTTCAAAGGCAAGCGTAACGACAAAACAGCCCGGGTTGTCGTTTTCAAAAATTACTTGCGGTAAACCTTGGTATAGCCATAAACAGCCTCCTCACCGAGCTCCTCCTCGATGCGGATCAGCTGGTTGTACTTGGCCATACGGTCCGAACGCGACATCGAACCGGTCTTGATCTGACCCGAGTTCGTAGCAACGGCGATGTCGGCGATCGTAGCATCCTCGGTCTCACCCGAACGGTGCGAGGTTACCGACGTGTAACCGGCGCGGTGAGCCATCTCGATAGCGTCGAGCGTCTCGGTCAGCGAACCGATCTGGTTAACCTTGATCAGGATCGAGTTACCGCAACCCATCTCAATACCCTTCTTCAGGAAGTTTACGTTCGTTACGAAGAGGTCGTCACCTACGAGCTGGCACTTGTCACCGATCTCGGCGGTCAGCAGCTGCCAACCCTCCCAGTCGTTCTCCGACATACCGTCCTCGATCGAGTCGATCGGGTACTTCTCAACCAGACCCTTCAGGTACTCAACCTGCTCCTTCGAGGTGCGCTTTGCGCCCTTCTCACCCTCGAACTTCGTGTAGTCGTAGATGCCGTCCTTGTAGAACTCCGACGAAGCGCAGTCCATACCGATCATAACGTCCTTACCGGGAACATAACCGGCAGCCTCGATAGCCTTGATGATCGAATCCAGAGCATCCTCCGTGCCGTCGAGTGCGGGAGCGAAACCACCCTCATCACCTACAGCCGTCGAAAGACCACGAGCGTGGAGCACCTTCTTCAGGTTGTGGAATACCTCGGCACCCATGCGAACACCCTCCTTGAGCGACGAAGCGCCTACGGGACGGATCATGAACTCCTGGAATGCGATCGGGGCATCCGAGTGCGAACCACCGTTGATGATGTTCATCATCGGAACGGGCAGCGTCTTGGCGTTGGCACCACCGATATAGCGATACAGAGGCATACCGAAGTAGTCGGCAGCAGCGTGAGCTACGGCCAGCGAAACACCGAGGATGGCGTTAGCACCCAGGTTCGACTTCGTCGGCGTACCATCGAGCTCGATCATAGCCTTGTCGATACCTACCTGATCCGATACGTTCATACCGATAATCGCGGGAGCGATCACCTCGTTCACGTTCTTCACAGCCTTCTCAACACCCTTACCCAGGTAGCGACCCTTGTCGCCGTCACGAAGCTCCAGAGCCTCGTTCTCGCCCGTCGAAGCACCGCTGGGAACAGCAGCACGACCAAAAGCACCCGATACGGTGCGTACCTCTACCTCAACCGTCGGGTTACCGCGCGAGTCAAGGATCTCTCTTGCATGAATCTCTACAATTTGCATAGTAGTAAATGATTAAATTATGGTTTTTAATGCGTTTTTTCAAAATTCGGGACAAAGATACGATTTTTCAACGTAAAAACGAAAGATTAAAATTGAAATTTTAAGCCGTAAATTCAAAAGATTATGTTATATTTGTAGAATAGAAATTTTGCACCCGACACACGAGCGGGGCTGTGCGGTACGTTTATCGCATACGAAAGCGAAATAACGACATTAAAACCTATAAAAACCTATGAGAAATTTATTTAGTGTAGAGGGCAAGGTGGTAGTGATGACGGGAGCCTGCGGTATCCTGGGTTCGACCATCGTAAAACATTTTGCCGAGCAGGGCGCCAAGGTGGTATTGCTCGACCTGGAGCGCACGCGCGAGATTGCCGAGGGGCTGATTGCCGAGATCAAGGCCGAGGGTGGCGAGGCCTGCTTCTTCCCGACGAATGTATTGGATAAGGAGGTGCTGGAGCAGAACTATACCGACATCATGGCCAAGTATGGCACGATCGACATCCTGCTCAACGCAGCCGGCGGTAACATGGCCCGCGCCACGGTGCAGCCCGACCAGACGATCTTCGACCTGGATGTGGAGGCCGTGAAGCTCTGCACGGAGCTCAACCTCTTCGGTACGATTCTCCCGACGATGGTCTTTGCCAAGGCGATGGTGGAGAAGAAGTGCGGCTCGATCATCAACTTCTCGTCCGAGTCGGCTCTGCGCCCCCTGACACGCGTGGCCGGTTATGGTGTGGCGAAGGCTGCCGTATCGAACTGGACGAAGTACCTTTGTGGCGAGTTGGCCATTAAGTTTGGCGACGGCCTGCGTGTGAATGCGATTGCTCCGGGCTTCTTGCTCACGAACCAGAACCGCGCCCTGCTGACCAACCCCGACGGCTCGCTCACGCCCCGTTCGCACACGATTCTCGAGCACACGCCCTATGGCCGCTTCCTGGAGCCCGACGAGCTGGTCGGCACGCTGCAGTGGCTCGCCTCGGATGCCTCGAAGGCCGTAAGCGGCACGGTAATCGTGGTCGATGGCGGTTTCGATGCTTTCAGCATCTAATTCAAAATGTAGAATTTAGAATTCAAAATAAAAAAACACTGTTTTTGATTTTAGGCGAGCAGCTTTTTGTTTTCGTGAAGTACGGCACGGATGGGCTGTACAAGAGGTACTGCCCATTCGGGGCGTGCGAGGGAAGGCGAAAAGATGCCGCATAAAATCGAAAACCCTAAATAGCATTACTACCATGTATCTTTGCAAACAATCATGGCGTTGGTACGGTCCAAATGACCCCGTAACGCTTGCGAACATCCGTCAGGCAGGTGCGACGGATATTGTACACGCCCTGCACCACATCCCCAACGGCGAGGTATGGACCGTGGAGGAGATCCAAAAGCGCCAGGCGATGATCGCCGAGTACGGCATGACCTGGTCGGTCGTGGAGTCGGTGCCCGTGCATGAGCACATCAAGACCCGCGAGGGGGAGTATCAGAAGTATATCGAGAACTACAAGCAGTCGATCCGCAACCTGGCTGCCTGTGGCATCAAGTGCATCACCTACAACTTCATGCCCGTCCTGGACTGGACGCGCACGAACCTGGCCTACACGGTCGAGGATGGTTCGAAGGCGCTGCGTTTCGAGCGTGCCGCCTTCATGGCCTTCGACCTCTTCATCCTGAAGCGTGAGGCTGCCAAGGAGGAGTACACGGCCGAGGAGCAGGCTCGTGCCAAGGCGCGCTTCGAGGCAATGGACGAGGCCGAGAAGGAGCTCATCACGCGCAACATGATCGCCGGTCTGCCGGGTGCCGAGGAGAGCTTCACGATCGAGCAGTTCCGCGAGGCCCTCGACCGCTACAAGGATGTCGATGCCGAGACGCTGCGCTCGAACCTGATCTACTTCCTGAGCGAGATCTGCCCCGTGGCCGACGAGGTAGGTGCCGAGATGGTGATCCACCCCGACGATCCCCCGTATCCGATCCTGGGTCTGCCGCGTATCATGTCCACGGCCGAGGATTTCCGCAAGCTGATCGCCGCCGTGCCCAACAAGTCGAACGGGCTCTGCCTCTGCACCGGTTCGTTCGGCGTGCGCGCCGACAACGACCTGCCGGCCATCATGCGCGAGTTTGGTGAGCGCGTAGGCTTCGTGCACCTGCGCTCGACACGCCGCGATGCTGACGGCAACTTCCAGGAGGACAACCACCTGGAGGGCGATGTGCCGATGTATGAGGTGATGAAGGCCTTCCTCGAGATTCAGCAGAAGTATCAGCGCTCGATCCCGATGCGCCCCGACCACGGCCATCAGATGTGCGACGACCTGAATCGCAAGTCGAATCCGGGTTATTCGTGCTACGGCCGCATGCGCGGTTTGGCCGAGTTGCGCGGTCTGGAGATGGGTATTGCCTGCTCGCTTTACAAGTAAAATCGGCGATAAAACGTCAAAAAATGGAAAAGGCTGTCCGAAAGACAGTCTTTTTCATTATCTTTGTGGTATGAAGTGCTATATCAACCCCTCCATGGAGCGTTTTCGCTCGTTTATTGAGCAGCTGCCCGACCATTTCGATCGGGGCGAGCTGATCTTTCAGGGTCGCAACACCATCCGTGCCTTCGAGGTGGAGGGCGAGAAGATCACCGTCAAGCGTTTCCGCAAACCTTCGGGACTCAATGCCCTTTGTTACGGCCACCTGCGCAAGAGCAAGGCGCGCCGTGCCTATGAGCACGCCACGGAGCTGTGCCGCCTGGAACTCCCCACCCCCGAACCGATCGGTTGGCGCGAGGACTATAGCGGCGGGTTGATTCGGGAGACCTACCTCATTACCCGCTTCTCGGACTTCAGCCCCATCTCGGAGATCACCAACGCCTTCCCCGCAGGCAACACGGCGCAGGTACTCGATGCCTTTGCCGCCTTCATTGTCGAGCTGCACAACAAGGGGGTCGAGCATGGCGACTTCAACAACGGCAACACGCAGTGGAAGATCGACGACGAGGGGCGCTGCCACTTCGAGGTGATCGACATCAACCGCATGAACTTCCGCGGTCGTGAGCTCACGCGCAAGGAGAGCCTCTTCAACCTGCGCCGCATCACCTGCCCGATGACCGCCTACACCTACATCCTGGGGCGCTATGGCGAATTGCGCGGCTGGGACAACTACTACACGCAGCTGGCCGGTGCGAAGCGCCTGGGCGGATTCATCGCCCGCCGCGATCGCCGCTACGCCCTCAAAGCCCTCCTCCGAGGCAAGAAAAAGTAACCTAAACAGACCCGCTCATGAGACACACCCTGCGCAGTTGGGTGGCAACTTTTGTTGCCCTGCTTCTCACGTTCGGCGCATCGGCCACAACCTACTCGATTCTGCCTGCGCCCACCTCGATTCGCCCCTCAGAGGGAATCTTCCGCCTCACACACAAGACACCGATTCGGATTGAAAAGGGGCTTGAGAATCCCGCCGAGCGATTTATCGAGGATGTAGCCCCCATCGTATCGTTGAAGGCACCCCGCATCCACGCCAAGCACGCCGACGGCATCCACCTCGCGCTCGATGCCACGCTGCATGCCGAGGGGTATCGCATGCAGATTACGCCCCAGGCAATACACATCGCAGGCGGTTCGGAGGCGGGTGTTTACTACGCCCTGCAATCGTTGCGCCAGCTCATCGTGCAGCATCGCACAGCCATCCCCTGCTGCGAGGTGGAGGATCAACCCAACTTCGCCTATCGCGGCGCGCACATGGATGTCGTGCGCCACTTCTTCACGGTCGAGGAGGTAAAGTGTTACCTCGACATCCTCGCCGCCCATAAGCTCAACCGCCTCCATTGGCACCTGACGGATGACCAAGGGTGGCGCATCGAGATCAAACGCTATCCCGAGCTGACGGAGCACGCCTCGAAGCGCAACGAAACGCTCATCGGCCACTGCCTCCGCTCGACGACCTACGACGGTATCCCCTACGGTCCCTACTTCTTCACGCAGGAGGAGATCCGCGACATCGTGCGCTACGCCGCCGAGCGTTACATCACCATCATCCCCGAAATCGAGATGCCGAGCCACGCCCAGGCAGCCCTGCACGCCCTGCCGTGGCTGGGTTGCGAGGAGCAACAGGTCGAGGTGTGGACTCATTGGGGTGTATCGCCCGAGGTGATGTGTGGGGGCAAGGAGACGACTTATGAGTTTTTGGAAAACGTGCTGACCGAGGTGATCGAACTCTTTCCCTCGGAGTATATCCACATCGGCGGTGATGAGTGCCCGAAGGAGCGTTGGGAGGCGTGCGAACACTGCCAGGCCCGCATCCGCGAGTTGGGACTGAAGGACGAGAGCGAGACCCGCACGGCCGAGAATCAGCTCCAGAGCTACCTTACGGGGCGCATCGAGCGCTTTCTGGCCAAGCATGGCCGCCGCATCATCGGTTGGGACGATATCCTGGCAGGTGGCGTGAGCCCCGAGGCTACGGTGATGTCGTGGCAGGGGTCGAAGGGTGGCATCTACGCCGCCAAGCATGGCAACCTCGCCATCATGACCCCGATGGATTACTGCTACTTCGACTTCTACCAGACGAAGAGTCAGGAGGGAGAGGGGCTGGCAATCGGTGGTTGGGTGTCATTTGAGAAGGTCTATGGGTGGAATCCCTACGAGGGGCTGACGGCCGACGAACGGTCCTACATCTACGGCCTGCAGTGTAACCTCTGGAGCGAGTACATCACCTCGTTCGATCACCTGCAACGGATGCTTCTGCCACGTCTGGCGGCTCTTTCGGAGGTGCAGTGGGCCACCGATAGGCGCAATCCGGCAACCATCCGCGCCCGCATGGAGCAGATGCGCCGCCTCTACGAGCTGTACGGCTGGAGCTACGCGCCCTACTATTTCGAGGGTCGGGAGTAAATTTTGCCCCGACAGGACGAAAAATTTGGCCAAAAGGGTTGGATTTTTCCACTTTTTGCCTAAATTTGCAAACAGATATGACGAACTTTTTTGCATACGGCTTTTATTACTTCTTTTTTGGCGACAAGAAAAGGGGCGAGATGGCGCGTGTGCGTTAAACCATAAAGAAAAACCAAAAAATCCCGCTCCTGCCCATGCAAGAGTGGGATTTTTACTAACACGGGGCAACCCCCAAAAGCGATGAAACAGGTAACAATTCAAGGTATATCGGGCTGTTTTCACGAGACGGCAGCGCACTGCTTCTTCGGAGAGGAGAAGATCGAGGTCATCCCCTGCGATAGTTTCGAGGTGCTCTTCGAGCGCCTGGAGGCCGACCGCTCGCTGCTCGGTATTGCCGCCATTGAGAATACGATTGCAGGTTCGCTGCTGCCCAACCATGAGCTGCTGAGCCGCAGCCACCTGAAGATCATCGGCGAGGAGAAGATCCGCATCTCGCACATGCTCTGCGCCCTGCCCGGCCAGCGCCTGGAGGATATCGAGGAGGTGCGCTCCCACCCCATCGCCCTGATGCAGTGCGGCGACTTCCTGAAGACGATGCCCCACGCCCGCGTGGTGGAGCGCGACGATACGGCCGGCTCGGCCCGTGAGATTGCCGAGGGCAACCTCCGCCATACGGCCGCCATCTGCGGTGAGGATGCCGCCCGTCTCTACGGCCTGGAGATTCTCGCCCACGCCATCGAGACCAACCGCCACAACTTCACACGCTTCCTGATCCTGGCCGACGAAGCACAGGTCAAGGTCGATCCCGAGGCGGTCAATAAAGCCTCGCTACGCTTCACACTGCCCCACACGCAGGGGTCGCTCTCGAAGATTCTGACCGTGCTCTCGTTCTACGACATCAACCTGACGAAGATCCAGTCCCTGCCGATCATCGGCCGCGAGTGGGAGTATCAGTTCTACATTGATGTTACCTTCGACAACTACACCCGCTACCGCCAATCGGTCGAGGCTGTGCGCCCTCTGACGAGCGACTTCACGATCCTGGGCGAGTACCGCGAGTGCCCCAATCCCGAAATCTAACCCGAAAAAACGTAAAAACAAGATAGTATGAAAGAGTTACAACCCATTACCCTACCGGGTCTCGATACCGCCCGTCCGCTACTGATTGCCGGCCCTTGCAGCGCCGAAACCGAGGAGCAGGTGCTCTCGACGGCTCACGCCCTGGCTCGCCGGGGGGTGCAGATTTTCCGTGCCGGCATCTGGAAGCCGCGCACCAAGCCGGGAGGCTTCGAGGGTGTCGGCCCCGAGGGCATCGCCTGGCTCCGCCGCGTGAAGGAGGAGGTGGGGATGTTCACCGCTACGGAGGTGGCCACCCACGCCCACGTCGAGGAGGCACTCAAGGGGGGCATCGACCTCCTCTGGATCGGTGCCCGCACGGCTGCCAACCCCTTTGCCATGCAGGAGATTGCCGACTCGCTCAAAGGGGTCGATATCCCCGTCCTGGTCAAGAACCCCGTGAGCCCCGACCTGGAGCTCTGGATCGGTGCCCTGGAGCGCATCTACAACGCGGGCATTCGTCGCCTGGGTGCCGTGCACCGCGGCTTCACCTGGGTCGATAAGTCGATCTACCGCAACCACCCCTTCTGGACGATTCCCATCGAGTTGCAGCGCCGTATCCCCAACCTGCCGATCCTCTGCGACCCGAGCCACATCGGCGGCAAGCGTGAGCTGATTGCTCCCCTCTCGCAGCAGGCCATGGACCTCGGCTTTGACGGCCTCCTGATCGAGGCGCACTGCAACCCCGATGCGGCTTGGAGCGACAAGGCGCAGCAGGTAGCCCCTGAGACACTCGCCTTTATCATCAGCAACCTTATTCTTCGCGATATGAACACCACCACGGATAATTTGAACGAGCTGCGCCGTCAGATCGACAAGCTCGATGACGAATTGATCGACCTCCTGGCACGCCGTATGCAGGTCTCGGCCGAGATTGGCCGCTACAAGAAGGCACACAACATGTCGGTACTCCAGTCGCAGCGCTACGAGGAGATCCTTGCCCGCCGTGCCCGCCAGGCCGTCGAGGCAGGCATGGATCGCGAGTTCATGCGCTCGGTGATGCAGGCCATCCACGAGGAGTCGATCCGCCAGCAGCAGAAGGTGATTGAGTAGCAATAAAAAGTCGGGGCGAAAGCGTAAAAATTCCAATTTTTATGCTACCTTTGTCCCGCAAAACGGAGAGGTGCAGGAGTGGTTGAACTGGCTCGCCTGGAAAGTGAGTAAACGCCAAAAGTGTTTCAGGGGTTCGAATCCCCTCCTCTCCGCAAAAGGGCAAACGAACGATTTGCACGGCTTCTGCATCTGCAGAAGCTTTTTTGTTTTAGGGCAGTGCTATGCTTGCATAGGCAATAGCCCTAAAACAAAAAAATGCTCCCTACGGGAGCCGTGCAAAATCTCGTTCGTTTGGCTTTTCGCAGGGATGCCGCCGGCAGGCAGGGGAAAGGCGTCACGAAGCGAGCCCACGGCTCGCGTAGTAGCCAATTCCCTCCTCCATAACCATCGCCAGGCATCCCTGCGAGAAGCAAACCCTTTTGCGGAGAGACCTTGACAATCCTCCCCAACCCCTCCTTTGAGAAGGAGGGGCTTACTACCTGACACAAAAAAACACAGCTCGCGCAGTAGCCAATCCCCAAGGGCCCTTGCAAACCCTTTTGCGAAGAGGAGGGGATGGCCTTCGGCCTCCCTACACTTAAAATCCCTCCAAACCTCCCATAAAACCATGGTAAAACTATAAGAACTCGCTAAAGATATGCCGGTTATTTGTTATATTATTACAAATCAGTATATTATGGATGAGAAAGGCGATTGTTCTAAGTAGGGTTAGCACCTTGCAGCAGGATCTAAGGCAGCAGACCGAGGAGATTTTGCGGGAGGTGTACAAAGATGGATACAAGAAGGAGGAGGTAATTGTAATTGAGGATAAGGAGTCGGCCATTAAACTCTCCGAGGAGGAGCGGCGTGGGCTGAACAAACTCAAAGAGCATATTCGTACCGATCCGACCATTACGGCGGTGTATATTTACGAACTATCGAGATTAAGCCGTAGGCAGTTGGTATTATTCAGCATTCGAGATTTTCTGATTGAGCACAACATCCAGCTCATCTGTCTAAAGCCCTATTTCAAACTGCTTGAACCCGATGGTAAAATGTCACAAACGGGGTCACTGATGTTTTCGATCTTCTCTTCGATGTCTGAATCGGAGATGGCATTGGCCAAAGAGCGCATGATGAGAGGGCGGAAATTCAATATTGCGATGGGAAAATCGGGAGGAGGCAGAGCGCCATTCGGCTATACGACCGACAAAGATAAAAGGTATGTAATCCATCCCGAGCAAGTAGCAATCCTTCGGAGAATCTTCCACGATTACGCCTATTCCGGCAAATCACAAGTCAAAATCAGCAAAGAACTCAAGGAAGAGGGCCTATTTCCACATTTACAGCTGCATAGTCTTAACAATCAAATCAATCTCTGGATTAGGCGCACCTACTATACGGGAACAAATCAATTCCCTCCAATCATATCCAAAACCCTCTTTGCCGAAGCGCAAAGATCGTTAGAACGAAATCGAATAGTACACACTAATACCCCTCGTGAGTTGTTTCTACTTAAAGGGATAATTCGCGATGCACAGACGGGCTATCTGCTACATAGCAATAGTAATTCGGGACACTATCAAGCTCGGCGCGCTTCATCTCTTACAATCAGCATGCGCAACATCGACCCATTGGTCTGGAGCGTCGCCAAAGAGCTATATGAAAAGTTTGTGGTAAATAAAGAACTCTTATACAAACAACTCCTCAAAGAGGTTGGAACCCTATCCGCAAAAATCGATCATCTGAATCGAGAACTATCCTTTATTCACGATAAGATGGAAAGAGTCGAGGAGCGTTTCATTTTCGGCAGATTGCGAAAAGCTCGCGCCGAAGAGTTGATTGCAGAGCTCTCGGTAGAACAGATGGAGATCGAGACGAGATTGGTTGAGCTTGCCAATGAGTCGGCGATGAAACAGTGTCAGATAAACGATGTGTTACTATCGGAAGAGATTGATGATGAGAAGTTGTCGCTAAACGAAAAGATAGAGATCGTAAAGAAGGTGATCTACATGGTTACCGTCCGCAAGCCGAGTAGAAAAGAGACAGAGGTCAAACTCTACAACAAAATCAATAATGAGGTACTCGTGTACAGGGTTGATTGTTGGCGTCGTTCATGGCAGCTAATCAGCCAATCGAATCGGGCAGAGAATCCACCGCCTAAAATCCCGAAGAGTCACGAGACCCGTATTAAAAACCGAACCCTATTAATTTAACATTGAGAAGGGGTTTAATTGGGTTGAAAAAACATATTGATTTAAGGTTTTATATTAAAGTTATTGGACTTTTTGTTATTTATAAATAACAGACAGCCAATAACTTTAATTATTTTATGTCTTATGGAGAAAGTAGTAATTCTTGCCCGAGTAAGTACCGACAAGCAGGAGTATGAACGACAAATCACGGAACTTGCCGAATACTGCCGAAAGATGGGTTGGGAGGTAGTCCGCATCTTTGCCAACAAAGTCAGCGGAGCGAAGACCAACGAAGAACGAGAGGAGATTCAGGAGCTGATCGAATTTGTAAAGACCCACCAAATCCAACGAGTCGTCTGTTTAGAGATTAGTCGTATGGGACGAAACACCTTGGAGGCGCTCAAAGTCATCCAACTCCTCAACGAACACAAAGTAAGTCTCTATGTGAAGAACTACAATTTAGAGACTTTGGATAGTGAAGGCAAGGTCAATCCCGTCGCATCATTGATTTGCACCATTCTATTGGAGATTGCCCAAATGGAACGTTTAACGATCAAGGAGCGCATGGCGAGTGGCCGAAAGCAATACATTGAGAAATGTAGGAGAGAGGGTATTAAGATGGGGCGTCCCGAGACCTACCGCAAGAGCATTGAGGAGTACAAAAAACAATACCAGAAAGAGATCTCACTGATTCGTAAAGGTCTCTCTCTGGCAAATATCTCCGCGATTACGGGCACTTCGATTAATACGATTCGAAAACTACGGTCTATCCTTTAATGGAGACTGGGGCATCCTTTGTGCCACTTCGGGCTTGCCCTTGACAGTCTTATACTTTGATTTATGCGATCGAAATCGAACCTATTGATGCGCTCAAAAAACCTGTCGAGCACTCCTCATTGAGGGAATAGCACACCCCTATAACCTCCTTCTCTATATCCAGTTCAGAGGTCAATTCTCTTTTATATTCTATGCGGTTGTTTTCGGTCATATTTTCACAATCTCATCAAATAGATTACCTACCATATTATTACAATTCACGGTAAATCGCGATTGGGTCTATTATACATTCATTGTCTACTCGTCCTAAAAAGACATTCTCTACAATTGTTAATTTGTCTACAAGATTTAAACAGGCGTTTTTCATTCCATTTGGTTCGCGCTCCGCTAGAGATTCGGTTGTCTTACCCGATTGAGTAATTATTCCAATCATAGTAAAATCATGATTGTTGAATTAGTCAACAAAAATTACACGCTGGATCAAATAGCCGCAGCGCTAAAACATCGATTTGACCTAAAAGTCTCGTTACCGACACTCTCCAACTACATCCGAAGTGTAGGTATTGCGAGAATGGACAATCGCCATAAAGAGAATTCCCATAAATTCAAATTAGAGGTAGCCCAAGAAAGATACATACGAAATCTATATGAAGATTTAGGCTTTCCCATTGCAACTATTTGCGAGCAATTGGATAAGTTATACAACACTTATATAAGTTACATATCACCAAAAAAGACCTTACAATTTTTTCAAAAAATTTAACATCCCTGCACTTTTTTTTCATGACACCGACGATTTCAAGCCCCAAAAAAATCGCATCAATACGCTGGTTACAGTAAGAAACAAAAAACCTCTCCAATGCAGTCATCGAAGAGGTTATGCGCTAAAAAATTGTACGTTTACTATTGATAGAGCAGATATCCGTCGTCAATTTTCCGCACCCGAATTCCTTCGCTTTGATTCAGCACTTTGAAAATATGCTCAAACGAGAGGGAATGAGGCAGATAGCCGTAGAAGGTCACATCCTCAATCAGCGGGTCTCCGATATAGATTTCGGTATTGTATTGACGGCTGATTTTCCGTGCCAACACCGACAGCGGCTCATTGTCGCAGCTGATACTTTCGCCAAACCAGGCTGTGCTCATCTTCGTATCGACCCAACGCACATCAAAACCCTCCTCGACCACACGGGCCTGCTGTCCGGGCAGCAGACGACAGGTATCACACTGCGAAAGCACCCGTACCGCACCATCGAGCAGCGTTACGGCACATGGAGTTTCGGGATAGGCCGTTACATTGAATTGTGTACCCAGCACCTGCGTTTGTACGCCATGTTCGGTAATCACACGGAAGGGGCGCATGCGGTCTGCCGTAACCTCAAACATAGCCTCACCACACAGTTCCACCTGGCGTACCGAGTCGGCGAACTCCACCGGATAGCGCAATCGGCTATCGGCATTCAGCGTCACGCAACTACCATCGGAGAGGGTCAGCGAATAACGATGTCCCGGCGGAACGGTCAAGGTGGCATATTGCATCGGGCGCACCTCGATACGATAGGCCATGCTATCCGTAGCCTCACTGATCACCTCCAAGGTCTGGCAATCGCCCCGCAGGCTGCTTTCGGCTGGCAACTCGGCGATGAAATCCTCATCCACAGCCAACTGAATACCTGTCGTAGCAACAAATTGACGCACCGGCGGCGTCGAAGGTTCAAAGCGATTCGGCCAGATAAGCAAGAGACCGATGGCCAACAACGCAGCAACAGCCGTAGCACTTATCGTGATACGGTGCATCCATCTTCGGCGTTGGAGATGTTGCCACATGCGGTTGGATGCTCCATGGGCATTCCATTCGCCCTCCACATCCAACGTGTGCTCCCAAATCCATTCCAACGAACGATTTTCGCTATGCTGCCACTCGTTATTCATATTTTCCGTCGCACTCCTACTTAATAGTTATTTTTTTCGCAAAAACACCTTACAAAAATAAACATTTATTTATATCGCCTGCTATTTTTGGGTGAAAATATCATCCTTTGCGTTCGCGGTTGTCTCCTTTTTGTGCAATTGTCGCAGCTGCACATACTCCTTGATTTTCCGCACAGCACGAGTAATCTGCGTATCCACCGTTTTAATCGAGAGGGAGAGCATGGCTGCAATCTCTTTTTGGCGCAACCCCTCACGCTTATTCAGCAGGAAGATGCGCCGACATTGTTCCGGTAGTTGTTCTATGGCCGTATGCACCATCTCCAAGCGACGGACCTCCTCATCCGAAAAACCCTCGGGCCATCCCTCGCCTTCCGTACCCTTCGGGAAAAGGTCGGACAGCGGTTGTTGCTGGTGAATACGTGTATGATGCTGGAGTGCAAGGTTATAGACACTGCGCATCAGGTAGTGGTCGACCGAGGTGTGAATGATCAATTCGCGGCGACGTTTCCACAGCGAAAGAAAGGCCTCCTGCACCACATCCTCCACGGCACTGCGGTCGTGCAGCATCAACGAGGCAAAGGCGCAAAGTCGGGGATAGAGCCGTTCGTAGATACGCTCGAACTCCTGCGTACTCGCAATGGAATACGCCTCACCCACGGGGGGGGGAATTTTTGCAGGTCGGTCGAGTTTGTTCATACGAATAGCAAGAAAGGGCAAATATAGCAATCTTTTGGTAAATCGACAAATAGGAAGCCGGCAGAGATTGGAGGCTATGAACGAAATTGGCGGTTGGTTGTTGTAAGGCGGTAAGGTGGTCGAGATTGGCTCCTTCGCACGCCTGTGGCTTGCTTCGTAACTTCTTGCTCTTTCCCGCCGGAGGTATCCTTGCAAAAAGCCAAACAAGATTGATTTGAACGGTTACAAAGTAACTTACTTTGTGCTTTTAAGGGCAATCTTATGCGAGCACAAATCCCCTTAAAAACAAGAAGACCTCTGCAAAAGCAGAGGTCGTGCAAATCCATCTTGTTTGCCTTTTTGCGGAGAGGACGAGATTCGAACTCGTGGTACCCTAATCAGGTACGTCGGTTTAGCAAACCGGTGGTTTCAGCCACTCACCCACCTCTCCGTTTGGCCTTTCTCGTTGAAAGGGTGTGCAAATATAGGTGCTTTTTTGGAATTAACAAAATTTTGTGCTGAAAAATTAGCGTTAATCTACAGCTTACTCATCTCCAAGTTGCGCATGCTCACTATCGGCATGCAACACCACCCGCTCTGCAATCCGACGGATTGTTTGAGCCGTTTCCGGATTTACACCGCAGCAGGAAACCGTTGCCGTAAATGGCGCACGATAAATCAATAAATAATTGATACAGGCCTTCATATATGCACCCTCACGGCTTTGATGGCGATGATCGGTATGAAGCAACGAGAGGTTTTGCGCGCGTCCAAGGGTAAACCCCTTCCCGATGGGACTTACCCATATTTCATACTCCGCGAGCTGTTCGGTAAGTTGTTGAGTGCCACGTTCAAGTAGCTCTTCAAGACGTTCATAGCTGCCATATCCACGATAGTTGCCATACGGGCATCCCCACGTATGCTCGTAAATGAGTTGACAATTCGGCGAATAACATAACGTAAGATCATTGATCTTCTTACAAGCCTCCAGAATTGCAGCATCGTGAGTGTCAGCGTATTTGGCAGCATTGGGGGATGTATCCTGCAAAAAGGCATAATCAAATCCACCCCGTGTTATCGCCTCGATGGTTCGCTCCAGTTCAAGGTGTTCGCTAAACTCCTGTCCGCCCTTTACAGACACCACAATATCGACCTGATGACCCTCGGAACGGGCAATCTCCTTAAACATAAAAGGCGTACCATAAAAATAGGTAAATGAGTTGCCGACAAAGAGGATTCGTCGCTGATCACGCACATCGGGGGCACCCTTATATCGGAGCAGTTGCAGGCTTACATATTTACTACTACCCGTCAGTTTCACCTTCCCCTCACCGGCCACAAGGGTGCGCAAACGCACCTTCACACGGCCGTTCTCGATGGGTTGCATGAGCGTAAACGACTGTGCAAATGTCACAGGATGTGCTGATTGAAAATATTTGGTATAGAAGGAGTAACGGATGGAAGAATCCTCCTCGGCACTATGCAATGCGGCATCCACGCTATTCCAACGCCCACAATCCCAATACTCAAACACCCAATACTTCGGAGCATCGGGCTCTACCGCAGTCATCGTACACATAAAGTCAAACTGCTCACCGGCCATCACATGTGTCACGGGTACCTCCAAAAGGTAGTAATCCCCCAGACCCATACCTGCAACCGTTGCGCCCTGTTCGTTGGTTGTAAAGAGGGTATTTCCGCTTTCACTCACAACACTGAGTCGAGCATCACTCCCTTGTAGCGAACAACATCCATAACGGCTCCACTGTGCGGTATCATATCGTTGCGCCTCCATACGCACCGGGAAGCTATCCACAGCTTTTGCATTGCCCGGCAACGCACCAACCATCGCCGCACCTCCATGTTCCCCACGTTCCCCGGCCATTGCCTGATGGCCACCGATTGCAATCAGCACCGCTACATAAAGCAAAAATCTTCTCATACCACCATCTATTTCAATGTGCTATTTTATCGAAAGCTGTATCGCCACAGCCGTACCTAAAGCAAAGGGAATACACACGGCCGGTGGTATCAGGTCATGATCGACGCCACACCCATACAGCACCAACAATATCAAAGCCGGCATCATCAGCCCCACGAAGGCTATTCGCCCCACCTTGCGACGATCCATGCGTCGTTTCTCGTCGGCTGAAAGGCCGTTAATCAACTGCGGAAAAGCCCCCGTCAGGCAGGCACAAAGTGCCAAGATACTTGCTGTCAGCAAATAGGTCATAGGCTCTTTTTTTTACATCTCGCCCTGCTCACGTGCCACAATCTTGCGATAGATGCAGGTCTTATTCTGGCAAATCACACAGCCATAGGCACGACGACGCGCCTTCGCACCGATACCGATGATGCCGCTCACCGATTTAATCGGGTGCATCAGACACGAATCGCTCAACACGATGCCCGTCGGATTCTCCCCGACAAAGGCAAACAACGCTCGCTGATCGACCAGCGGCCAATTGCAGTAGCCCGGGCTGTAGCGATTTGTGATTTTCAATCCGCGGGTCGCTTGTTCCTCGGCCAACGCCCGATGGATGCGGTCCATGGCGTGTTCAACGGTCATCGACCCGATGGTATCGATGATGTAGGCCTCGAGAAACTCCCCCTGCTCGTTCAGGGCATGTGCCTCATCGGAGAACAATGCACCCGCCGTACACAAAAAGAGAGCCGC
>JAGAMA010000010.1 GCA_017624955.1 Alistipes sp.
GGGAAGTCTCGCAAATTGCACATTGAACTTCACTCGGGCCCGGAATACCATGTTGTAGAAGTAAAACAAGAATAAGTAATGAAAACACTAAGAAATCTATTGATGTGCGCGGTGCTGCTTTTTGCAGTCAGCTGCGATAAGGACGAGACCTTTGATGTTACACCACAAACTCTTGCTCAAACCGTATGGAATGCGGAAATTGAATATTTTGATGAAAACGGCAACGCAACAGGTAACAATAGTTGTATTGTAGAATTTCTATCCGAGACAGAGGGCAAATATAGCGAGCCGGATATGAATGCCGTTCGCCGATTCTCCTATGAGGTAGATAGAGCAATTATTGTTATCGATAGCGGTAGCTACACTCGTTTGAATGGCACCTGGCATATTGTAGAGAAGTCGGAACAGCAAATCCTCCTGCAAGGCTATGGTCCAAATAAGGTGTTGATAACATTGGATAGAGTGCTATAATTATAGGAGAATATACGATAGCATTAGAAAAATGGCGACTGCTCAAATACACCGAGTGGTCGCCTTTGTTTTTACACTATCTCCAATCCCACGATGGATGAGCAGGGTCTTCTGCAATGAGAGCCTCGGCGAGCGAAAGTCCTAATGCCTTGGCAACCCCCTCACCGTATGCAGGGTCGGCGCGGTGGCAGTTGCGGATATGGCGTTGCTTGATAAAGAGTGCCGCATCGCCCATCGCCCGTGCCGTGTTCTCGCAAGTCGCCTTTTGGTCTTCGGCCGACATCAGTCGCCACAACTTACCCGGCTGGGTAAAGTAGTCGCTATCGAGCTCGCGCTCGTCGTAGTTATAGACCTCGCCCGAAATCGACAAAGGGGGCTCTTTGAGGTGGGGCTGATCTTGCCACTCGCCATAGCTGTTCGGCTCATACGAGATCGTGCTCCCTGCATTGCCGTCCGTGCGCATCTGCCCGTCGCGGTGGTAGGCGTGGTGGGGGCAGCGAGGCCGATTGATCGGTATCAGGTGGTGATTCACGCCCAAACGATAGCGTTGTGCATCGCCGTAGGAGAACAAGCGTCCCTGCAACATCTTGTCAGGCGAGAAACCGATGCCGTCGATGATATTCATCGGGTTGAAGGCCGCCTGCTCGGTCTCGGCAAAGAAGTTCTCGGGGTTGCGGTTAAGCTCCAAAATGCCCACATCGTGCAGCGGAAAGTCGCCATGATACCACACCTTCGTAAGATCAAAGGGATTAATGTGATACTCCTTTGCCTCATCCTCCGTCATCAGTTGCACCTGCATCAGCCAACGGGGATAGTCGCCACGCTCGATTGCCTCGAATAGGTCACGTTGATGCGACTCTCGGTCTTTGGCAATCACCGCCTCCGCTTCGGCATCGGTCATATTTTTGATGCCTTGCAGCGTGCGCAGGTGAAATTTTACCCAAGTGCGACGGTTGTCGGCATTGATAAAACTATAAGTGTGGCTGCCAAAGCCGTGCATATGGCGGAACGAGCGGGGAATGCCGCGGGGCGACATCGTGATAGTGACCTGATGCAACGCCTCGGGCAGCAGGGTCCAGAAATCCCAATTGCTGTTTGCCGAGCGCATGCCGGTGCGCGGGTCGCGCTTGATGGCGTGGTTCAGATCGGGGAACTTCAACGGATCGCGCAGGAAGAAGACGGGTGTATTGTTGCCCACCAAATCCCAGTTGCCCGTATCGGTGTAGAATTTCATCGCAAAACCACGAATGTCGCGCTCGGCATCGGCAGCACCACGCTCGCCCGCCACGGTCGAGAAGCGGACAAAGCAGTCGGTCTTCTTGCCAATCTCCGAGAAAATCGAGGCACGAGTATAGGTCGTAATATCGTGCGTGACGGTAAATGTGCCGTATGCTCCCGACCCTTTGGCGTGCATGCGCCTTTCGGCAATCACCTCACGATCGAAATGGGCCAATTTCTCCATCAGCCACGGATCCTGCATCGTCACCGGGCCTCGCACCCCTGTGGTCTGTGTGTTTTGGTTATCTGCAATCGGTCGGCCATTCTCGGCCGTCAGGTGATTTTTCTTGGTCTGTTTCATCGAGAAAATTGTTGGAGGATTCACCCAACGCTTCCCAAAAGTGTGCCAAACATAAACAAGATGATTGTAGTTGGTCGTGTAGCCGAATACAGCTCCGCCTCTTCCCGATTTTCCCTCTTCAATTACAAGCCCCCCTCTTCTTTGTACACCTCTCGCAAAATCTCCTCGGTCGGCTGCCTTAGATCCTGCTGCAAGGTGCTAACTCTACTTAAAACAATCGCTTTTCTCATTCATAATATACTGATTTGTAATAATATAACAAACAATCAGCATATCTTTAGCGAGTTCTTATAGTTTTACCATGGTTTTATGGGGGATTTAGGGGGATTGTCTATATGTTTTTTATATAAAAAGTAAGCAATCTAATTATTTTTCAGCCTTTTGCGCCACTGAAAGTGGCTTTGTAAAAAGAGAAAATCCACCTCCAAGAGTTGCTTGGAAAGGTGGATTTCTCTTTTACAAATAGGTTGCCTCGATGGCAACCAAAAAGCTGCTGTGGCTGATTGCATCAGCGCTAATTTTGAATTTACTCCTGGTCGATGTCTTCCTCGACGGCCTCGGTGAGTGCTGCGGAGAACTCCTTTTTGGATTGCAGGCGGGCGGTTTTCTTGAGTTGCTGACCCAGGCGCACTACGTTATTATTTCCCGTGTGGAGGCGCTTGTAGGTATCGTCGTAGGCCGCTTGCGCCTTTTGCAGCGCGCTGCCGACCTGCTCCAACGAGGCGGTGAGGGCCACGGCCTGCTCGTAGAGCTTCAGGCCGCACTCGGCAATGCGCTTCGTGTTCTTATCCTGCGCGTCGTACTTCCACATATCGGCCACCATCTTCAGCATGGCAAAGAGGTTGGTGGGGGAGGAGATCAACACCTTCTTTTCGTAGGCCTCGCTCCAAAGTTGCGGATCGGCCTTCAGCGCCTCGAGGAAGGCGGGTTCGTTGGCCACGAACAGAATCACAAAGTCGGGTGACTGGAGGAGCTTTTGATACTCCTTGTTGCCAAGCTCCTTGATGTGCTTGCGCACGGATGCGACATGATCCGCCAGGTGGGCGCGGCGCTCCGTCTCGTCGGTCGCTGCCGTGTAATTGACATAGGCTGTGAGCGATACCTTCGAGTCGATGACGATCTGCTTCTCCTCCGGGAGGCGCAGAATGACATCGGGGCGGAGGTTGTTGCCCTCCGCATCTTTGAGGTTGTGCTGCGTGAGGTAGTGTACCCCCTTGACGAGCGACGAGCTATCGAGAATCGTCTCGAGCATCGTCTCGCCCCAATCGCCCTGCACCTTCGAGTTGCCACGCAGGGCGTTCGTGAGGTTCGTGGTTTCGGTCGTGATGCGCTGGTTCAGCTCTAGGAGGTGTTTCAGCTCGTTCTTCAGCTCGCCGCGTTGCTCGTTCTCGTGCGAATAGATATGCTCCACGCGCTGGCGGAACTCGGTGATATTGTCGCGGAAGGGCTTCAGCAGTACATCCATCGACTCCTTGTTGGTCTCGCGGAACTGCTTCGACTGCTCGGTAAGGATCTCGGCCGAGAGGCTCTTGAAGTGGCTTTTGAGGTGCTCGATCTCCTCCGCGCGGCGCTGCTCGGCCTCGCGTTGCTGCTCCTCGATGCGCTGTTGGTAGCGTGCGGCCTCCTCCGCGCGGCGCTTCTCGGCCTCGCGCTGCTGCTCCTCGTTGCGCGCTTCGAGCATGTGGATCTGCTGCTCGGCGGTAGCCTTCGCTACGGCCAACTCCTGCTCGGCGTGTCGGCGAGCTTCGCGCGCGTTGCCCAGCTCCGCCTCGGTCGTCTCCAGCGAACCCTGCACGGCCGTGTATTGCGCGCGCGCAGTGCGCACATCACGCCCCAGAAGGATCGCCCAAACGATCGCCACCACCGCCACCAGGGCCAAAACGCCACAAAGAATCAAGATATAGGTATTCATAATAGACAAAGATAGCAGTTTTTCGGCGAAAATTCTTATCTTTGCATTGAGAATCTCAAAGTAGAAAAGAAAATGAGACGGATGATTGCCCCCTCGGTGTTGGCAGCCGATTTCGGACACCTTGAGCGCGAGGTGCAGATGGTGGATCAGAGCGAGGCCGCCTGGGTTCATATCGACGTGATGGATGGAAGATTCGTCCCCAACATTTCGTTCGGTTTTCCCGTGTTGCGCGCTGTGCGCCGTGCTACGCAGAAGGTGCTCGATGTGCACCTGATGATCGTGGAGCCGGAGCGATATGTGGCCCGCTTTGCACACGACGGAGCCGACTGGATTACCTTCCACCTGGAGGCTACGGACGATGCGCTGCACTGCATCCACCTGATCCGCGAGAGTGGCGCGAAGGTGGGCATCTCGATTAAACCCAAGACTCCGGTCGAAAGCCTGCGCCCGATTCTTCGGGAGGTCGATATGGTGCTCATCATGAGTGTTGAGCCGGGCTTTGGCGGGCAGAAGTTCATCCCCGAGTCGTTGGACCGCATTCGCGAACTGCGCCTGATGGCCGAGGAGCTGAACCCCGACCTTTTGATCGAGGTCGATGGGGGTATCTCCTCCGCGAATGCGCGCCTGTTGTATGAGGCGGGGGCGAATGTGCTGGTGGCCGGCTCGTCGGTCTTCAAAGCCGAGGACCCTGCGGCCGAGATTCATGCCATGTTACACGCATAGATGAAGTATGATTTCACTCGATAACCTCACCGTCTCGTATGGCGGTTGGACGCTTTTTGACAATATCTCGTTTCTGATCAACCCCAAGGACCGCATCGGCCTTGTGGGGCGCAACGGCGCGGGTAAGACGACCCTGCTGCGCCTCATTATGGGCGAGCAGCAACCCACCTCGGGCGCGGTGACGATCGGCACGGATTGCACGCTCGGCTACCTGCCGCAGACGATGCGCGTGCACGACACGACGTCGCTTGTGGAGGAGACGGCCAAGGCCTTTGAGGAGGTCAACGGGCTGGAAAAGGAGATTTCGCGCCTCACGGCCGAGATCGCCGAGCGCACGGACTACGAGAGCGAGGCCTATGCCGACCTGCTGCACCGCCTGAATGAGGCGCAGGATCGCTTTGCGATCCTCGGTGGCGATACGCGCGAGGCCGATATCGAGAAGACCCTCTTGGGTTTGGGCTTTAAGCGCACCGACTTCACGCGCCCCACGGCCGAGTTCTCGGGCGGTTGGCGTATGCGTATCGAGTTGGCGAAGCTCCTGCTGCGCCGCCCCTCGATTTTCCTCCTCGATGAGCCGACGAACCACCTCGATATCGAGTCGATCCAGTGGCTGGAGGAGTACCTGAAGAACTACAGCGGCGCGGTGCTGCTGATTTCGCACGACAGGGCCTTCCTGGATAATGTCACGACCCGCACCGTGGAGCTTTCGCTGGGCAAGGTCACAGACTACAAAGTCCCCTATTCGAAGTATGTCGAGCTGCGCCGTGAGCGCCGTGAGCAGCAGAAGGCGGCCTACGAGAACCAGCAACGGATGATCGAGAAGACCGAGGAGTTTATCGAGAAGTTCCGATACAAGCCCACGAAGTCGAACCAGGTGCAGTCGCGCATCAAGCAGCTCGAAAAGCTCGACCGCCTGGAGATCGAGGAGGAGGACCTCTCGCACCTCAACATCAAATTCCCCCCTGCGCCCCGTTCGGGTCAGGTGGTGGCCGAGATCAAGGAGGCGGGCATGTCGTTTGGCGCGAAGCATGTCTTCTCGGGGGCTAACTTTACGATCGAGAAGGGCGACCGCATCGCTCTGGTGGGGCGCAACGGCGAGGGTAAAACGACCCTGGCCCGCATGCTCATCGGCGAGCTGACCCCGACCGAGGGTTCGATTCGCCTCGGTGCGAATGTCAATATCGGTTACTACGCCCAGAATCAAGACGATCTGATGGATGGCGAGTTTACCGTATTCGATACCCTCGACAGGGTGGCGGTGGGCGATATCCGCACCCGTCTGCGCGATATCCTGGGTGCCTTCCTCTTCCGTGGCGAGGATATCGACAAGAAGGTCAAGGTCCTCTCGGGTGGCGAGCGTTCGCGCCTGGCTATGGCCCGCATGATGCTCGAGCCGCGCAACCTCTTGGTGCTCGATGAGCCGACGAACCACATGGATATGCGCTCGAAGGATATCCTGAAGGAGGCGATCATGAAGTATGACGGTACGGTGGTTGTCGTCTCGCACGACCGCGAATTCCTCGACGGCATGGTCGATAAGATCTACGAATTCCGCGATGGCGGGGTGCAGGAGTACCTCGGAGGCATCTACTACTTCCTCGAAAAGCGTAAGTTAGCCTCCCTGCAGGAGATCGAGCGGCGCGATAAACCCACGGCTGCCACCGCCCCGAAGGAGAGCACGGGTAAACTGAGCTACGAGCAGAAGAAGGAGCAGGAGAAACTCCTGCGCAAGCTCCGCAAGCAGGTCTCGGATATCGAGGCCGAGCTGGCCAAGGTCGAGGAGGAGATCGCCGCCTTTGACCAAAAGTTTGCCGTCGCCACCGAGTATGTGGAGGCGGACTACAAGGCATACAACGACCTCAAAGCGCGCTACGATCATTTGATGCACGAGTGGGAGAAGGCCTCCTACGAAGTGGAAATCGTCGAAGAGGGCTGATTTTTCGATTTTATGCGGCATCTTTTGCACCTCCTTGCCGTGTTAAATTGGTCACATACGCTAAGTATGCTCCCAATTTACCCGACTTCGGAAGCCCAAAATCTGCTCGCCTAAAATCAAAAAATGGGGTGGGAGAGGTTGAGTTTGACATCATAGAATATGTGTCGCTCGTCCCCTGATAATTTTGAATTCTAAATGCTAAATTTTGAATTTACCATATGGCTGAAAACCTGATTTTTGGAATTCGTCCCGTGGCCGAGGCCATCGAGGCACGTCAACAGATTGAAAAACTCTACATTCGCAAGGGTGCCGAGGGAGCGCTGATGCAGGAGCTCAAAGACCTCATCGCCCGCCACCGCCTGCGCTACCAGGAGGTGCCCGTCGAGAAGCTCAACCGCCTCACGAAGGGTAACCACCAGGGCGTGGTGGCACAGACCGCCCTGATCTCCTACGTCGAGCTGGAGGATATTCTGGAGCGTGTCCCCGAGGATGAAACGCCCCTCCTGGTTGCCTTTGACGGCGTGACCGATGTGCGCAACTTCGGCGCGATCGCCCGCTCGGCCGAGTGTGCCGGCGCGCATGGCCTGATCACTCCGCTGAAGAACTCCGCCCCCGTCAATTCCGAGGCGATTCGCTCCTCGGCAGGTGCCCTGAGCGTGATTCCCGTGACCCGTGTAGGTTCGATCCGCATGACCCTGGCACAGCTCCAGCAGGAGGGTTTCCAGATTGTCGCCGCCACCGAGAAGAGCCGCAAGCTCCTCTACGATGCCGACTTCACCAAGCCCACCGTGATCGTCATGGGTGCCGAGGATACCGGTATCTCGCCCGCAGTTCTCAAGCTCTGCAACGAGCAGCTCGCTATCCCCATGATTGGCCACATCGAGTCGCTCAATGTATCGGCAGCAGCGGCGGTGATGTTATTTGAGGTGGTGCGCCAACGCATCGGCTGATTTGGAATTTTATGCGGCATATTTTACCTCTCCTTGTCCGGTCCGAATGGGCAGTACCTCATGTACAGCCCATCCGAACCGAACTGCGGTCGAGGCAAAATCTGCTCGCCTAAAATCCCAAATCGGATGGCGAAATCTTCCCCCATTTTTAATTCTTAATTCTTAATTTTTTTTTGTGAGCGTTAGCGAACCCACCCTTGTCTGTTCGCCCCGAGCACGTCGCATCACGCTGACGGTGCGCCCCTCGGGGGAGGTGCGGCTGACCTATCCGCGCTTCGTGTCGCGTGAGCGGGCCCTGGCCTTCCTGGAGGAGAAGCGTAGCTGGGTGGAGCGCACCGTGGCGCGTGTCAAGGCGCGTAAAAGTGCCTATCCGCAAGGCTCAGAGGAGGAGCAGCGCGCCGAGATCGAGCGACTGCGCCGCCTGGCCAAGGAGGACCTGCCTCCCCGCGTGGAGCGCCTGGCACGTCAATCGGGGTTGCATTACACGAAGCTTACGATCCGTGCCGCACGCACGAAGTGGGGGAGCTGCTCCTCGCAAAACTCCCTTTCGCTCAGCCTCTTTCTGATGCAACTACCCGAACATCTGCGCGATTTTGTCATCCTGCACGAGCTCTGCCACACGGTGCATCATAACCACTCGCCCCGTTTCCATGCCCTGCTCGATCGCTTGGTTGGCGGTCGCGAAAAAGAGTTAAATCGGGAACTTCGGGGCTTTACACTTCGCTAATTCCAAAAAATATCCTATCTTTGCGGTGTTTTTGAACCAATAAAAAGGAAATATGAAACATTTTTATGTCTTCCCGGGTCAAGGTGCTCAATACACGGGCATGGGAAAAGATCTTTACGATAACAACGCCGAGGTACGCGCGATGATGGAGCGTGCCAACGAGATTTTGGGCTTCCGCCTCACGGACATCATGTTCGCGGGTACAGCCGAGGAGCTGAAGCAGACGAAGGTAACCCAGCCGGCCGTCTTCCTCCACTCGGTAGCAATGGCCAAGGCGCTCGATGCTAAGCCCGATGCCGTGGCGGGTCACTCGCTCGGCGAATTTTCGGCGCTTGTTGTGTCGGGTGCTCTCTCGTTTGAGGATGGTCTGCGCCTGGTGTCGAAGCGCGCTCAGGCGATGCAGGCCTGCTGCGAGGCTGTCGAGGGTGGCATGGCAGCCGTCCTCTCGCTGACGGATGAGCAGGTTGAACAGATCTGCGCCGAGACCGAAGGGGTGGTCGTGGCGGCGAACTACAACTGCCCGGGTCAGCTCGTGATCTCGGGTGAGAAGCGTGCTATTGAGGCTGCCTGTGTGAAGGCCAAGGAGGCCGGTGCGCGTCGTGCCCTCCCCCTGCCCGTAGGCGGTGCTTTCCACTCGCCCCTGATGGAGCCTGCACGCGAGGAGCTCGAAAAGGCGATTGCCGAGGCAGCGTTCCAAACGCCCGCCTGCCCCATCTACCAGAATGTGGATGCCAGGCCCCATACCGATCCCGAAGAGATCAAGCAAAACCTGATCGCCCAGCTTACGGCCCCCGTGCGTTGGACACAAATCGTAAGGGAGATGCTTGCAGACGGGGTGGATGCGATCACCGAATTGGGCCCCGGAACGGTGTTGCAGGGCCTTGTGAAGAAGGTATCGGCTGAATTGCCTGTCGAATCGAAAGGTACTTTATAGCCCCTGGTTGAGGAAATAGGACAAATCGACCAAAAAATTAGAACCTGCTGATTGTCAGCAGGTTCTTTTGTTTTAGCGGCTCGCCCTCTGCGAAAATATTAAATAAATTTAATAAAATCTTGTAATTTTTAATTATACTTTTTATATTTGCGTGGTTAGTTACGAAAATGACACACAAATATGACTTCCCTTACCGAATTTTTCGTCAAACATGAGGAGGATGCCGTGAAAGGTGTCTCCCATAAGAACAGCATTATTAAGCGCAACATCATTGCCCACATGGCGGTCAATGGCGAATGTACCCTCTCGGAGCTGACGAAGGAGCTCCATATCTCGGTGCCGACGATTACGAAGTTGGTGCAGGAGCTCGTTGAGGAGAATATCGTGACCGATCTGGGTAAGGTGGAGACCCCGGGCGGTCGTCGTCCCAACATCTTCGGCCTGGCCAACTCGGCCATCTACTTTGCCGGTGTCTATGTGGGGCGTGATAACATGCGCTTTGTGGTGACCGACCTGCAGAACAACATCATCGTCGAGCATACCGATCCCACCTTCGAGTTGCAGGATCGTCCCCAGTGTTTCGAGAAGATTTGCGCCGCTACCGAGGCCTTCATCAACGGCTGCGGCATCGACCGCGATAAGATTCTCGGCATGGGTCTCTGCATCGTGGGTCGTGTGAACCCCGATACGGGTCGTAGCTACAAATATTTCACCTCGCTCGACAGCTCGCTGCGCGAGATTCTGGAGGAGCGCATCGGCCTGCATGTCCTGGTCGAGAACGACACGCGTGCCCGTTGCTATGCCGAGTACACGACCGGCAAGTCGAAGAACGAAAGCAATGTCTTGTACCTCCACATGGGTCGTGGTGTCGCCATCGGTATTGTGATGGACGGCAAGCTCTACTACGGTAAGTCGGGCTTTGCGGGCGAGTTCGGTCATATCCCCTTCTTCGACAACGAGATCATCTGCTCGTGCGGTAAGAAGGGTTGCCTGGAGACCGAGGTATCGGGTATCGCCATCGAGGATAAGATGTGCCGCGAGATCGAAAAGGGGGTCAATACGATCCTGCGCGAGCAGTATGCCCAGCGTAAGTCGATCCACATCGACGATATCATTGCGGCAGCCAAGAACGATGATAACCTCTCGATCGAGCTGATCGAGGAGGCGGGCGAGAAGGTCGGCAAGGCCGTGGCCTTCCTGATCAATACCTTCAATCCTGAGACGGTGATCGTGGGCGGTAACCTCGCCATGGCGGGTGACTACATCATGCTGCCCCTGAAGTCGGCCACGAACAAATATTCGCTCAACCTGGTCTATAAGGATACGAAATTCCGCCTCTCGAAGATGTCCGAAAATGCCGGTGCGTGGGGCGTGGCAATGTTGATTCGTAACAAGATAATCGGACTCTAAAGATGCACATTGAGGGGGAGAAGGTCTGCCTGCGCGCCCTGGAGCCGGAGGATGTGGAACGGATGTATCGCTGGGAAAACGATGCCTCGGTGTGGGCTGTCAGTGGTACGATAGCCCCCTTCTCGCGCCACCAACTGCAGCGCTTCCTTGATGAACAGCAGTTCGACCTGCAACAGACACGCCAACAACGACTGATTATTCAGACCCTCCGCGAGGGGCGAGCCGTCGGGGCGTTGGACCTCTTCGAGTTGGATCTGCTGCACCGTCGGGCGGGTATCGGCATCCTGATTGCCGAGGCGGAGGACCGCGGTCGGGGATATGCCACGGATGCCGTGCTGGCTGTGTCGCGCTATGCGCACGAGGTGCTGGGGCTTCATCAGCTATGGTGCCATGTCGGGGCGGAGAACGAGGCGAGTCGTGCCCTCTTTGCGGCGTGCGGATTTAAGGAGTGCGGTCTGAAGCGCGATTGGATCTGGTCGCCCGAGGGGTGGCAGGATGAGATTATGTTACAAAAGATGTTGTAGAAGGAAATAAAAAATGGAGTGGCCGAAACCACTCCATTTTTTGTTGCTCTTGCTTTTCGTGATTATTTGCACGAGAGGCAAGCCAGGGCGATCGAGTAGAGCTTGCTCTGGCTGCTGTCGCCACGCGAAGTCAGCACGCAAGGCTTCTTGGCACCCACCAGCATAGCGGCGATCTCGCCGTGGCAGAGGTGCGACGATGCCTTGAAGAATACGTTACCTGCCTCCAGGTTGGGGAAGAGCAGACAGTCGGGATCACCGGCAAAGGGAGCACCCTTCACCTTCTTGTGCTCGGCAACCTCCTTGAATAGGGCTACATCGAGCGACAGCGGACCATCCACCATCACGTTGCCCAGCTGACCGCGATCGGCCATCTTCGAGAGCAGCGCGCCCTCGGCAGCCGACGGGATGTTCGGGTTGAGCGTCTCAGCCGGAGCGATGCAGGCAATCTTCGGGGTCTTGATACCCAGTGCGTTAGCCGTGGCGGCCAGGTAGCCGATCATCTGCATCTTTTGCTTCATGTCCGGAAGCGGAATGATGGCGATATCCGACACGATCAGCAGCTTCGGGTAAACCGGCATCTCGATCACCGAAACGTGGCTCAGCGTAGCCTTCGGGGGGAACAGGCCGGCCTCCTTGTTCAGGATACCGCGCATGTACTTCTCGGTCGTAACCAGACCCTTCATCAGCACATCAGCCTCGCCCGTAGCAACTGCCTGTACGGCCTGCGCTACGCACTTTACGTCGCTCTTCTCGTCCACGATCGTGAAGACCGAAACGTCGATACCGTGCTCGGCGCAAACCTGCTCGATTACGGCCTTCTCACCGTAGAGAATCGGATCTACCAGACCCTCCTTATAAGCGGCGTAAACAGCCTCCAGCGTGTGCGAATCCTGACCATAAGCTACGGCCATCTTCTTGCGGCCCTTTGCTCTTGCCTCAACAACGATGTCGGCAAGCTTCTTAATCTCTCCCATTGTAGTATTTCAGTTTTTTTAAGTGATTATTTAACCAAATTGTAGGTGTCGGTAGCAATCATCAGCTCCTCGTCCGTGGCAATTACGGCCACCTTGACCTTCGATGCGTCGGCCGAGAGGATCTTATCCACGCCGCGTGCACCCTCGTTCTTTGCGGGGTCGAACTCTACGCCCATGAACTCCAGGCCCGAGCATACCCACTCGCGCATCTCGCACGAGTTCTCGCCGACACCACCCGTGAAGACGATCAGATCCAAACCGCCCATCTCGGCAGCGTACTCGCCGATGAACTTCTTGATGCGGTTGTAGTACATGTCGCGGGCCATGATGGCACGCTCGTTACCGGCATGGTAGGCGGCATCGATGTCGCGCATGTCGCTCGAAATGCCCGTCAGACCCTGAACGCCCGACTTCTTGTTCATCATGGCATCCAGCTCGGCATAGCTCATGCCCTCCTTGCTGCCGATGTAGGTCACGGCGCTGGCATCTACCGAGCCGCAACGCGTACCCATTACCAGACCATCGAGCGGCGAGAAGCCCATCGACGTATCGAACGACTTACCCTCCTTAACGGCCGTGATCGAACCACCGTTACCGATGTGGCAGGTCACGATCTTTGCCGTCTCGAAATCCAGACCGGCCAGCTTGGCCCCCGTGCGGGCTACATACTTGTGGCTCGTGCCGTGGAAACCGTACTTACGCACGCGATACTTCTCGTAGTACTCGTAGGGCAGGGCGTACATGTAGTTCGTGGCGGGAATCGTCTGGTGGAACGAGGTGTCGAATACGGTTACCTGGGGAACACCCGGCAGCACGGTCTCGATCGCCTCGATACCCTGCAGCGATGCGGGGTTGTGCAGCGGAGCGATCACGCAGAGCGACTCGATCTTCTGCTTTACATCCTCCGTGACGATGCAGCTTGCGGGGAAGAACTCGCCACCATGTGCTACGCGGTGGCCGACAGCCTTCACCTCGTCGAGCGACGAAATAACACCATGCTCGGGGCTCGTGAGGGCCTCCATGACGAGGCTGATACCCGTCGTGTGGTTGGGGATAGGCTGCTGAATGTGGAAGTTCTCCTTACCTACCGGCTTGTGCGTCAGGTCGCCCTCCGCCAGGCCGATGCGCTCCACCAAACCCTTGGCGAGCAGCTTGCTCGATGCATCCTGCATATCGATCACCTGATACTTGATCGACGAGGAGCCGCAATTCAATACAAGAATAACCATTGCTTTTGAAGTTTTTATTTGTGATTTTTTGTGAATTTTCCGTTTAAGCGCAAATCATCCCTTAAAGATAGATAAAATTTTGCGGTCGGGCAAATTTTAATTCAAAATTTAGAATTCTAAATTCAAAATGGGGGAGTTTGAGAGGCAGGGAAGGGGACTAAAGGGCAGCTAAAGGTGGCTAAGGGTTGCTAAGGGAAATTAAGGGTTACTAAAAAAGCGACCAAGATTTACTTAGTCGCCTTTAATGCCGTTAGTGCCCTTTAGTTACCTTTAATAGCCCTTTTTTGAGGTCGCCTATTTGACAAACATATACCCGACACCCTTGATGGTTTGGATATGCTCCTCCCCGATTTTTTGGCGCAATTTGCGGATGTGGACATCGATCGTGCGGTCACCGACGACCACCTCATGGCCCCAAATTTTGCTGTAAATCTCCTCGCGCGTGACGAGCTCGCCGCTGCGTGTCATGAGCAGCTCCATGAGCGAAAACTCCTTGCGCGGCAGGGGGATCTCCTCGCCTCGGCAAAGGATCGTGTGGTGGTGCGGGTCGAGTTGGATATCGCACTCGTTTTGAGCGGGTTGCTGCTCGGTGTTGATGCGCTTCAGGATGGCCTGTACACGGCTTACTAAGAGCTTCATCGGAATCGGCTTCGAGAGGTAATCATCCGCTCCGGCATCGAAGCCCGAGAGCTGGTCATCCTCCTCGCCCAGGGCCGAGAGAAAGACGACGTGCGTATGCTTAAGCGCGGGGTCTTCACGCAGGGCACGGCAGGTCTCCACGCCATCCATGACGGGCATCATGCGATCCAAAAGAATCAGGTGCGGACGAAATTCCGAAGCCACGCGCAGGGCCTCCGCGCCATCCTGTGCCGTGCGGATTTCGTACCCCTCCTTTTGGAGGTTGTAGCGGATGAACTCCAAAATATCGGGCTCGTCATCCACGAGCAAAATGCGATGATTCATAGCTCTCTGTGTAGGTTGTGGGGAGCGCAATTCCCCCTCGGTTGTCATCTTTGGCACGAAGATACGAAAATTTCGCGGAAAAGCTTTCTCCGTAAGGAGAATTTTCGTTATATTTGTCCCGTTTTGTGCGCGTATGCCTTGGCGCGTGCGCGTATGTGATGAGCCTAAAACCATTAACCCCTTAAAACCCGATCCCAAAGATCGACTAAGAACATGGCTACCGAAAATCGTACCCTTTCTGCTCCCGAGGAGCAAGTCAGCCCCGTAGTGGCTGAAGATGTGCAGACCACGACCGCTGCCGAGGCAGTCGTAGCTGATGATGTGAATGCGACCCCCGAGGTCGAGACCGTGAAGGCCGAGGTGGAGGCCGAGAGCCCCGCCGAGGTTGATTTTGCAGACGAAGAGGCCGCCCTGGCCGCCGATGAGGCGGGTCTGGAGGTGGGCGAGGAGACGGCCGAGGAGGCTGCCGCCGAGGGCCCCGCGACCGATGACGAGTTTGTCGGCAAGAGCAAAGCCGAACTGCTCGACTACTTCGCTGCACAGCTCGAGGAGAAGCCCGTACCCACCCTACGCCGCACGGTGGAGGGCATCAAGGTAGCCTTCTACCGCATCCGTCGAGCCGAGGTCGAGGCCGCCCGTCGCCAGCATCTGGATGCAGGAGGTACGGAGGAGACGTTTGTAGTACCGACGGACGAGGCCGAAAGCCGCCTCAAGGAGTTGTTCCGCCTCTACCGCGAGCGTCGTGACCACTATATCGCCAACCTCGATGCCGAGAAGGAGGCCAACCTGAAGATCAAACTGCAGATCATCGAGGAGCTCAAGGAGCTGATCTCGTCGGATGAGACACTGAACCACACCTTCACGAAGTTCCGCGAGTTGCAGAACCGCTGGAAGGAGACGGGTCTGGTGCCCCAGGCCAACGTGAAGGATTTGTGGGAGACCTACAACCTGCATGTCGAGCACTTCTACTCCTTCATCAAGATCAACAAGGAGCTGCGCGACCTAGATCTGAAGAAGAACTACGAGCAGAAGCTCTCGCTCTGCGAGCAGGCCGAGGCGCTCGTGATGGAGCCTTCGGTGGTGGAGGCCTTCCACAAGTTGCAGAAGCTGCACGACGAGTGGCGCGAGACGGGTCCCGTGCCGATGGAGTACAAGGAGTCGCTCTGGGAGCGTTTCAAGGCCGCCTCGAGCCGCATCAACAAGCAGCATCAGGAGCACTTCGAGAACCTCAAGGCCGAGCAGGTGAAGAACCTGGAGCTCAAGTCGGAGCTTTGTGCCCAGGTTGAGGCCCTCGCCGGCGAGCCCTTCACCTCGCGCAAGGAGTGGAACAAGGCTTCGGAGCGTCTGCTGGAGATTCAGAAGACCTGGAAGACGATCGGCTTTGCCCCCAAGAAGGACAATACGCGCATCTACGAGCGTTTCCGCACGGCATGCGACAAGTTCTTTGAGCTCAAGCGCGGCTACTACGCCGACGTGAAGAGCGACATGGAGCAGAACCTGCAGCTCAAGGTCGAGCTTTGCGAGCAGGCCGAGGCGCTGCAGATGAGCGAGGATTGGAAGAAGACGACCGAGGAGCTGATCGCGCTGCAGGCCCGCTGGAAAGAGGTGGGTGCCGTATCGCGCCGCCACTCGGATCAGGTGTGGAAGCGTTTCCGCTCGGCATGCGACAAGTTCTTCGAGCGCAAGGCGGCCCACTTCTCGTCGGTTGATGACGAGCATGCGGCCAACCTGGAGAAGAAACTGGCCCTGTTGGAGGAGATGGCTGCGGCCGATGTCAAGGCGGGTGGCTACGAGGTGATCCGCGACTTCCAGCGCCGCTGGGGCGAGATCGGCTTTGTGCCCATCAAGCAGAAGGATCAGATCCAGAAGCGCTACAAGCAGGCCGTGGATAAGCTCTTCGAGACGTTGCGCGGTTCGGAGCGTGATCGTCAGATGGGGCGCTTCAAGGAGAAGCTCTCGACGATGAAGGGTGGCGAGCGTCGCATGCTCTCCGAGCGCGAGAAGCTCTACAACAAGGTGCGTCAGTTGGAGCAGGAGATTGCCCTCCTGGAGAACAACATCGGTTTCTTCTCCAAGTCGAAGAATGCCGAGGCGCTCATCGCCGATGTGAAGCAGAACATCGAGAAGGCGAAGGTGCAGATGCAGGATGCGATCGAGAAGATCCGCCTGATCGATAGCCAAAACGAGTAAAAAGAAGGAAGTTTAACCGCTAAAGAGAATTTGCAGTAAGTAAAGTTAAGATGGATAAGAAGACACTTTTAGGCTTCGTCGTCCTGGCGTTGGTGTTCGTGGGCTTTGCCTACCTCAACGGCAAGGAGCAGAAGCGTTATCAGGAGGAGCTGGCCGCCTACAATGCCTATCAGGACTCGGTCAAGGCAGCAACGATGCCCGAAGTGGTGGTGGATAGCACCGCTGTTGAGCAGGTAGGTGATGCGGCTACGGTAACCGATGCGCCGACGACGGAGGCCGAGAGCGCCTATGCACGCCGTGCGGAGCTACTGGGCGAGGAGCTGGCTACGGCCGAGGTGGCCGAGGCCGCGGAGTTTGAGGTCGAGAACGAGGTGATGAAGCTCACGTTCACGACCCGTGGCGGTCAGATCAAGGCCGTCGAGCTGAAGGAGTACACGAAGTATGGCCCGCGCGATGCACGCACGGAGTTGGTGCAGATGTTCGATCCCGAGAAGGAGCGTTTCGGCCTTTCGTTCTTTGTGCGTCGCGGCTACCACGACCTGAAGATCCAGACGGCCGACTACACCTTTGCGGCCGAGCCGATCCGTAGCGAGGAGGGCGCCCAGGTCGTAACGATGCGCCTGACCGTGGCTCCGGGTGCCGATCTCGAGTACCGCTACCTTATATATAATACGACGACCCCCGA
>JAGAMA010000011.1 GCA_017624955.1 Alistipes sp.
CAAGTGCTGCATAACCTCTTCGCAATGGTACGGACCCACAAGGATGTACCCAATGCCATCGACCGCCTACGAATGGAGGGAATCATAGAATCGGATGAACACGAAGAGAAAGTACGCAAGCTCACCCTTTGGGCTTTGGGATCCTGGCTATTTTTTGCTACAAGACCTACAATGGTCTGGTGGAGAAGGATGAGGCGGTAGCTACCGCATGGTCGAATGTCGAGACGCAGTATCAGCGCCGTGCCGACCTGATTCCCAACCTGGTGAATACCGTGAAGGGCTACGCGGCTCACGAGAGCGAGACCCTCGAGTCGGTCATCGCTGCCCGCTCGGCTGCCACCTCGATTAACCTGACGGCCGACGAGCTTACGCCCGAGAAGATTGCCGAGTACCAGGCTGCCCAGCAGCAGGTGCGTTCGGCCCTGGGTCGCCTGATTGCCATTGCCGAGAACTATCCCGACCTGAAGGCCAACCAGAACTTCCTGGAGTTGCAGGCCCAGCTCGAGGGTACGGAGAACCGTATCGCCGTGGCGCGCAAGGAGTTCAACGAGATTGCCCAGACCTACAATGTGGCCGTTCGTCGTTTCCCTGCCAACCTCGTAGCTTCGATCTTCGGCTTTGAGAAGAAGGCTTACTTTGAGGCGGATGAGGCTGCGGCACAAGCACCCGTTGTGACTTTCTAATTTTATGCGGAACCTTCCGCACTTCCCTTGCAAGCCCCGAATGGGATGTACGACGAGTACTACCCATCCGGGGCTTACTGCACGAAGCACGAAATCTTCTCACCTAAAATTAGAAAGTGCGTGGCGTTTATGGTTGCTGTTGATTAAAGATCACTAAAGGCAACTAAAGGCAATTAAGGGTAACTAAGGGGATTGAACCCTTTAGCTACCCTTTCTCTTTCATAACCTTTAGCAACCTTTAGCCGCCTTTGAATAATTCTTAATTCTTAATTAAAGTCTTCCTTCGTCCGTTTTCTCCAGTGTGCGCTGACGGAAGGCTTTGCCGCTCTTAAAGTTCCAGGTAAGGCCAAAGCGGAATTGGCGTTCGCTCCAGAACTGATTGAGCGTGTAGTGGCGGTCAAACTGCTCGTTGCGGGCGTTGAGGTCCTGCTGCGAGTTGAAGAGGTTGCGCACACCAAAGACAAGCGTAAAGCGGTCGCCAAATCGTTTCTTGAGCTGTGCATCGACCATGTGTGCCGCCCCGATTTCGGCATTACCCATGCGGATTCGGTTGTGGTAGTTCCACGAAAGGTCGATGTAGAACTTTGCCGGCAGGGTGAAGGTCGTCGATGCGTAGGTCATCAACATATGGTGCAGGCGGACGGGTGCATCGATCGTCACGCGCTGCTCCCACGCAACGTAGGTCAGGTTGGCGTTGGCCTCCCACCACTTCGTGAGCTGCAACGGGGTGTTCAGATTGACATAATACTGCTTCGTGTCCTTGTAGTTGATGTGGTTGATATAGATGATGTTCGGGTCATTCGGGTCGGACATGAAGTTCTGCTGAATCTCATCCGTCTGGAGCGTTACACCGGCTGAGAGGGTATATTTGTACCACGCAACATACGTCAGGTCGATGCTGTGCGTAAACGAGGGGTCGAGCAGTGGGTTACCCGTCTGATAGGTGTAGTCCGAAATCTGCTGTCGCTGGGGGTTGAGCTGCCAGAACGAGGGGCGCGAAATCTTACGGGCATATTGGCCGATGAGCATGTGTTTACCCTCCTTGTTGAGCTTGTACGACAGATTCAGGTTCGGGAAGAGCGAGAAGTAATCCTTGCCGAGCTTCGTGCCGTCGCTCTCGGTGCGGGTGTATTCGCCACGCAGACCCGCCACAAAACCCCAGCGGTCGAAATTACCGCGCACAATGCCATAGGCGGCCGCAATCTGCTCGTTGTAGTCAATCAGGAAGCTCTCGCGCTCGTTTTTAAGCCATACGTTCTCCTTCTCATACTCGAACAGGGCATTCGACTGCATGCGGTAGTAGGTGTATTTTCCGCCGGCCTGGAGGACGATTTTGGGCGAGAAGTGCTTCTCGTAGCCAAGCGAGGCGGTTGCCATGCGGTACTTCGAGTCGGTGAGGTCGCGGTAGAGCGAGTCAATCGCGTTCACCGCACTGCGGTTGTCGTGGCCGTTTTCGTTCTTGCGTACCTGATAGTCGGCCAACAACTTCAGCGTCGAGCCGAGGGTGTCGATCTTCCATACATAATTAAAGGTGGCGTTGATGTCGCGCTGCTCGTCGTTGCCGAGGAAGAGGCTTCGGGTCTGCTGCTCGAACGCCTCGCCACGCAGGAGCGAGTGGGAGTTGTTGGTGCTGTTTTCTTTGGTTTGGGTGAAGCGACCACCCAGGCCGATCGAGTGATTCTTCGTCAGTTCATAGACAGCATCGAGGCGACCGCCATAGTCTTGACGCGCTTCGTCGAGGTGCGACTGCGATTCGAGTTGTGTCGAGTTGGTGAGGTAGGTCGTCTGCTCTTTAGCGTTGGCCTCGGCGGTTTGGTCGGTAAACCAGGCGGCTGCATTGAGGTCCAATTTCCCGCTATGCAGAGCGATGTTGGCTGAGGGGTTGAGGGCGAGTCCGTAGCGGTTTGCGGTAGTCCACATCTGCACCGAACCCATCGTGCCGTTCTCGCGCTGACGGCGCAACGTGATCTTGATGATGCCACCCGCCGAATCGGCATCGTAGTCGGCTCCCGAGGTGGGGATGACCTCGATTTTCTGAATCTCCTCCGCGCGTAAAGTTTTAATATAGGTAATCAGCTGTTCTTTGCTCATTTTCAATTCTCTGTCATTGACATAAACTTTCGAACCCGATTTGCCGTTTACCGAGATTTTGTCGTCCGTAATCCAGACACCGGGGGCGCGTTCGAGCAGCTCTACGCCATCTTTACCCAAGGCGGCCACCGAATTGGCCACATCGACCACAAAACGGTCCGCCTCACGGCGTACCAACTGCCCCTTTACAACCACCTCATCTATTTTTGTAGCTGAAGATTTTAATACAATGTTGCCCAAATCTATGCCTTCGGTTATCTCAACCTCTTTCGAGAAATTTTCGTAGCTCAGGTGCTGTACCGAAAGGGTGTAGCGGCCGGTATGTGCGGAGAACGAAAAACGACCCTCCTCGTCGGTTGTTGTACCGGCCAGCTGCTCCGTACCCGACAGGAGTACCACGGTGGCAAATTCGATGGGGGAGTTTTGCTCGTCCACGACACGGCCGTAGGTCGGGTTTTGACGTGCGGCCCATGTCGGGGCGAGTGTCAGAAAAGTGAGAGCGAGTGTTAGAAAAATGTGTTTCATACTATTTTGTGTTTTGGATTTGTTTCACGATGCAAAGATATACAAAATAATCGGTACTGTGCAAGACAAAGAACCAAAATTTTTCAAAAAATATTGCGCTTCCGACCTTTCCCCTTTGGGGAAGTGGAGCAGATTGTTGATAACTTTCTTGCGTGGGATGCTTTAAAAATGGCTGAAATTTTTGTAAATTTGCCATCTGAATCCCTCTGCCGCTTGTCGGAGAGGGTGGTGAACAGTAAATAAAACAACCTAAAATAGCTATGTTGAGCCTGATTTATTGGATTTGGATCCTCATTTCATGCCTGGTAATGACCTCCTTATCGGCGATTGCCTGGGTCGTATGCTATCCCTTCGATAAGCATCGCACGGTGGTGCATGCCCTGTCGCGCTGCCTCGTGTGGTGCATCCACGGCGTGCCTTTCCTGACGCGCCACCGCATCGAGGGACTGGAGAAGCTCGACCCCAAGCGGGCCTACGTTATTATGGCCAATCACAACTCGATGTTCGACATTACCTCGATGTACTACCTGCCGCTCAACTTCCGTTGGGTCACGAAGCGCGAGGTGATGAAGACCCCCTTCTTCGGTCAGCTGATCTTTATGCACGGCGATATCATGATCAACCGCGGTCGTGCCGCCCAGGCGATGGAGCAGATGCTCCGTGAGGGTAAGATGTGGCTCGACCGAGGCGTTTCGGTGGCTGTATTCCCCGAGGGTACGCGCTCGAAGACGGGCGAGATGGCTCGTTTTAAGGCGGGTGGCTTTATGATGGCCAAGGAGCTCGAGGCGACGATTCTGCCCGTAGTGATGGATGGCACGAATCGCGTTGTGAAGCCCAAGTCGTTCCTCTTCAACTGGTCGAACCGCATCACGGTGCGCGTGCTGGATCCCATTCCGGCCGAGGAGGTCACTGCGGCCGATACGCGCGACCTGATGGAGAGGGTCGAAAAGCAGATCCGCGAAGAGCTGGCAGCGATTCGTGCAGCACGCTAATCAACCATTTTGAATTTTGAATTCTAAATTTTGAATTTGTTATAGTGGCAGATTTACTCAATACAACCCAACAGAACTACGGCGACGATGCGATTCAAACCCTCTCGCCGCGTGAACATGTCCGCCTGCGCCCCGGTATGTATATCGGCAAGCTGGGCGACGGTACCCAGTCCGATGACGGTATCTATGTCCTGATCAAGGAGGTCACGGACAACTCGATCGACGAGTACATGAACGGCTACGGTCGCCAGATCGAGATCACGATCGAGGATAAGACCGTGACGGTGCGCGACTACGGCCGCGGTATTCCGCTCGGTGCCTTGTCGGCAGCCGTGAGTGTGATGAACACGGGCGGTAAGTACAACGACGACGAGGAGAATGCCGCCTTCAAGAAGACGGTGGGTCTGAACGGTGTCGGTGTGAAGGCCGTGAACTACCTCTCGAGCGAATTTATGGCTCGCTCGGTGCGTGACGGCGAGGCGCATACGGTCTATTTCAAGCAGGGCTTGGAGCAGTCCGATAAGTGGGAGAAGGGTGTCGAGGAGAAGAACGGCACGATGATCCGCTTTACGGTCGATGAGGAGGTCTTCGGTCCCTATAGCTACAACCTGGAGTATGTCGAGCAGCTGGTACGCAACTACACCTACCTGAACAAGGGGCTCACGGTGAAGCTCAACGGGCAGACCTACGTCTCGAAGAATGGTCTGTTGGACCTCCTGAACGAGAATATGTCCGAGGATCCGCTCTACGCGCCGATCCACCTCTCGGGCGAGGATATCGAGGTGGCCATTACGCACGGCTCGGGCTATGGCGAGAGCTACTACTCGTTTGTCAATGGCCAGTACACCTCGCAGGGCGGTACGCACCAGGCGGCCTTCCGTGAGGCGATTGCCAAGACACTGAAGGAGTTCTACCACAAGGATTACGACCCGTCGGATATCCGCACCTCGATCGTGGCGGCCATTTCGCTCAAGGTCTCCTCGCCGATCTTCGAGTCGCAGACCAAAACGAAGCTCGGTTCGCGCGATATGTCGAAGTCGGGACCTTCGGTGCGCAACTTCGTGGTCGATTTCCTTGCGAAGCACCTCGACGACTTTCTGCATAAGAATCCCGAGACGGCGCAGGCCATCCAGCGCAAGATTGTCGATAACGAGAAGGAGCGCAAGGCGATTTCGGGCGTGCAGAAGAAGGCCCGCGAGACGGCCAAGAAGGTGTCGCTCAACAACAAGAAGCTGCGCGACTGCAAGATTCACCGCGGCGATAAGAACGAGCTGGCCGACCAGACGATGATCTTCATCACGGAGGGTCTTTCGGCTTCGTCGTCGGTGACCAAGTGCCGCGATGCCCGCACACAAGCGGTCTTCTCGCTGCGCGGTAAGCCGCTCAACTGCTACGGCCTGACGAAGAAGGTGGTCTATCTGAACGAGGAGTTCAACCTGCTGCAGGCGGCCCTCAATATCGAGGAGGATGTCGAGAACCTGCGCTACGAGAAGGTGATCGTGGCAACCGATGCCGATGTGGACGGTATGCACATCCGTCTGCTGATCACCTCGTTCTTCCTGCAGTTCTTCCCCGAGGTGATTCGTCGTGGTCACCTCTACATCCTGCAGACCCCGCTGTTCCGTGTGCGAAACAAGCGCGAAACGCACTACTGCTACTCGGAGGAGGAGCGCCAGGCGGCGGTCAAGAAGTGTGGCTCGACGGCCGAGATCACCCGATTCAAAGGTCTGGGTGAGATTTCGGACTCGGAGTTCAAATACTTCATCGGCGAGACGATGCGACTCGATAAGGTGCGCATCACGAAGGATGACCCGATTCACGACCTCTTGGAGTTCTACATGGGTAAGAATACCTTTGAGCGTCAAGGCTTTATTATTAACAACCTGCGCATCGAGGAGGACCTCGTGGAAGCCGATTTGAATTAAACGACTATGGCAAAAGAGAAAGATATAATCGAGCAGGAGGAGCTGCTCGAGGGTGCCCCCGAGGTCCGGGAGACGGAAGCCGAGGAGGTGGAGGCCCCCGCGACGGTGTCGGCCAAGGCGCAGAAGTTCGAGCGCCTGATGCAGGACGAGAGCGGTGTGCGTCGCCTGATGGGCATGTATAAAAACTGGTTTTTGGATTACGCCTCGTATGTGATCCTGGAACGAGCCGTGCCCCACATCGAAGATGGTCTGAAGCCCGTGCAGCGTCGCATCCTGCATGCGATGCGTCTGATGGAGGATGGTCGCTACAACAAGGTGGCCAACATCGTGGGTCAGACGATGGCCTACCACCCGCACGGTGATGCCTCGATCGAGTCGGCGCTGGTGACGATGGGTCAGAAAGATTTGCTCATCGACTGCCAGGGTTCGTGGGGTAACATCCTCACGGGTGACGATGCGGCAGCGGCCCGTTATATCGAGGCGCGTCTGTCGAAATTCGCCCTCGATGTGGTCTTTAACAAGAAGACGACCGAGTGGATGATGGCCTATGACGGCCGTAAGGAAGAGCCGGTGACCCTGCCCGTGAAGTTCCCGCTGCTGTTGGCGCAGGGCACGGAGGGTATTGCCGTAGGTTTGGCATCGAAGATTCTGCCGCACAACTTCGTGGAGCTCATTCACGCCTGCATCGCCCATTTGGAGGGGCGTGACTTCCAACTCTATCCCGACTTCCCGACAGGAGGCTTGGCCGATGTGAGCCGCTATAACGACGGTTTGCGTGGCGGTGCTGTGCGTGTGCGTGCCCGCATCTCGAAGATCGACAAGCGCACGCTTGCCATCACCGAGATCCCCTTCACGACCACCTCGGAGTCGATCAAGGAGTCGATCATCAAGGCCAACGAGCGCGGCAAGATCAAGATTCGCAAGGTCGATGACCTGACGGCCGACAAGGTGGAGATCATCATCCAGGTAGCCCCCGACGAGTCGTCGGACAAGACCATTGATGCCCTCTACGCCTTTACCGATTGTGAGGTGTCGATTTCGCCCAATGCGTGTGTGATTTGGGATGATAAGCCCCACTTCTTAGGCGTGAGCGAGATCCTGCGCCGTTCGGCGGATCATACGCGCCATCTGTTGGGGCGCGAGCTGGAGATCAGGCTCGATGAGCTGAACGGAGCCTGGCATACCGCCTCGTTGGAGCGCATCTTTATCGAGAACAAACTCTACCAACTCATCGAGGGTTGTCGCACGCGTGAGGCAGCCTATGAGGCGGTGGACAAGGGGTTGGAGCCCTTCAAGAAGCTCCTGCGCAAGGAGGTCACCCTGGAGGATGTGCAGCACCTGACGGAGCTGAAGTTTATCCGCATCTCGCGTTACGACTCGGAGAAGGCGGACAACGAGATCAAGCAGATCGAGAAGGATATCAAGGAGACGAAACACCACC
Organism: Alistipes sp.; assembly: GCA_017624955.1. GTDB lineage: Bacteria > Bacteroidota > Bacteroidia > Bacteroidales > Rikenellaceae > Alistipes. Next base: position 7,658 of record JAGAMA010000011.1, read on the forward strand.
TCCAGCACCTGACGGAGTACGCCGTGGCCTACTACCAGCGTATCTTCGACAAGTACGGCAAGGGGCGTGAGCGCAAGACCGAACTTAGAACCTTCGACCAGATCGAGGCAACGAAGGTGGCCGTGATGAACGCCAAGCTCTATGTCGATCGTGCGGAGGGCTTCTTCGGTACGGGTAAGTCGATGAAGGACTCGGAGTTTGTCTGCGACTGCTCGGATATCGACGATGTGATCGTCTTCACGAAGGATGGTCGCTATGTCATTACGAAGGTTTCGGAGAAGGCCTTCTTTGAGAAGAATATCTACTACATCGGTGTCTTCAAGCGTGGCGACGAGCGCACGATCTACAACGTCTTGTACCGCGATGGCAAGAATGGCCCGATCATGATGAAGCGCTGCGCCATCAAGGCCATCACGCGCGATAAGTGCTACGATATCACGAAGGGTACGCCCAAGAGTGAGATTATCTACATGTCGGTCAATCCGAATGGAGAGGCCGAGGTGCTGAAGGTCTATTTCAAGCCTCGTCCGCGCTTGAAGCGTGTGATTGTCGATCTGGACTTTGCTACGCTGGCCATCAAGGGCCGTCAGAGCCAGGGTAACCTCTTCTCGCGCTACGGCATCCACAAGATTGTCCTCAAGGAGCGCGGTACTTCGACCCTCAGCGGGCAGAACATCTGGTTCGATGAGGATATTCGCCGCCTCAATGCCGACGGGCGTGGTCGCCTGCTGGGCGAGTTCAAGGGCGAGGATAAGCTGATTGTCTGGACGGCCAAGAACCAATTCTATGTCTCGGGCTTCGACCTGGGACAGCACTTCCCCGACGATACGATTCATGTGTCGCGTTTCCGTCCCGAGACGGTCTATGCCCTCTGCTACTTCGATAACGAGCAGCAGTACTACTACCTCAAGCGCTTCTCGATCAAGCTCTCGGAGAAGTTGCAGTCGTTCCTCGACGAGGGGTGTCGCTTTGTCTGCCTCACGGAGTGTGAGGGTGCGGAGGTGGAGCTGACCTATAAGGGAGCTCATGAGCACCGTCCCGCCGATCAGGTCGATGTCGATTCGTTTGTGGGCGTGAAGAGTGCCCAGGCCAAGGGTAAGCGCCTTTCGACCTTCGATGTGGCCACGGTGCGCTTCATCGAGCCGGAGCGTCCGGAACCCGAACCGGAGGCCGAGCAGTCCGAAGAGCCGATGGAGGGTGCCGAGGAGCCGATGACGGAGGAGCCGATGACGGAGGAGAAGACCATCGAGGTTGAGCCCGAAACGCCTGCTTTGACCCCCGTGGAGCCGATTGCACCGACGGGTGTGCCCTTGGAGATCGAGCGTGCGAAGGGCGATGAGGAGGATTTGGTCGATGAGCCGCAGTTGAACCTCTTTTAATCCTTTGCAATGAAACCGCTCTTCCTGGTTGGCTACATGGGTTGTGGCAAGAGCACGATCGGGCGCAAGCTCTCGCGTGCACTGCACCTTTCGTTTGTCGATACGGACAACTGTATCGAGGAGCGGGAGGGGGCAACGGTCTTCGACATCTTCCACTACGAGGGCGAGGAGCGCTTCCGCGCGATTGAACGCGAGGTGCTGGAGGAGGTGATCCGCCGCGAGAAGGCCTCGGTGGTCTCGACCGGTGGCGGACTGCCTGCCTGGGGCGACAACATGGAGCGCATGAACGAGGTGGGACGGACGGTCTACCTGAAGCGTTCGGCCGAGAATATCGCCTCGCGCCTAAGCCCCTACGGACGGCAGAAACGTCCCCGTCTGCGTGGTCTGAACGATGAGGAGCTGGTTCTCTTCATGCGTGACGATATGGCCAAACGCGACCCCTTCTACAGCCGTGCCGTGCAGGTTATTGCCTGCGAAGGCAAGAGCGACGAAGAAATAATTAGGGAAATTATAGATTTCTAAGAGGAAAGAGGAAAGAGGAAAGAGCGAAGAGATTTTCAGTGGCCCCAGTCGGCCCGGTGGCCTCAGTGGCCCCAGGCTTTAGGCCAGACTACCGCCAATAACCTTACCGACTTGCTTTCTGATTTTGAATTCTAAATTATAAATTTTGAATTGTGAAAACCAACGCCCCCATAGGCATCTACGATTCGGGGATGGGCGGATTATCCGTCCGTCGTGAGGTGTGTCGTCTGCTGCCCGAGGAGTCGGTCATCTACCTCGGTGACGGCAAGAACTGCCCCTATGGTTCGCGCTCGGTGGAGGAGATTCGACAGCTCTCGGTCGAGGCGGTGGAGCACCTCCTGGGGCTGGGTTGTAAGCTCATCGTGGTCGCCTGCAACACGGCTACGGCGGCAGCGATCGAGTACCTGCGGGGTAAGTATCCCCACATCCCGATCGTCGGCATGGAGCCGGCCGTGAAGCCCGCCTGCCTCCGTACTCGGAGTCGCGTGGTGGGTGTGCTGGCTACGGAGAGGTCACTCGATGGCGATCTGTTTCGGCGCACGGCGGCCAAGTATGGGGCCGACATCGAGGTCATCACCACCCCCGGGCGTGGCTTTGTGGAGTTGGTGGAGGAGAACCGTGAGCAAAGCGCCGAGGCGGTGGAGGTGGTATCGCGGGCGATTCGACCGATGTTGGAGCGTGGGGCGGATCAGATAGTGCTGGGATGTACCCATTACCCCTTCCTCCTGGAGGCTTTGGAGAGGGCTGCCGAGGGGTATCGGGTAAGTTTTGTCGATCCCTCGGAGGCGGTGGCACGGCGTGTCGGGCAGCTGCTCGACGAGCATGGACTGCGTGCCGAGGCGGGGCATCGGGCGGAGTATAGTTTTGAAACCTTTGCCGATGAGGCATATCGTCAGCGGTTGGCCCGAAAGGCTGCCGATACGAAATAGCCTCGCGGGCGCGTTATATATATAAGGAATAAGTTATGGCAACAACGAATAAACGAGCATCGAACGGCCGTCAGCAGGTTCAGCGCAGCGAAAGCGATAGCGCACGCTGGATTGCGGGCCTTGTGATCATCATTGTCGCACTCTTCATGGCGGCCTCGGTCTTCTCCTCCTACTTCGGTTGGGAGGGCGACCAGAGCGGTCTGCAACTCTCGGTCGAGGAGCGCGAGACACTGGGCGTTACGCCCGAGAATATGTGCGGCTGGATGGGCGCACGAATCGGTATGTGGCTGGTGGATCGGTCGTTTGGTGTGTTCGGCATCCTGCTGCCCGTGATTCTTCTGCTGGTGGGTGTGCGTGTGATTCGCAAGCGCCCCCTGGTGGTCAATCACCTGGCTTTGTCGCTCCTGCTGGTGATGATCCTCGGATCGCTCACCCTGGGCTTTGCCTTTGGTACGAAGTGGAGTCTTTGTGCCTCGACGGGGTGGGGCGGAGCGTTCGGTATCGAGGTGGCGAAGCTCCTGCACGGCCATATCGGCGGCTTCGGTACGGTGATTCTGCTGCTCGGAGGATGGATTTTGACGGGTGTCTTTATCAACCGCAACTTCATCAACCGTGTCAATAATGCCACGAGCATCCTGGTCGATAAGGGTGGCCAGGTGGTCGATCTTTTGCGCCACCGTGACCGCACGGAGGAGATAGAGATCGAGGAGGAGAACGAGGAACTGCTCGATGACGAAGGTTCGGCCGAGGATACACCGCAAGAGGTCGTAAAACCTGAGCCGCAGCCGCAACCCAAACCGATTCCCGAGCCCGAACCGACTCCGGCGGTGGGGGATAATGACGAGGAGCGCAAGGCCCTGCGTCGAGCCGTGCACTGTGAGCTGTATAAGGCGGAGGAGAACCCCTTTGAGGAGGTCGATTTGGCCGAGAAACGTGCCGAACAGCGCGTAGTGATGGGGCCGGGTGGCCTGGTTGAGCTGGAGCGCAAGCCCCGCGTGGTGCAGAACGGACCTTTTGAGGAGATTGATCTCAGCCCCGCAGTAACGCCCCAGGAGCAACCGCAAGTGGTTGAAGAGCAGGTAAAAGCCCCGACCGAGGGGTTTGAACTGATCGAGCCGGTTGAGCCGACTGCGCCCGTAGTGCCTGCAACGCCCGTGCAACCTGCACAGCCCGCGCAAACGGAGGGGCTGGTAGTCGTTGTCGAAGCGCCGAAAGAGGAGGAGGCCGCCAAGAAGATTGACGAGCTTTACGACCCGACGAAGGATCTTTTGACCTACAAGAAGCCCCCCTTCGCCCTCTTGGAGGATTACCAATCCGATATGGAGGTCTCGGAGGATGAGATCTTTGAGAATAAGTGCAAGATTGAGGAGACACTCAAGACCTTCGGCATTCCGATTCAGAAGATTAAGGCCACGGTAGGTCCTACGGTGACCCTCTACGAGATTGTCCAGGCGCAGGGTGTGAAGATTGCCAAGATTCAGGGTCTGGAGCAGGATATCGCGCAGAGCCTCAAGGCTTCGGGTATCCGCATCATTGCCCCCATACCGGGCAAGGGAACGATCGGTATCGAGGTGCCGAACCGCAACAAGCGCATCGTCTCGATGTACTCGGCCATCCGCTCGAAGCGTTTCCACGAAACGAAGGCGGAGCTGCCCGTAGTGATTGGTCGCACGATCCAGAACGAGAACTATGTCTTCGACCTTGCGAAGATGCCCCACCTCCTGGTGGCAGGTTCTACGGGTACGGGTAAGTCGGTGGGTCTGAATGCCATTATTACCTCGCTGCTCTACCGCAAGCACCCCTCGGAGCTGAAGCTCGTGATGATCGACCCCAAGATGGTCGAGTTCTCGCTCTACGGGAAATTGGAGCGCCACTTCCTGGCCAAGATGGAGTCCGAGGAGAAGGTGATCATCACCGACCCGATGAAGGCCGTCTATACGCTCAACTCGCTCTGTACGGAGATGGAGAACCGCCTCGAGCTGTTGAGCAAGGCGGGTACGCGCAACATCGTGGAGTATAACCAGAAGTTCACTTCGCGCAGGCTGAACCCCGAGAAGGGACACCGATTCCTGCCCTATGTGGTGGTGGTGATCGATGAGTTCGCCGATCTGATTATGATGGCCAAGGAGGTTGAGCGTCCCGTGATGCGCCTGGCACAAAAGGCACGTGCTGTGGGTATTCACCTCATTGTGGCGACCCAGCGACCCGATGTGAAGGTCATTACGGGTGGTATCAAGGCCAACTTCCCTGCCCGTATCGCCTTCCGCGTGATCCAGATGATCGACTCGCGTACGATCCTCGACCGCCCGGGTGCCGAGCAACTGATCGGTCGTGGCGATATGCTCTTCTCGCTCAATGGCGATGTGACCCGCGTGCAGTGTGCGCTGGTCGAAACGGAGGAGGTGGAGCGTATCGTGGAACACATCTCGAAGCAGCAGGGCTATACCTCGGCCTACCTCTTGCCCGACTATGTGCCCGAGGGAAGTGATGCCGCGATGGGTAGCGAGGAGCAGGATATGGCCCCCAAGAAGTACGATTCGCTCTTTGCCGAGATTGCCCGTGATGCGGTGCAGAACGGCTCGATATCGACCTCGATGATTCAGCGTAACTACGAGGTGGGCTTCAACCGCGCAGGACGAATCATGATGCAGTTGGAGCGTGCCGGTATCGTGGGGCGTGCCCAGGGTGCCAAGCCGCGCGATGTGTTGTTCCACGACTCGCCCTCGCTCGAAGCGAAGTTGCAGGAGCTGGGGCTGTTTTAGCACTAAAGGTAGCTAAAGGAGATTAAAGATTACCAAGGGTTTACGTTAGTTGCCCTTAATCCCCTTTAGTAACCTTTCATAATCCTTAAGAAGTATGAAAAAGACCGCATTCCTCTTTGCTCTGTTGCTTTGTCCGTTGTTCCTCTTCGGACAGAGCGGTGCTGCCGAGTCGCTCGATCGTATGCGTCAGGCCATCAAGGCCTTTGGCGGCTATACGGCCTCCTTTACCATCGCCTCGGGTGAGGAGCAACTCCTCGGCTCGTTTGCGGTCGAGGGGGAGCGCTACCGCATCGAACTGGCCGACGTGGAGGTCTATGGCGAGGCGACCGAACGCTACGAGGTAAACAAATCGCGGCGTGAGGTGACAATCCTTAAGACCGATACCCAATCGACCGATATACTCTCCAATCCTGCCCATGCGTTGGAACTCATCGGCGAGGAGTATCGTGCCGTGCAGCTGACCGAAACGGCTGCCGAGACGACCCTCAGCCTCGGTATTGATAGCTCGCTGCGCAATGCCGTGCGCCTCGCGATCGATAAGCGCACGAACCTGCCTCGCTTGATTGTCTACCTGGCTGACGGCCTGGAACTTAAGATTGAGATTCATGCGATTAAATCGCTGCCGTCGTCGCTTCCCAAGTACGATCCGTCGCGCTATGCCGAGTATGAACTGATCGACTTTCGGTAGGGGGAGTTTTAGGGGTTGCTAAGGGTAATTAAAGGGGGCTAAAGGTTACTAAAGGTGGCTAAAGGCGACTAAAGGGTATTCTGGCTCTCAACTCTCAACTCTCAACTTTCTTTCCTCTTTAACCCACCTTCGGTGGCTTGACTTTGCTCCGGCTCGGCATCACGCAAGCGTGTGCACTCGCCTTAATCGCAAAGTTATCTCTTCGCTCTCTCCTCTCAAAATGTCCGAGGGGGTGTCGGCTTATTTTGCGGATGCGCTAAAATCGCCTAAAAAGGGGCGAAAAATGAAAATTTCTCGCGCGCGTGAGTGAAAAAGCCCGCTAAAAATTGCCAAAATCGAAAATAAAGGCTATTTTTGTATGTTAATTGTCCCTATACAGGAAAACATTTGTACGATCATGATAACTGAAGAAGAAAAGAATGCCGGTTTGGTCGGGCGTATTGTCCCGGTCAATATCGAAGAGCAGATGAAATCGGCCTACATCGACTACTCGATGTCGGTCATCGTTTCGCGTGCCCTGCCCGATGTGCGTGACGGTCTGAAGCCTGTGCACCGCCGTATCCTATTCGATATGTCGGCCGAGCTGGGTCTGACGCACGATAAGCCGACCCGTAAGTCGGCCCGTATCGTGGGTGACGTGCTCGGTAAGTTCCACCCCCACGGCGACTTGTCGGTCTATGAGGCGATGGTGCGCCTGGCACAGGAGTGGGCGATGCGCTATCCTCTGGTGGAGGGTCAGGGTAACTTTGGTTCGATGGACGGCGACTCGGCTGCAGCTATGCGTTACACCGAGGCCCGTATGCGCAAGATCACCGATGAGGTGATGGCCGATATCGACAAGGAGACCATCGACTGGACGCTCAACTTCGACGATACGATCCAGGAGCCGACGGTTTTGCCGACGAAGATTCCCCTGCTGATTGTAAACGGTGCGAGCGGTATCGCCGTAGGTATGGCGACGAACATGGCTCCGCACAACCTCTCGGAGGTGGTGGATGCCTGCTGCGCCTATATCGACAACCCCGAAATCACGGGCGAGGAGATGTTGCAGTACATCAAGGCTCCCGACTTCCCGACGGGCGCCCAGATCTATGGCTACGAGGGCGTTAAGGAGGCGATGCTGACGGGTCGCGGCCGCGTAGTGATGCGTGCCAAGACCGAGATCGAGACCACCCCTGCAGGGCGTGAGTGCATCGTTGTAACGGAGATCCCCTACATGGTCAATAAGGCGGAGATGATCAAGAAGATCGCCGACATGATCAACGACAAGAAGCTGGAGGGTATCTCGTACATCAACGACGAGTCGGACCGTTCGGGTCTGCGCATCGTGATCATCGTTAAGCAGGATGCCCTGGCCAGCGTGGTGCTCAATAATCTCTACAAGAACACGCCGCTCCAGACCTCGTTTGCGGTGAATAACATCGCCCTGGTAAAGGGTCGTCCGCAGCTCTTGCCGATGCGAGATTTGGTGATGCACTTCGTGAACCACCGCCACGATGTGGTGGTACGCCGCACGCGCTACGATAAGCGCAAGGCCGAGGAGAGACTCCACATCGTGCAGGGTCTGCTGGTGGCACAGGACAACATCGATGAGATTGTACACATCATCCGCTCCTCGCGTACGCCCGATGAGGCAAAGCAGCGCATGATGGAGCGTTTCGGCCTGGACGAGATTCAGGTGTCGGCCATTATCGAGATGCGCCTCCGCGCCCTGACGGGTCTGGAGCATGGCAAACTCATTGCCGAGCGTGACGAGCTCGTGGCCTTCATCCAGCGCATGGCCGATATCCTGGCAAGCGAGCAGTTGCAGCTGGAGGTGGTCAAGAACGAGCTCATGGAGATCAAGGAGAAGTATGGCGACGAGCGCCGCACGGAGATCGTCTATGCCGCCGAGGAGTTCAATCCCGAGGACTTCTACGCCAACGAGGATGTGGTGATCACCATCTCGCACATGGGTTACATCAAGCGCACGCCGCTGGCCGAGTACCGCGCACAGCACCGTGGCGGTATCGGAGTGAAGGGTAGCGCTACGCGCGATGCCGACTTTATCGAGCATATTTATGTGGCCAAGATGCACAATACGATGCTCTTCTTTACCGAGCAGGGTAGATGTTATTGGCTCAAGGTATACGAAATTCCCGAAGGAACGCGTTCTTCTAAAGGAAGAGCGATCCAAAACGTCATCCAGATTGCCCAAAATGATAAGGTTCGCGCCTATCTCAATGTGTGGAATCTGCAGGACGAGGAGTTCCAGAACAACTACTACATCGTGATGTGCACGCGCCGTGGTACGATCAAGAAGACGAAGGTGAAGGAGTACTCCCGCCCGCGTCAGAACGGTATCAATGCCATCGTGGTACGCGAGGGTGACGAGCTGCTCGATGCACGCATCACGAGCGGCAATGCCGAGATCCTGATCGCAGCCCGTGAGGGTAAGGCCATCCGCTTCAACGAGCAGACCGTTCGCGCTATCGGCCGTGTAGGTGCAGGTGTTCGCGGTATCTCGATCGAGGATGACGATGAGGTAGTAGGTATGATCGCCGTCGAGCCCGACGACAAGAAGGATGTGCTGGTTGTAAGCGAAAACGGCTTCGGTAAGCGCACCGACCTGGACGAGTACCGCATCACGAACCGTGGCGGTAAGGGCGTGAAGACGATCAATGTGACGGAGAAGACCGGTAAGCTGGTGTCGATCCAGGCTGTGGGCGACGACAACGATCTGATGGTCATCAACCGCTCGGGTGTGGTAATCCGCACGGCTGTCGATCAGATTCGCCTCGCAGGTCGCGCTACGCAGGGTGTGAAGGTGATTAACCTGCGCGAGGGTGACTCGATCGCGTCGGTGGTTGTAGTGCCCAAGACCGAGGAGGATGAGCCGACCGAGGGCGTAGTGACGGAGGGCGTTGAGGGTGCGGAGAATGCAGCCGTTGAGGCTCCCGCTACCGAGACTCTTGCCGTGACCGAGGAGTAAACTGAACTAAACAAGAGAAATAAACACAAAAACCCTAAAATCCATAGAAGTATGAAAAGAATGATTTTGGTGGCTTTGGCTGCCGTGCTTCTGGCTGTACCGGCCGTTGAGGCACAGAAGGTGAACAAGTCGGCTATCGTAGGCAAGCTCCAGAAGAGCGATGCCGATATCGCCGATGCGAAGAAGAACGCAAAGGCCTCGACCTGGATGAACCGTGGTAAGGTTTACTACGAGGCTGCCGTGGCTCCGACGAAGGATGTATTCGTAGGCATGGAGACCATGATGCTCAAGATGACGGCCGGCGAGCCGCAGTCGGTAGGTCAGGAGACCCTGGCAGGTGTGGCTTACGAGTCGTGGGTTTATCCCTTCGTGACGGTTTATGTGAAGGATGGTAAGGTGGCCACCTGGACCGAGACGCAGACGGTCTATGAGGGTGCAGGTCAGGTAGCTGTGGAGGCTTACCTCAAGGCTCTCTCGATGGATCAGAAGCAGGCCGAGAAGGTAAAGGAGGGTATGCAGCAGCTGGCTAACTACTACTCGCAGCTGGGTAACACGTCGCTCGACGCTGCCCGCTATGCTGACGCTGCCGATGGTTACCTGAACGCTCACAACATCCTCTCGAACCCCGTGATGGGCGAGAAGCAGGATGGTACGCTGATCTACTACGCAGGTTACCTGCGCACGATGGATGGTGCCAACAACCCCGAGTCGTTCGTAAAGGGTGCCAAGCACCTGGAGGATGCCCTGGCTATGAACTACGCCGATGACGAGGGTAACATCTACTACTACCTCTTCCACTGCTACTATGGCCAGAAGGATGCCGACAAGGCCTTCATCCTCAAGTCGAAGGATGCCCTGCTGGCAGGTATCGAGAAGTTCCCCAGCAACGAGCGTATCCTGGAGGGTCTGATGTCGCTCTACACCACCGAGGAGGGCGTAGGTGATCCGCAGGACCTGGTAGCTATGTTGGATGGTCAGCTGGCTCAGAACCCCACGAGCGTAGACCTCTGGTTTGGTCGTGGTCGTCTGTTCTACGCCCTGAAGGACTACGAGAAGTCGATCGAGTCGTTCCAGAAGGTAGCCGAGCTGAAGCCCGAGCTGTATGAGGGTTGGTTCTACCTGGGTCTGTTCTACACGCTGCGCGGTGACCAGCAGAACAACGTAATCAACGAGAAGCAGTACACCTCGCAGGCTGCCTATGATGCTGATCTGGAGGCTGTAAACGCGATCTATCGTCAGGCTGTCCCCGCCTTCGAGAAGGCACTGGAGATTCAGCCCAACAGCGTGGATACGCTCGAGTCGCTGAAGGCTATCTGCTTCCGTCTGCGTGACGAGGCCGGCATGATGGACAAGTACACCAAGTACAACGAGGCTTGGAAGGCTGCTAAGGGCCAGTAATTGAAGATTTTCGAGGGTGCATTTCGCCCTTTCATGCAAGCTCCGAACGGCGATCCGTTCGGGGCTTGTTGTTTTTTGCATGGTGCTAAAGGGTATTAAAGGTTGCTAATGGCGATTAAAGATTGCTTTAGTAGCCTTTAGTTTTCTTTAACTCCCTTTATGATCGCTCTTTTTTTTTATTGCTAAAGCAATAAATTTCATTATCTTTGCATGATATAGTGACTATAGCGTGACTACTATGGCAGAAAAGAACGAAAAAGAGATATTGCAAGACCTTACGGGCGAGGAGTATAAGTACGGCTTCACGACCGATATCGAGACCGAACTGATCGAAAAGGGCCTCTCGGAGGAGGTGGTACGCCTCATCTCCGAGAAGAAGGGCGAGCCGGAGTGGATGACCGAGCGTCGCCTAGAGGCTTACCGCTATTGGCTGACCCTGGAGCACCCGACCTGGGCGCACCTCGATATTCCCGAGATCGACTTCCAGGATATCATCTACTACGCCGCCCCGAAGCCCAAGAAGCAGCTGGGTTCGATGGACGAGGTGGATCCCGAGCTGAAGCGCACCTTCGACAAGTTGGGTATTCCGCTCGAGGAGCAGATGGCTCTGGCGGGTGTAGCGGTGGATGCCGTGATGGACTCCGTGTCGGTGAAGACCACCTTCCGCGAGACACTCAAGGAGAAGGGGATCATCTTCTGCTCGATCTCCGAGGCGATCAAGGAGCACCCCGAGTTGGTGAAAAAGTATTTGGGCAGTGTTGTGCCCTACAAGGATAACTTCTATGCGGCACTCAACGCGGCTGTCTTCTCCGATGGCTCGTTCTGCTACATCCCCAAGGGGGTACGTTGCCCGATGGAGCTTTCGACCTACTTCCGCATCAATGCGGCAGGCACGGGTCAGTTTGAGCGTACGCTCATCGTAGCCGATGAGGGGGCTTATGTGAGCTACCTGGAGGGCTGCACCGCCCCGCAGCGCGACGAGAACCAGCTGCACGCCGCCGTGGTGGAGATCGTCGTGGAGCGGGATGCCGAGGTGAAATACTCGACGGTGCAGAATTGGTATCCGGGCGACAAGGAGGGCAAGGGCGGTATCTATAACTTCGTCACGAAGCGTGGCCTTTGCCGCGAGAATGGCCGTCTGTCGTGGACGCAGGTCGAGACCGGCTCGGCCATCACCTGGAAATATCCGAGCTGTGTGCTCCTGGGCGATAACTCGGTAGGCGAGTTCTACTCGGTGGCCATGACCAACAACTTCCAGCAGGCCGATACGGGTACGAAGATGATCCATATCGGCAAGAATACCCGTTCGCGCATCGTCTCGAAGGGTATCTCGGCCGGTAAGAGCCAGAATGCCTACCGTGGCCTGGTGCGCGTGAATCCGGGTGCGGAGAATGCCCGCAACTACTCGCAGTGCGACTCGCTCTTGATTGGCGATCAGTGCGGAGCGCACACCTTCCCCGTGGTGGATTGCCGCAACCGCACGGCGATTCTGGAGCACGAGGCGACCACCTCGAAGATTTCGGATGACCAACTCTTCTACTGCAACCAGCGCGGCCTGACGACCGAGGATGCCGTGGGGTTGATCGTAAACGGCTATGCCCGCGAGGTGCTGGCCAAGCTCCCCATGGAGTTTGCTGTTGAGGCGCAAAAGCTCCTGGCATTGCAGTTGGAGGGTAGTGTAGGTTAGGGAATTGAATCCGAAAGATAAAATATTGAACCGAAAAGATAAAAAATAAAATCGATATATGTTAAAGGTTAAAAATTTGCACGCAACGGTCGATGGCAAGGAGATTCTTCGCGGCATCAACCTGGAGGTGAAGGCGGGCGAGGTGCACGCCATCATGGGCCCCAACGGATCGGGTAAATCGACCCTGGCTTCGGTCTTGGCAGGTAACGAGAAGTTTACCGTCACGGAGGGCGAAGTGGAGTTCGAGGGGCAGAACCTGCTCGAAAGTTCGATCGAGGATCGTGCCCGCATGGGTCTCTTCCTTGGCTTCCAGTATCCGGTCGAGATTCCGGGTGTGACGATGGCCAACTTCATGAAGATTGCCGTCAATGAGCAGCGCAAATTCCGGGGCGAGAAGCTGCTGACGGCTGCCGAATTCCTGAAGCTCATGCGCGAGAAGGCGAAGGTCGTGGAGCTCGATACGAAGCTCACATCGCGTGCCGTGAACGAGGGTTTCTCGGGTGGCGAGAAGAAGAAGAACGAGATCTTCCAGATGGCGATGCTCGATCCGAAGTTGGCGATTCTGGACGAGACCGATTCGGGTCTTGATATCGATGCCCTGCGCATCGTGGCTACGGGTGTGACGAAGCTCCACACCGATAAGAACGCTACGGTGGTAATTACCCACTATCAGCGCCTGTTGGATTACATTGTGCCCGACTATGTGCATGTCCTCTACAAGGGCCGCATCATCTATACGGGCGATAAGTCGCTGGCCCTGAAGCTCGAGAAGGAGGGCTACGATTGGTTGATTAACGACTATAAAGAGTAGCAGGGATGGAGTTACGCGAATTAATCCGCGAGTGGCCGTGTGTGAAGGAGCAGTGGCTGGTTGCAGGGCGTGAGGAGCGTCCGCAGGTGGCCCTTGACCCCGAGCACCTGAGCGTGGAGCTGACGGCGGGTGCCGAGGCGCACCTTGTCTTGCTCTACACCGCTCCGCGCACCTCCGAGGTAAAGATTCACCTCGCCGAGGGGGCTGCACTGACCGTCAATCTCCTCTTTACGGCCGAGGCCTTTACGTCGGTCGTGATCGATCAGGATGCGACGAGTCGCCTGCAGCTGACCTCCGTGGAGCTTGGCTCGGCCAATGCCGCCTATACGGTCAATCTGCGTGGCGCGGATGCCGAGAGCTGTGTGAACGGTGTTTTCCTCACGGGTGGTGAGGAGCATGCCGAATTGGCGATTCGCACGAACCACCTTTCGGCCGATTGTCGCAGCCGCTCGATTGCTCGCGGTGTGGCAGGTGGTAAGTCGGTGGGTCGCTTCGAAGGTATGGTCTATGTGGCCAAGGATGCCCAGCGCACCGATGCCGAGCAGCAGAACCGCAACCTGCTCCTCTCGGAGAAGGCCCGCATTGAGACGATGCCCCAGCTGGAGATCTACGCCGACGATGTGAAGTGTTCGCACGGCGCTACGGTGGGGCAGATGGACCAGGAGGCCGTCTACTACATGCGCCAGCGTGGTCTGAATGAGGTGGAGGCGCGCCGTCTGCAGATTGCAGGCTTTGTGGGCGACCTGGTGATGCACTGTGGCGAGCAGGAGTGCCTTTGTGGGGCGATCCTGGAGCTGATGGAGGAGAAACTGCGAACGATCTAAAGCACGAAAGCGATGTTTGATGTGGAACAAATACGCCGAGCCTTCCCGATCCTTCAACGTGAGGTTTATGGCCGTCCGCTTATCTACCTCGATAGCGGCGCTACGGCACAGAAACCTGCCGTGGTGATTGATGCGGTGGATCGGCTGCATCGGGAGCTCAATGCCAACATCCACCGTGGGGTGCACTACCTCTCGGAGCAGGCTACGGAGCTCTACGAGGAGGCTCGTGGGGAGGTGGCCCGCTTTATCGGAGCCAACGAGAAGGAGGAGATTATCTTCACGGCAGGCGCTACGGCCTCGATTAATATGGTGGCCTACGCCTGGAGTGAGCGATTCCTTCAGGCGGGAGATAATATCCTGATCAGCGAGTTGGAACACCACTCGAACATCGTTCCCTGGCAGTTGGCTGCCGAGCGCAAGGGTGCCGAGATTCGCGTACTGCCCTTTGACGACGAGGGGCGACTGATGATCGAAAAGCTGCCTGCGCTCATCGACGAGAAGACCAAACTGGTGGCCGTAGCCGAGGCATCGAATACGCTCGGCACGCGCCCTGACCTGAAGCCCATCATCGAGGCGGCTCACCGCGTGGGGGCTGTCGTTATGGTCGATGGTTGCCAGGGTGTGGTACACGGCAAGACCGATGTCGCGGCGCTCGATTGCGACTTCTACGCCTTCTCGGGCCATAAACTCTACGGCCCGACGGGTGTCGGTGTCCTCTATGGCAAGCGCGCCCTGCTGGAGGCTATGCCCCCCTTTATGGGTGGTGGCGATATGGTCGATCGCGTTTCGTTCGAGAAGACCACCTACGCCCCCGTGCCCCTGAAATTTGAGGCAGGTACGGCCAACTACATCGGTGCCATTGCCCTCAGCGAGGCGATTCACTTCATCGAAGGCGTGGGGCGTGAGGTCATTGCGGCGCATGAGGAGCAGCTGCTACGCTACGCCACGGAGCGCCTGCAGGCGATCGAGGGGCTCAGGATTTATGGTACTACACCCAATAAATGTGCCATCCTTTCGTTTAATGTAGAGGGGGTGCATGGCTACGATATGGGCATGATTCTCGACAAGCTGGGCATCGCCATCCGCACGGGTCAGCATTGCGCCGAGCCGGTGATGAAGCACTTCGGCGTGCAGGGCATGTGTCGCGCCTCGCTGGCGATGTATAACACCGAGGCGGAGATTGATGCCCTCGTCAAGGGTGTGGAACGTGCCGCGAGGATGCTGCGCGGATAGCCCGAAAAAAGAAGAAACAAACGAACCCAAATATACTTTCGCAAGATGTTTATCGTACTCGAAGGATTGGACGGTGCGGGTAAATCGACCCAAATCAAGCGCCTCACGCGCCTCTTTGAGGAGCGCGGACAGGAGTGCGCCTACCTGCACTTTCCCCGTTTCGATGCCCCTGTTTACGGGGAGCTGATTGCCCGCTTCCTGCGTGGCGAGTTCGGTTCGGCCTCAGAGGTCGATCCCTACCTCGTGGCGCTGATCTATGCCGGTGACCGTGCCGATGCCGGCGCGATGATTCGACGTTGGCTCGATGAAGGGAAGGTGGTGATCCTGGATCGCTACCTCTACTCGAATGTCGGCTACCAGTGTGCCAAGCTCCCCGAGGGCGAGGAGCGTGATCGGCTCATGCAGTGGATCCTCGACCTGGAGTATGGCTATCATCGCATCCCGAAGCCCGATTTGTCGCTCTTTTTGGATGTCCCCTTCTCGTTCACGGCGCGTAAGCTCAGCGAGCAGCGCGAGGGCGAGGACCGCGACTACCTGCAGGGGGGCAAGGATATCCACGAGGAGTCGCTCACGCTGCAGGAGCGTGTCCGTGAGGTCTACCTGACCTGCGCCGAGCGTTACCAGGACCTCCGCGTAGTGGATTGCAGCACCGAGCAGGGCGAGATGGCCGACCCCGATACGATCTTCGCGCGAATCGAAACCCTGCTTAACCCCCTCTTGTAACCTATGCGCACGAAACGAACCTTCAAAAATATCACGCACCTCTGCCGCGTGATTTTGGCCCTGACGTTTATCTTCTCGGGCTTTGTCAAGACGGTCGATCCGTGGGGCACGGCGCTCAAGGTGAGCGAGTACCTGACCATCTACGGCTGGGACTCGTTGCAGGAGTATGTGATGCCCTTCTCGATCTGGTTGTGCGGCGCGGAGCTGATGATGGGTCTGATGCTGCTGTTCAAGGTGCGCATCCGCCTCATCTCGATCTTTGCCGTCTGCTCGATGCTGATCTTCACGACGATCACCTTCCTAAGCGCTACGGTACTCCCCGTGGAGGATTGCGGCTGCTTTGGCGAGGCGATGAAGCTGACCCCCTGGGAGACCTTCCTCAAGAACCTCTGCCTGTTGCCGATGGCTGTGGTGGTCTGGTGGCGCTACCGCCCCGACCGCATCTTCTCCTTCTCGAAGTTGGAGCTGATGCTGACCGTGGTCTTCTTCTCGGTGGCCATGGGGCTGGGTACTTACTGCTACAACCACCTGCCCGTGATCGACTTCCTGCCCTATAAGGTAGGCACGAACATCCACGAGGCGATGCTTGCCGAGCAGCGCGCCCAGGATGAGGAGGTGGAGACACTGCTCGTCTATCGCAACCGCAAGAATGGTCGTCTGAAGGAGTTCCGCCTCGAGGATACCGAGTGGCAGGATGAAACGAAGTGGGAGTGGGTCGAGACCCGCACCGAGAGTGAGCACAATGTGGTCAAGGCGATGATCAGCGAGTTCGCCGTTCACAATGCCGAGGGCGATGCTACCGCGCAGCTGCTGAACCACTCGGGGCGGCTCTATATGATCTGTATGACCGATCCGGAGAGTGCTCCGACGGCCTGCTCGAATCGTCTGAATAACCTCGTTCAGCAAGCCATCATGCAGGGTCATTTCGTGGTGCTGCTTACGCCCGATCCGCTCTATGAGCAGGTCAATGCCTCGATGGGCGGCCTGATGGTGCCCTGCTTCAATATCGATGCCTCGACGATGAAGACCATGCTGCGTGCTCATGATGGTGTGGTGGTACTCGAAGATGGGGTAATCGTGGCCAAATACAACTGCCGCGATGCCCGCCTCTAAGGGTTGCCCGATTGAGGTTTAGTTAACTATCCGAAAATTAAATGTATATGCGAAATATAGCGCTACTTGTGTGGGGGATGTTGCTTGCCCTCACGGCCTCGGCCCAGGTGTCCGAAGAGGCCGAAAAGGCGCTTTTGCGCGGTCGCCAACTCTACGAATTTGGTCGCTGGAGCGATGCCCGCCACGCCTTCCGCGAGGCGCAACAACGCACGCCGCAAGGCGCGGAGGCGCAGCGCGAGGAGATCGACTACTACCTCTCGGCCCTCAGCGTGGAGCTGGGTGCGGAGGATGCCGATCGGGTGTTGGAGGAGTTTATGCGCCGCTACCCGAACTCGACCTTCGGCAACCAGGTGCGCTATGCTCTCGGCTCGTACTATTGTGCCGAGGGGGATATGCAGAAGGCGCGCCACTACTTCTCGCAGTGTGCCTATGCGGCGCTGAGCAATGCCGAGCAGGAGCGCCACAATATCCGCATGGGCTATGTTGCCTTCTCGGAGGGAAATTTCCGCGAGGCTTATGCCTACTTCGACCGCATCGAGGCCAGGAGCGAACTCTCGGACCACGCGACCTACTACCGTGCCTACATCGACTATGTGGAGGGGCGTAATGCCGAGGCCAAGCGCCGCTTTACGCAATTGAAGAGCTCCTCGGCTTACGGGGAGTTGGTTCCTTACTACCTGCTGCAAATCGAGTTCCGCGAGGGTAACTACCGCTATGTCGTGGAGCATGGCGAGGCACTCGCTGCGAAGGCTGTGCCCGAACGCCGTGCCGAATTGGAGCGCGTGATGGCCGAGTCGTGGTTCCACCTCGACGACTATAACCGCACACTTCACCACCTGGAGGGGTATACCCAGGCCGGTGGCAAGCTCGATCGTGACGGCGCATACCTCCGAGGCTTCTCGCTCTACCGCCTTACGCGCTATGCCGAGGCCGAGTCGTGGTTGCGCCAGGCTTGTGGCCCGCAGGATGCCCTGACACAGAATGCCTCTTACCACCTGGCCGATTGCTACCTCCGCCTGGGGCGGAAGGAGCAGGCGCAGCAGGCCTTTGCCATGGCTACGGACCACACGCTCGATAAGACGATTGCCGAGGATGCCCTCTTTAACTGTGCCAAGCTGCAGTATGAGCTGGGTGGTGGCCTCTTCAACGGAGCTATCCACCTCCTGAATCGTTACTTGAAGATGTACCCCCGATCTTCGCGTCGCGAGGAGGCGCATACGTTGCTCATCGCCGCCTACTACAATTCGCGTGACTACGATGCCGCCTACCGCGCCATCAAGGCGATGCCTTCGGCCGATGCCGAGTTGCGTACCGCCCTGCAGAAGATCACCTACTTCCGTGCTTTGGAGGCCTACAAGGCGGGACAGATGAGTGCTGCCCGCTCGGCCCTCAATGAGTCGGTGCAGCTCGGTGTGTCGCCCCGCTATACCGCCCTGAGCCAATTCTGGCAGGGTGAGATTGCCTACTCGGAGGGGGATTTCGGCTTGGCCGAAACGAAATTCGACAGCTTCCTGAAACGTGCTCCGCGCAGTGAGCGGGAGTATGCGCTGGCCTGGTACAACCTCGGCTACACGCACTTCCAGCGTGAGCAGATGCCGAAGGCCGAGGAGGCTTTCAAGCAGTTTGTTGCGCTTTATGCCACGCGCGATCACTATCGGGGCGATGCCCTGAACCGCCTGGGCGATGTGGCCTACTCGGAGCGCCGTTTCGACGATGCGCTGATTCGCTACAACCAGTCGATTGCCGTGGGTGGTACGCCACAACACTACGCGGCCTACAAACGTGCCATCACGCTCGGCATTCTGGGTCGTACGAGCGAGAAACAGCAGGCTCTGCAGCAGATCGTGCAGCGTGGGGTGGGGGATCACCTCGAGGAGGCACACTACGAGTTGGCCCGTACCTGCATCGTGCAGGAGAAGTATAGCGAGGGTGCAGCCCACCTGGAGCGCTTCGTGAAGCGCTATCCCGCCTCTTCACGCCGTGCACAGGCCTATGCCGACCTGGGTCTTTCGTACCTGAATATGGGCCAAAAGGAGCGTTCACTGGCTGCCTACAACGAGGTGGTACGCTCCGCTCCGCAGTCGGCCGAGGCGCGTGAGGCGATGCAGGGTATCCGCGACCTCTATGTCTCGGAGGGTAACGTGGATGGTTACTTCGCCTATGCCGAACGGGTAGGTGTCGAAACCGACCTCTCGGCTTTGGCGCGTGACTCGCTCTCGTTCGCGGCAGCCCAAACGCTCTACCTCAAGGATGATCGTGCCACGGATGCCGAGCGATCGCTGCGTAGTTACCTCAAGAGTTATCCCAACGGCTCGTATCGTGTCGATGCCCTCTACTACCTCTCGACACTCTATCTGCAGCGCGAGAGCAAGGCGGATGCCATCGAAACCCTCACGGAGCTGACCAACATGGGTAACAACCAATACATGGTCGAGTCGCTCAAGCAACTCACGAAGCTTACGACCGAGGAGGGTCGCCATGCCGAGGCGGCTGCGGCTTACCGCAAACTCTACGAGGTGGTGACCGCCCCTGCAGAGCGCGAGGCGGCTATGACGGGGTATGTGCGGATGACGATCGTAACGGCCGATCGGGAGGCTATTGCCGCCATGGCTGCCGACGTGGTAGCGAAGGAGGATGCCGGTGTGACGGCTACGCGTGAGGCGAAGTTTGCCTGGGCCGAGCAGATGCGTGAGGAGGGGCGTGCGGAGGCTGCCATGCTCCTCTATCGCCAGCTCTCAACCGAGGTACGCACCACGGAGGGCTCGGCGGCGGCCTACTATGTGATCGAACACGACTACGCCAACGGCACGGGTAATTTGGATGCAGTTGAGCAGGCGATCTTTGCCTACTCGGAGCAGGGTCCCAAGTCCTACTTCCTGGCCAAGGCCTACCTGCTGTTGGGTGATCTCTATTTGAAGAAGAACGACCTGTTCCAGGCGCGCGCTACGTTCCAGAGCATCGTGGATGGCTACTCGCCCCAGGATGACGGTATTGTGGAGGAGGCGCGTCAGCGAATTGCTAACTTAAGTGAATGATGATGAAGCGTTTGATAGGATTGTGCGGTGCATTGCTCATGACCTTTACCGCCGTGGCGCAGGTCGAGAAGCAGGTGGAGGTGACGAAGGCCTACATCCCCTCGTTGGAGGCGGCCGAGAAGCTCCCGATCGCTCCCGATATGACCGATAAGATGACCCTGCGCCCCGAAATCGACTATACGATTACCCCCTTGTCGTTGGAGACGACGCTCCTGACGCGCCCGATACGCCCTGCTACGGTGACCTATTGGGAGTTCAACCGTCCGCGTCCCCTCTATTTGAAGGCGGCTGTGGGTATGCCCCTGCAGTCGGCCCTCGACCTCTACGCCTCGACCCAAAATCCGGGTACGGGTTATGTGGTGGGCTACCTGCAACACGAGGGTCGCTACGGCAAGATCAAGAACGACTTTGGCTATCGCAACCGTGCCGATCGCATGACGAATCGCATCGGGGCGGCAGCAGGTACCTACCTCGGTCGCCGCATCCTGGAGGGGGATCTAAGCTACCGCCACCGCCACGATCGTCGCTATGGCATGTACTATCCGAAGGGCTCGGCCATCCCCGGGGGTGGTGTGGGTTACTCGGATGCCAACTTTGCGGTGCGCCTGGGGGATGATTTCCTGAATTTGAGCCGCTTTAACTTCGAGATTAAGTTCGATGGTTCGCTCTTCTTCGACCACTCCGATCCGATTGCCGAGCTTTCGCGTGGCCGTCAGTTCAACCTCGCGGCAGGTGGTCGCCTGGCGCGTAGCTGGCGAGTACATCAGGTGGCTCTGGAGTTGGGCTACCGCCGCATGGCCGGTGGTAAGGGGTTGGATGGCAACCTGGAGCAACTCCTGATGGCCGGACTTCGCTATGGATTGAGCCGACCGCATATGAGCCTTCAACTCGGAGTCGATTTCTACCACGATGCCGTTGAAAGCCCCGCGATAGCCGATGGTTCGGAGGCGGGTAATTACCTCCTGCCTGAGGTGCGTTGGGAGTTTAACCTAGCCCGTAAGGCGCTGAAACCCTTCCTGCACCTCGATAGCCACCTGACAACAAATGACTACCGGTCGCTCACCGAACTCAATCCCTATGTGCTGACCAACCTCTGGGCGCAGAACCCCACCGTGGCGCATGACCTGAAGGTGGGCTTGCGTGGCTCGTTTGGGCGCGATCGCTTTGCCTATCGCCTCTATGGGGAGTTGGCCTTGGTGCGCAATCATCGCTATTGGTATTTAAGCTCCCTCCATGAGTCGCTCCCCGAGAACTATTTTGGCGGCTGGATGGCCTTCGAACAGGAGGAGCTGACCTCGGTGGGCTTCGGTGGCGAATTGACCTATCGCCCGACCACCTCGCTGAGCTTTGAGGTCGGGGCCCGCTTCTGCTCCTTTGAGGAGGATACCGCGTTGCCCCATGGCGAAGCGGAGATTGAGGGGCGTTTTGCCATGAAATACGAGCACCGCAAATTCCGCTTGGGGATCGCTGCCGAGGCGATGAGCGAGCGCAGCTGGGCCTACATGACACCGACCACCCCTTCGATCGTGGCAGGGCGTTTTGAAGCCCCCTTTGCAGTTGATTTGAAGCTCGATTTCGAGTGGATCTTCTCCTCGTCGATGACCGCCTTCATCGAGTGTCGAAACATCGCCAATCAGCCGCTTTATCGCTATCCGTGCTATCCCGAGTACGGCATCAATGCCCTCCTTGGCGTAAGAATGAGTTTTTAAGAGGAGAGAGCGGAGAGGAGAGAGGAGAGAGCGAAGAGGAAAGAATGCCGTCATGCTGCGGGTAACGTAGTATGACGGTATTCTTTTGGGCCTACTGAGGCTACTGGGCCTACTGAGCCCACTGAACCGGGTCTTCAGCCTCCCTCACGATGTCGTTCTTCTTTAATCTCTTTCAATCTCTTTGCTCTTTGCTCTTTCCTCTAAATAAAACAGTGGCCGATTCTTTCGAATCGGCCACTGTTTGTATAAGAGGGAGTGCGGATTAGATCTCCGTCATCGAGCCCTCGGCGTATGCGAACGTACCCTTCTCCACTACGTTGAAGGTGTAGGCGTAGTTCACATTCGGACCATAAGCATATACCTTGATCACTACCTTCTTGTACTCCTCGGGGGTCATCTCGGGATATACATAGCCCAGCACGGCGGCAAATACCTCGGCCGTGTTCTCCTTGAGCTTGGCTACGATCTCGTCGTCCGTCAGGTCGCCCATGCCGGCAGCGGCGAAGCCACCCTTGCAGGCCGAAGCACGCCAATCCATGTTGCCATAGTAGGCCGAAGCACCCGTGTAGAACTCGTTGTTACCGTAGTTCGATACCCAGAAGTTGCCGGCAGGCTTCTCGCCGTTGATCGTTACGATGTCGGTCGAGATGATCACACCTGCATTGTCGCGGGCGGGAGCACCCATCGGCACATCCTTGTTGTCATATACCCAGTTTACGCAGTACTGGTAGAAGGCCTTCGTGTCGGCACCGTTGCCCGTGTAGTCGAGCTCCAGCGTGCGGTCGATAGCCCATGCACCCTCAGCCTTGCGGAACTGGTCGGTCTTCGTAGCGAAGTAGATCGTCTTGTTCCAAACCGTACCGTCCGAAACATACTCATCCACCTTCCACGAGGTAGCACCACCGGCGTAGCAGCGATAAGCTACATAAGCCACCTGGCCCTCTACGGCATAGGGATAGGTCTTACCCAGGAACTTGGGCAGGTACTGATCCTGTGCCGGGTTGGTGAAGTTGCCATACTTCTGGCCCATCTCCGTGTAGTCCGAGGGCTGTACGGCTACGATCTCCGTATCCTCGAAGGCCGTGCCGTTCCACTTGAAGTAGGCGTACATCTTCTCGCTCGTTACCGTAGCAGCCTTCGCCGTAGCGGCCTTCGTCTCGCCACCTACCAACTTGAAGAGCGTGGGGTAAACACCGCGCGAGTCGGGGTAGCAACCGAACGACGAGTAGTTCGAATCGTACTGCAGCGTCTTCGACATCGTGACGTTCGTCACCGAGAAGGTGCCGTCGCCATTTGCCGTGAAGGTAAAGCCGTAGCCATCCGTGCCGGCCGTGTCCGATACGTTGAACGAGTTGTAGGTGCCGCTCAGGTAGTAGTAGCGACCATCCGTGCCCTGGAGCGTGTACTGACCCTCGGTCGAGGCGGCAGCTACGGTCCAAGCAACTGCGTTCGAAGCATCGTCTACGGCGATCTGGCCGTTCTCGATCGTCAGCGCCGTTGCGGTGGGGTAGCCGTACTTCTTGTCGGCAGCCAGCGGCGTTACGGCGTAGTTGGCCGTCTCGGTTACCGATACCAGGAGATACTGACCTGCACCGTCGAACGAGCTAACCTGCTGGTACACGGGCGTCGTCGGGGTCGAGGGGGTCGACGAACCAACAGCCGTTACATCCACATAAGCCGTGCCGGCCTCGTTGAGAACGAAGATGTGGGGAACGATACCGCGGATGTCGGGGTAGCAACCAAACGACGAGTAGTTCGAATCGTACTGCAGCGACTTGGTCATCGTTACGTTCGTAATGGCGAAGGTACCATCCTCGTTGGGCGTGAAGGTAAAGCCGTAGCCATCCGTGCCGGCATCAGCCGATACGTTGAACGAGTTGTAGGTGCCGCTCAGGTAGTAGTAGCGGGCATCGGGAGCCTGGATGGTGTACTCGCCCTCGGTCGAGGTGGCCGTTACGGTCCAAGCCAGGGCGTTGGTCGTATCGTCAGCCGTGATGGCGTTCTCGGCAATCGTCACCTCGGTAGCGGTGGGGTAGCCATACTTCTTATCGGCAGCCAGCGGCGTTACGGCGTAGTTGGCCGTCTCCGACAGGGCTACGATGAGGTACTTACCCTCGCCCGGGAACTTCACCTCGGGCTGTACGGGATCCTCGGGCTGGTCGGGGTTCTCCGGCTGCTCGGGCTCCTCGGCCTGCGGCTCCTCGGCCGAATAGTTATAGGTAACGGCTACATACTGACCGGCCTCCATGCCCTCGCTCGGAAGAACACTCTTCATCTTCGAGATCGTGGCAGGCGTTACGGCCTTTACATAATCCTCCTCGCTCTCCCAGATAGCCTTGTAGTTGTCCTCCGAGAGGGTGTACTCCGTAGCGGCGTTCATGGCAACAACCTCTGCCGGCATGTCGAGCGCCGTGGTGTAGGTAACCATCACGATCGAGTTGTTGTCGAGCGTGGGGTAGGCCGACGAAAGGAATGCCGGAATGTAGGCAGCAGCCTCGTCGGGGGTCGAGAAATACTTGTTCTTACCAATCGCGGCGAGGGCATCGACAGCCTCCTGGCCGGCAGCCTCGGCATTGGTCTTGTTGGTCTGGTTCTTCGAGATGGTCGAGTAATCGTCCTCTGTGAGGGTGTAGTCGATGCTCTGAACATCCGTAATCTCAGTCTCGGGCTCGTAGCCGTCGATCATGTGCTCGTTGTAGAAGTCAGCCTCGCAACCCCAGCTTACCAAAGCTACGGCAGCAAGCGACAAGAGCTGTTTGATATACTTAGTCATCATGTTCATCAGTCTTTAGAAGCGGAGTTTTAAGCGGAGCGTGTAGGTGCGGCCGAACGAGTACATTACGGCGTAGCAATCCTCCCAGCCCTTAGCATCGGTAGCGCACTGGGCGTCCATGATACCCTGCATGTTGTAGATGTTGTTCACGTTACCGTAGAGGGTAGCGTTCACGTTGCCAATCTTAAACGAGTAGCTGGCCGAGAGATCCAACTGGTGGCTCCAGGGAATACGCCAAGGGTCGTTTACATTGACGGCCGTGTTGGGCGTCAGGTTCGAGCCGAGGTAGAAGTCGGCGTAGTTGTTGGCATAGACATTCCAGTCGGCACTTACGCGCAGACCCTTCATCGGGAAGAAGTCGGCACCGATGGCGGCGGTCGTCTGAGCCGAACCGGCAACGTGGATATCCTTCTGGTTCAGGTCGATCCAAGCGTGGTCCTCGGCCATGATGCCCGAAGCTACCGTACCGTCCAGACGCGAGGTCATCGGCTGACCCTGCGAGTCGTAGATGTAACCGCGCGTGTTGCTCGACCAGATCCAGTCACCTACCGAAACCATACCCGTCAGGTTCACCCAGCGAGCCGGCTTGTAGCGCAGATCCAACTCGATACCCATGTGGCGGGCATCAACACCGGTCATGTTTACACGAGCGTAGTCGCCGTTCGACATGAGCTTCGAACGAACGTCGGCCTTATCCATCCAGAGCGTGTAGTAGGCATTCAGATTCAGCGCGAGTTTCTCCGAACGCAGACCGTAACCACCCTCTACCGAGAATACCTTCTCGTTTACGGCATCGGGGTTGGTCATGTGGCTCGTCGTCGACTGGAGGAATGCACCACCCGAGAAGAAGGGAGCACGCGAAATGTAACCTACGTTGAGGAAGACGTTCGACGACTTGGTGAAGTTCCAGTTCACACCACCCTTGGCCGTGAAGCCGAGGAAGTTGATGTGATCCGACTCCTGGTTGGCCTCGTCGTAGTAGAAGCGGTCTACGCGCCAGTAACCCGTGTTCGAGAGCGAACCCGAAACGAAGGCGTTTACGTTCTTCTTCGTCCACTCGAGCTGGGCAAAGACACCCTCCTGGTGAACGTGACCGTCGTAGTCGCGGTAAACCACGTCACCTACGCCCAGCTTCTCGTACTTCCAGTTCGGATCGGCAGCAGCGGCGTTGTTTACGGCCTTCACGTTCTTACGGTCGGCATCGTCGATGAAGTACTCGCCACCGTAGAGATCGACGATCTCGTTCGTGTGCTCACCAATATAATAACGTACATCGACACCGGCCGAGAGCTCCAGGCTCTTCGTGATTTGGTTCGTGTAGGTCGAGAGCAGACCATACCACATATGGTTGTTCTTGCTATCCGACATCACCATCTTCGAACCATCGGCGCTGGCAGCATTCAGATCCTGGATAGCACCATAGTCGAACGTACCATCAGCCTTACGGAAGTCGTAGCGCAGGATACCGTTGTTCGAACCGTTCCACATGGCGCGATCCGACGACGTACGACCCTGACCCGAGTAACCGCCACCGCGACCAATCGACATGTAGAGGGCCGTCGAGAGCGACGACTTGTAGTCGATCTGCCACTGGTGGTTCAACGAGATCTGGGGCTTGTGGTAGTGATTCCACTGCGAGGTGCGCTCCTTACCGTTGTTGTCGAAACCGTAAACGGCGTTGTAGCGATACTTATCCTCTTCGCCCATCCACTTGGCAACCTTGTCCCACTCCTTGATCGAAAGACCGGCATAGAGGGGCTTGCGCTGGTTGTGGCTCTGGGGAGCACCAAAGGCGGTCAGCGAGAGCTGATGATGGTCGTTCAGACGCTTCGAGACGTTTACGAACCAGTTGTAACCCTCGAACGAGGTACCCTGTACATAACCGTCACCCCAGCGCTTGGCCAGCAGGAGGCTCATGGCCCAGCCGCTCTTCGTCAGACCCGTCGAGAGGCTCAGCGAGATGTTCTGCAGACCGTCGTTACCGACACCATACGAGAACGTACCGCCCTTCTTGGCATCGATCGTGTTCGTTACGATGTTGATCGTACCACCGACCGAAGGCGACGAAATCTTCGAGGCACCCATACCGCGCTGCGTCTGCATCGAGCGGGTTACATCCGACAGACCGGCCCAGTTCGACCAGTACACGCCGCCCCACTCCATGTCGTTCACGGGCACACCGTTGATCATCACGGCTACGTTGGCCGACTTGAAACCACGCATGTTGATCTTCGAGTCACCGAAGCCACCACCGTCTTTCGTTACATAAACACCCGGGGTCGATTTCAGAATCTCGGGAAACTCCTGGCCACCGAGTTTGTACTCGATTTCCTGAGCCGAGACGGTCGAAACGGCCACCGGCGTCTTACGCTGTACGGCCACCGACTGCGTGATCACCACGTCCTGCATGGCGATAGCCTCGGGGTCCATCTTGATCGTGCCCAGAGCCTGGCGCGATGCCGAGCTCGAAATCTTACGCACGATCGTTTTGTAGTTCAGGTAGCTGATCTGGATCTCCTCGGCGCCCTTCTTCACCTGCAGCGAGAAGGTACCATTCAGATCCGAGCTCGTACCCTGTGTCGTACCCGGGACGATGATCGTGGCACCGATGAGCGGCTGTTCGCTCTCATCGACGATCGTACCCGTGACGACGGTCTGTGCTGCGGCCGTAAAGCCGATAGCCAGACCCACCATCAGAAGTAAAAGTTTCTTCATAAATGTTTGTTTAAGTGAATAATATGTGTGTTTGAGTCTTTTCGTATTTAGTTTTACTCCTTCACGCAAAAGAGTTACCCGCTGTTTTAGGCAACTCTTTTGTTGAACCCTATACAAAGATAAGGGTTGTATATTTAATAATCGTTACATCGAGGTTGCAAAATTGTTAAATTTTTATAAACAAATTTGCCTTATATTAAAATTATATAAGTCCGCGACCGAATTTTTTGATGCGTCCCTCTTCGGTGAGCGAGGCGGTGATCTTGTCCAGCACGCCGTTGATGAAGTTGCTCGACCCGGGGGTGGAGTAGTACTTCGAAATTTCGATCCACTCGTCCATCGTCACCTTGACGGGAATCGACGAGAAGTGAATCAGCTCGGCCATGGCGATCGTGATGATCAGCGTATCCATCATGACGATACGCTCCAAATCCCAGTTGGCCGTGAAGCGCTCGATGTACTGCTGGTACTCGTTGTAGTTCACGAGTGCCTTCTCGAAGAGCGTCTTGACAAATTGGGGATCCTCCTCGCTCTTGAACTTCTCGGCTACGCGCAGCTCCTTGTGCGAGGGGCGCATGTTGCTCAGCGTGCGCTGCACCATCATCAGCACATACGGAAGGTCGTCGGCCCATAGGATCGACATCTCCTCCAGCGCATCGTCCAGTGCGGGGCAGTCGGCCAGCAGATCGAAGAGCTTGATGACCAGGATGCGATCCTCCTCGAACGAGCGCTCGTCACGCATCATGTAGGCCTTGAAGTACTCCGTTTCGCTCAGCTGCTGATAGATCGAACGAATCAGCTCGGGGTAATTGACCCACGAAAGTTTGTTCTTGGCCACGCGGTCGTTGATGGCATCCGTGACCGAGATGGTACGGATCACCTGGTTGTCGATGAACTTCGTGTTGGGGTTCAGATCCTCGAACGTGGGGAGCTTCTTCTGCTTGGCAATCTCTTGACGCTCGGTGGCGTATTTCACGAGTGCCTCGGGCAGGGTGAGCAGTTGGAAGTAGAGGTCGTAGGCCTTGTCGATGGCCGTCATGAGGCTCTTCTCGGAGGCGATCATGTTGTCTGCATCACTTTGCAGGTGGGCATAGAGCGCCTTGGCAACCTTGATGCGAAGTAATCTGCGGCTTATCATAATTGAATGAACGTGTCTTAATTTATCTAAAGTTTGCGTCTTGCGTGGGGTCATTAGCGACGGAATCCGCCACGGCCCATCGGCATCTTGGGCATCTTGCCACCGGCACCGGCCACCATCTTCATCATCTTGCGCGTATCCTCGAACTGCTTCATCAGGCGGTTCACGTCGGCCATCGTCGTACCCGAACCCTTGGCGATGCGCTCACGGCGACGGGCGTTGATGATCTCGGGCTTCTCGCGCTCCTCGGGGGTCATCGAGCCGATGATCGCCTCGACCTGCTTGAAGGCATCGTCCGGAATATCGACATCCTTGAGCATCTTACCCATGCCCGGGATCATCGAGGCCAGATCCTTCAGATTACCCATCTTCTTGACCTGCTGAATCTGCTGGATGAAGTCGTTGAAGTTGAACTGATTCTTCACTAGCTTCTTCTTCAGGCGGCGGGCCTGCTCCTCGTCGAACTGCTCCTGGGCACGCTCCACAAGCGACACGACATCACCCATGCCGAGGATGCGGTCGGCCATACGCTCGGGGTGGAAGACCTGCAGGGCATCCATCTTCTCGCCGCTCGAGATGAACTTCAGCGGCTTATCGACTACCGAACGGATCGAGATGGCGGCACCACCTCGCGTATCGCCATCGAGCTTCGTGAGCACCACGCCGTCGAAGTCGAGGCGGTCGTTGAACTCCTTGGCCGTGTTTACGGCATCCTGACCCGTCATCGAATCCACGACGAAGAGGGTCTCCGAGGGGTTTACGGCAGCCTTGATGGCGGTAATCTCCTGCATCATCGCCTCGTCCACAGCCAGACGACCGGCCGTATCGACGATAACCACGTTGTAGGATTTCTGACGTGCGTACTGGATGGCGTTCTGGGCGATCTCGACGGGGTTCATGTTGCCCTCCTCGGTGTAGACCTCGACACCCACCTGCTGACCCAGGATCTTGAGCTGGTCGATAGCGGCAGGACGATAGACGTCACCGGCCACGAGCAACACCTGACGGCCCTTCTTCGACTTGATCAGCTGTGCCAGCTTGCCCGAGAAGGTCGTCTTACCCGAACCCTGCAGACCGGCGATCAGCACCACGGCGGGCGTACCCTCGAGTTTGATGTCGGTTGCCGTGCCACCCATGAGCTGAGCCAGCTCGTCGCGCACGATCTTGGTCATCATCTGACCCGGCTTGACGGCCTTCAGCACATCCTGACCCAGCGCCTTCTGCTTCACCTGGTCGGTAAAGTTCTTGGCTACCTTGTAGTTAACGTCGGCATCAATCAGCGCGCGACGAATCTCTTTCAGGGTCTCGGCGACGTTGATTTCGGTAATACGGCCCTCACCCTTCAGGATTTTAAACGACCGTTCGAGTTTATCGGTTAAGTTTTCAAACATACTCTCTTAAATTTGCGCGCACAAAGATACATATTTAATTCAGAATTTAGAATTCAAACATCAAAATTATCTGCATAAATCTGCCCGGACGGTGCATGCTATGAATTATTTTCATATCTTTGTCTACGAGAAATCCCTCCGTTACACCTTACTAACCAACCTTTTTCATGAAACGCTCCCTTTTGCTCTGCCTGGCCGTTTTGTTTGTTGAGGCAGGATTTACACAGTCGTTCTATCCCGAGGAGCCGATGTATGTGCGCCCCTCGCGGCGCGTTTATCTGCAGGAGATCGGCATTCGCTACGAGGTGCAACCGGTCGTCGAGTATAGCCGTCGTGGCGGCCCTATGTTGCAACACGTTGTCGTGGATTATGCCCGCTACAATACGCGCAACATAGGTTTTCGCAGTGGCCTGAAGGTGGGCGTTACTCCCAATTCCTCCACCTCGTTTGCCGTTCCGATGCACTTCTCGTTTCGGAGCGGTCGCATCGATCCGCTCCATAAGACGAGCAGCCCCTCGGTCGATTTCTACAACGGGAAATATTATGTGCGCGAGAGCGATCGGATGGCCTATCGCACCATGGATAGCTTTGGCGAGGCGGCGAAGAGTGCGGCGCTGCTAACGGCAGGCTCGATGCTCCCGTTTATCTTTGAGGTGCATGCGGGTCTTACGCCCGGTTATCTCGCGGGTAGTCGGATTGATGGCGACTATGCGATTAAACACCATCATTAGTGTCCCATAAAAATTTGGGACTGGTTAAACATTAAATAAATTTTGCCCATTAGGGTCGGTAGGTTCTTTGTCATATTGAAATTTAGTTTTGTCGAAGAGGTCTTTTAAGCGTGTTTTGTCAGTCAACGAAA
>JAGAMA010000002.1 GCA_017624955.1 Alistipes sp.
AATATATACCATTCTAAACGCAAAGGGTATCATACGTGTAGATTATATTATTGATGCTGAAGGTAATATCAATCTTCTTGAAGTCAACACCACTCCAGGTATGACAGCAACAAGTTTCATACCTCAGCAAGTGCGTGCAGCTGGACTTGATATAGCTGATGTGATGACCGAAATTATAGAAAACGAACTTTAATTTAGGGAACGAGGAATAAGGAATAGGGCACAAGGCACAAGGAATAGGAACCCTCAACTCTCAACTTTCAACTCTCAACTTTCAACTCCTCTCCGCGCGCCACATGCCGTAGAGAATCAGGGCGGCACCGAGTAGGGCAATCGGGGTGATGCGCTCCGAGATGAAGAGGGCGGCGGTGAGAATCGTGATCAGGGGGTTGAGGTAGATGTAGTTTGTGGCACGCACAGCCCCCAACTCACGAATGGCCACGGCCCACACCAGGTAACAAAGCATCGAGGCCACGACACCCAGGAAGAGCAAATTTCCGGCCACGATCGGCTCTCGGAGCACCGACCACTCGACCGCAAAAGGCTCGTGCAGAAACCACGGCAGAATGGTGAGTAGGCCGTAGAAGAAGGTCTTGCGCGTGATGAAGAGTGCTTCGTAGCGATGCCCTACCTGTTTGATAATGAGCGAGTAGAGCATCCAAAGCAGCGCTGCCGAGAGTGCCAAAAGATCCCCCTTGGGGGCGAGTTGCAGGACGAAGCGACCATTGAGAATCACCAGCACCATACCCGCAAAGGCGAGCAGCGAACCGCCGATTTGTCGTCCGTTCATCCGTTCGTTGCGATAGAGCATCGAGAGCAGCAGGGCGGTCCAAAGGGGTGCCGAGCAGACAATGAGCGAGACATTCGAGGCGGGCGAAAACTCCAAGGCCATGTTCTCGGTCAGGAAGTAGAGCGAACCGCCCGTGAGGCCGATGCCGGCCATGGCCAACTCATCTTGCCAGCTGTCGGCCACCCATTTGCGATGCGCAAAGGGGAGGATGCAGAGGTAGGCCAGCACGAAACGTATCAGAAAGATCTCCGCAGGCGAGAGTCCGCAGCCGATCAATACCTTGGTCGAAACGAACGTAGCGCCCCAGATCGTGACGGCAAAAAGGGCATATAGGTGGTATCTGAGCATAAGAATCGTGTTGGAGGCACAAAGATAGCGAAAAAAACGCATTTTTTGGGCGGTTGTTTTTTCGTTTCACTTTATTTTTCTATCTTTGCGTGCTATTATGGTTTGTATGTCAAATCAGAAATAAAAAACAACATAAAAACAAATTAAATTCACAAAATGCAAAGCAAAGGTTTTATCAAACTCATCGCCGTGCTGCTGGCACTGGCATGTGTTTACCAGCTCTCGTTTACGTTCAAGACGCGTAGCGTAGAGAAGAAGGCAGCGGAGTATGCCGCCGCGTTCCCCCTCGAGCAGCAGGCCGAGGCGGAGCAGCACTACCTGGATTCGATCCAGAACCTGCAGGTGTTCAACATGGGCTTTAAGAGCTTCACCTACAAGGAGTGCAAAGAGAAGGAGTTGAACCTGGGTCTGGACCTCAAGGGCGGTATGAACGTCATGCTGGAGGTGCAGGTGGAGGATGTTGTCAAGGCTCTGGCCGGTGACAGCGCCCAGGATCCCGCCTTTATGGCCGCCATCGAGGAGGCTAACGCCAACCTCAAGAGCGGTACGTCGAAGGATTATATCGCCGACTTCGTGGAGATCTACGAGCGTCAGACCAACGGCGGTTCGCTGGCTCCCCTCTTCGTGAGCCCCGATCGCAAGGACATCATGCTCGAGAGCTCGAACGAGGATGTGCAGAAGGTACTGCAGCGCGAGACCGAGGCCGCTATCGCCGCTTCGTTCAACGTACTGCGCAGCCGTATCGACCACTTCGGCGTTACGCAGCCCAACATCATGCGCCTTCCCAACTCGCACCGTATTCTGGTCGAGCTGCCGGGTGTAAAGGAGCCGCAGCGTGTGCGTGACCTGCTTCAGGGTACCGCATCGCTCGAGTTCTGGACCACCTACAGCGCCAACGAGGTGCTGCCCGCTCTGGTGCAGGCCGATCAGTTGCTGAAGGCTCAGGTGGTTGAGGAGGCTCCCGCTACGGAGGTAGCCGAGGAGGGCGAGTCGCAGGCCGAGGGTCTGCTGGCCGAGATCGGTGAGCAGCAGGCCGAGGAGGCCGAGGCCGTGGAGACGGGTCGCTACTCGCGTGAGCAGAACCCCCTCTTCGCCGTACTCGATCCTTCGTTTGCCGGTGGTGCCGCTATTGGTGCTGCTTACAAGGCCGACATGGCCCAGGTAGATGCCTACCTCGCCATGCCGCAGGTGCGTGAGCTCTTCCCCGCCGACATCGACTTCAAGTGGGCTGTGAAGGGTGACGACATGATGGATGGTCGCTATCAGCTCTTCGCTATCCGCGTGGCTCGTGCCGACGGCAAGGCTCCGCTGGATGGTTCGGTGATCACCGAGGCTCGCGAGCAGTACTCGCAGCAGGGTGCTACGGCCGAGGTTTCGATGGCTATGAACGCCGAGGGTGCTCAGGAGTGGGCTCGCCTGACGGGTGAGAACATCAACAAGAGCATCGCTATCGTACTCGATGGTTATGTATACTCGGCCCCCAACGTACTCAACAAGATCGAGGGTGGCTCGTCGCAGATCACGGGTAACTTTACGATTCAGGAGGCTCAGGACCTCGCCAACGTACTCTCGTCGGGTAAGGTTCCCGCTCCGGCCAAGATTATCCAGGATACCGTGGTAGGTCCGTCGCTGGGTCAGGAGTCGATCAACGCAGGTCTGTTGTCGTTCGTGATCGCCTTCATCCTCGTCCTGCTCTACATGGGTCTGTTCTACAAGACGGCCGGTTGGATGGCCGATATCGCCCTCTTGACCAACGTATTCCTCTTGATGGGTGTGCTCGTATCGTTCGGTGCCGTACTGACCCTCCCGGGTATCGCCGGTATCGTACTGACGATGGGTATGGCAGTGGATGCCAACGTGATTATCTACGAGCGTATCAAGGAGGAGCTGCGTGGTGGTAAGGGCCTTTCGCTCGCTATCAAGGATGGTTTCCAGAAGGCTTACTCGGCTATTATCGACGGTCAGCTGACGACGATTATCACGGGTATCGTGCTCTTCGTCTTCGGTACGGGCCCGGTACAGGGCTTCGCTACGACGCTCGTTATCGGTATCATCACCTCGGTATTTACCGCTGTATTTATTACGCGTCTGTTGATTGAGTGGGCTGTTGCCAAGTTTGGCGAGATTTCGTTCTCGCGTCCCTGGTCGGAGAACTTCCTCAACAACACGAAGATTGACTTCCTCTCGAAGCGTAAGACGGCCTACATCGTGGTAGCTGTTGTGCTGGGTCTGTCGTGCATCTCGTTCGCCGTTCGCGGTCTGAACCTCGGTGCCGAGTTCACGGGTGGTCGTGCTTATGTAGTACGCTTCGACAAGGCCGTTGAGGCTGAGGAGGTGCGTGCTAACCTGGCTGCTCAGTTCGCACAGGTGGAGGATGCTGATGCATCGTCGATTTCGTATGAGGTGAAGCAGTATGGTGGCGAGAACCAGATGCGCATCGTGACGCAGTATCGTTTCGACGACACGTCGGATGAGGCTACGGCCGAGGTAGAGCAGATCCTCTACG
Source organism: Alistipes sp. (assembly GCA_017624955.1). GTDB lineage: Bacteria > Bacteroidota > Bacteroidia > Bacteroidales > Rikenellaceae > Alistipes. The sequence continues at coordinate 3,645 of JAGAMA010000002.1, forward strand.
AGGCTATGAAGGGTCTCTACTCGTATGATATCACCTTCGAGCAGTTCCGCAACACTCAGACGGACGAGAACGGTATTTTGAATGCCGACAAGATTGGTCCTTCGATTGCCAAGGATACGACCTGGAACGCCATCTACTCGGTGATCTTCTCGCTGATCGCTATCGGTCTCTACATCACGCTGCGATTCAAGCGTTGGCAGTGGGCTTCGGGTGCTACGATTGCGCTGGCCGTAAACGCCTTCATGATCATCGGTGTATTCTCGATCTTCTACGGTCTGCTGCCCTTCAACCTGGAGGTTAACCAGGCCTTCATCGCCGCTATCCTGACCATCATCGGTTACGCTATCAACGATACGGTGGTGGTATTCGACCGTATCCGCGAGTTCCTGGGTCTCTACCCGAAGCGTGCCCTGGCCGAGAATGTGAACAAGGCTATCAATTCGACCTTGTCTCGTACGATCAATACCTCGGCTACGACGTTGGTAACCCTGATCGCCATCTTCCTCTTCGGTGGTGAGACGATCCGTGGTTTCATCTTCGCCCTGATCCTCGGTGTCTGCATCGGTACGGCTGCTACGATCTTCGTGGCTACGCCGATCGCTTACGACCTGATGGCTCGTGCCGACAAGAAGAAGGAGCTGAAGAAGTAATTTCTCAATCCGCTATAAGAAAAGCCCTGCGAGTAATCGTGGGGCTTTTTTTATGCCTTCGGCGGGGCAATTATTTCGAATAAATTTATACCTTTGTATAAATATATATTGCCTTATTGCGTAGCTATGGAAAAAATCGTCTCGTGGATTCGTCGCAGCGTGTCGCCCGTCTTTGTGGTGCTGCTGATTGCTTCGTTTATCCTTTGGTACATCGCCAAGCTGAGCTATACCTATACCACCGACCAGGTGATGCGCCTCAATGTCGAGGGCAACGAGTTTCAGATTACCTGTGTGGTGGAGGGGGTTGGTACGAACCTCTTCGGCTATCGTGTCTACCACGATAAGGTGTTGCGTATTCCCTTGTCGGAGCTGCGCACCAAGACCTCCTATGAAGAGGAGACCTACGGCATGCTCTTGATCGATCCCCAGTCGTTGCAGAATGCTATTTCGGTGCGTTGTACCGATATTAAGATTGTCTCGATCGGCGATGTTCCGCCCCTTCAAAAATTCGTCGAGTAATGTTTAAGGTCGGAATCACCGGAGGTATCGGAAGCGGTAAGAGCACCGTGTGTCGTTTGTTTGCGACACGCGGTGTAGCTGTTTATGACACCGATGCCGCCGCCAAGCGCCTCATGGCGGAGGATGAGGGGCTGAAGGAGGCCATCATCGCCTGCTTTGGCGAGGAGAGCTATACGGCCGAGGGGTTGAACCGCCCCTACCTTGCCAAGCAGATTTTCGGCAGCGAGGAGGCGCGCGAGGCGCTGAATGGGTTGGTGCATCCCGCCGTCACGGCCGATTTTGAGCGTTGGGCCGAGGAGCAGGCCGGGGAGTATGTGGTACTCGAAAGTGCTATTCTCTACGAGGCGGGGCTGGATAAGCACCTGGATCGTGTCGTGGCCGTCTTGGCTCCCCAGCCGTTGCGGCTGGAGCGCGCCATGAAGCGTGACGGAGCCGATCGGGAGCAGATCCTGAGCCGCATGGCTGCCCAGATGAGCGATGACGAACTGCGCGACCGAGCTGATGTATCGCTTGTCAATATCTTCGAGGAGGAGCTTGAACCGATGGTGCAGGAGCTCGATTTCCGTTTCAAAAATCGCCTATGAGTGCCCCGATATCATATCCCCGTCAGGTGATGGGCATCGTGAATTGCACCCCCGACTCCTTCTATACGGGCACGGGGCAGATGCCGAGTTGCGATGAGCTGCGCGCAACGATCGAGGAGCATCTGCGATCGGGTGCCGATCTGCTCGATTTTGGGGGCTATTCGACCCGCCCGGGCGCGGAGGAGATCAGCCCCGAAGAGGAGTGGCAACGCCTGGAGGTGGGGCTGCAGGTGGCCGAGGAGGTGTGCCGTGAGCGAAACGTATGGCCCGTGTGGTCGGTCGATACCTTCCGCGAGGAGGTGGCGCGCCGTGCCGTGGAGCGCTATCGGGTCACGATGATCAACGATGTGACGGGAGGCTGCCACGATGAGGCGATCTATCGCCTGGTGGCCGAGACGGGGGTGAAGTATGTAGCGATGCACATGCGCGGAACGCCCAAGACGATGCAGCAGCTCACGGCCTACCGGGATGTGGTCGGTGAGGTGCGTGCCTGGCTTGCGGAGCGCGTGGAGCGGATGCTTACGGTGGGTGTGCAAGCCGAACAGATTGTGCTTGATCCGGGCTTCGGCTTTGCCAAAGAGCGTGAGCAGGAGTATCAACTCTTGGCCGCTTTGGAGGAGCTTACGGCGCTGGGTTATCCGCTTCTGGTGGGCATTTCGCGCAAGTCGATGGTCACCCTCCCCTTGGGAATTGCGAAGGATGCGGCACTGCCTGCAACGACGGCCCTGCATTGGGAGCTGCTCCGCCGAGGGGCTTCGATCTTGCGTGTGCACGATGTCGCCGCCGCCCGTCAGGTGGTCGATCTCTATAATTACTACGAAAAAACAGCCATGCAAAGATGATAAAGGTTAGCAATATTCACAAGCGCTTCGGTACGTTGGAAGTACTGAAGGGGATCTCGTTGGAGGTCAAAAAGGGGGAGTTGATTTCGATTGTCGGTGCCAGCGGTGCGGGTAAGACGACCCTGCTACAGATTATCGGTACCCTGTCGCGTGCCGATGAGGGGCAGATCGAGATTGACGGACACGATGTGACGAAGCTCAGCGATGATGCGCTTTCGCGCTTTCGCAACCGCCGTATCGGCTTTGTCTTCCAATTCCACCACCTATTGCCCGAATTTTCGGCCTTGGAGAATGTCTCGATTCCGGGGTTGATTGCCGGTCGTGATCGCCGCGAGGTGGAGCAACGGGCGCGTGAACTGCTGACGATGATGGGGCTTGAGGGTCGCCTGGACCATAAGCCTTCGCAACTCTCGGGTGGCGAGCAGCAGCGTGTCTCGATTGCCCGCGCGCTGATCAACGATCCCGCCGTGGTGCTGGCCGATGAGCCGTCGGGTAACCTCGACTCGCGCAACCGTGACGAGATTCACCGCCTCTTCTTTGAGCTGCGTGAACGCACGGGGCAGACCATCGTGATCGTTACGCACGACGAGAAGCTGGCCGCAACGGCCGACCGTTGCATCCGCATCGAGGATGGGCAGATTGCCCAATAAAAAGTAGCCGCCGATGTCCCGCTTTCGATTCAAACAGTTTGAGGTTATCCAATCCGCAACCCCGATGAAGGTGGGTACGGATGGGGTGCTGTTGGGTGCTTGGGTCGGATTGGACGGCGCAGAAGGGCGCATCCTCGATATCGGCACGGGAACGGGTGTGATTGCCCTGATGCTGGCCCAGCGAACGGCCGAGGCCGAGGTGTGGGGCATCGATATCGACCCCGTGGAGGAGGCGCGCCTCAATGGCGATCGTTCGCCCTGGAGTGCTCGTGTGCACTTTGAGCAAACGCCCGTGCAGGCCTTCTCGGCCGAGCCTTTCGACCTGATTGTCTCGAATCCGCCCTTCTTTATCGAATCGTTGCAATGCCCCGATCGGGGTCGAACGCTGGCGCGCCACGCCGTTGCGCTGCCCTTTGAGGAGTTGATCGAGGCGGTCGAGAGGCTCTTAAAACCCGAGGGTCGCTTTGCCGTGGTGCTGCCCCTGACGGAGGCTGCCCGTTTCGAGGCGTTGAGTGCCGACAAATTGCGCGTTATCCGTCGTACGGAGGTGCGCACCACACCCCGCCATCCGGCCAAACGTCTCTTGTTGGAGATGGCCCACATAGGCTCTTCTCGCGCGGCCAAGCCGACCGATGAGCTGATGATTGGCACGGGCGAACACGAAACCTACACGGAGGAGTATCGCACGCTGACCCGCGATTTTTACCTCAAATTTTGAAAGTTACACAAAATCTGCTATTTTTGTCCTACAAACCAAACTTTAGGAAGCTATGAAACGACTGCTTATGCTGGTTGCCCTGCTCTTTTCGGCGGCAACCCTGATGGCTCAGAATAACCCCTACATCGCCCTTGTCGGGGTGGTGGATACGGCGAACGGTGTGGCGCTTTCGGCCCCTACGACGACCCTCACGGTCGATATCGAGGCCGAGTGCGAGCGCACGATTTGCGGCCCTTATGCCCGCTATGCGCAGAAGTTGCTCGGTGTGCGTGCTCCGCTGACCGATAAGATGGAGTGGCGCGTGAAGCGTGCCGCCATCGGCCTGGCCGATGCTTCGAGCTTCGTGCAGCAGCCCTTCGAGGCTGCGCCGACCAAGCAGTTTAGCTATGCCGATGCCGAGGAGGATTTCTCGATGATCCAGCCCGATAAGAGCTCGACCTCGGCCACGACGTTGGAGGATGCCGCCCTGATGGCTGCCAACTCGATCTTCTCGTTGCGCCGTCACCGCACGGAGCTTATCACGGGCGAGGCAGGCGAGCATGTCTTTGGCGAGGGTCTGAAGAGCGCCCTGGAGGAGATCGCCCGACAGGAGCAGGCTTTGCTGGAGCTCTTCCTCGGTAAGCGTACCGTGCGCAGCGAGGTGCGTCGTTTTGTCCTCTCGCCCGAGAGCACGAAGCAGCAGTATGTCGTATGTCGCTTGAGCGCTGTGGATGGCATCGTGCCGTCGAGCGACCTGACGGGCGATATGGTGGTGTTGCAGATTACCCCTGCGGAGACGGTCGAGTCGCCCGTTCCCGAGGCCGGTGTGAAGGAGACCATGACCGTATCGGCCATGGTGGCCAACCGTGCCGCCTGCTCGATTCAGGTGCGTGGCGAGGAGGTGGCGCGTGAAGTGCTGCCCCTCTTCCAGTTCGGTCGCATGATTCAGCTTGCACAGCCCAAGCGTCGCTAAAAATCCCTTTCAAAGATGTCCTCCCATACCTCGCGCATGGTTGCCTTGCTCGGGGCGTTTCGCCGCGAGCGTAACGGTCTGGTGGCCGATACGATGCACTACGACGGCACACGCTACGGCCTGAACTATGGCGTGAGCCTGGTGACGGTGCGCCAAAAGGTGCGTGCGTTGGAGGCGGAGCGAGACGAGGAGTTTGCCCGCTTTTTGATGACCCAGCAGGTGCGCTGCCTGCAACTTGCGGCCCTGCACCTGGCCGATCCTGCGACTTGGCAGACGATGGACGATGCCCGACGGTGGCTCGATGCCTTGAATAACTCGGAGCTTGCCGAGGAGGCTGCCTATGCCTTGCTGAGCCATGTCACGGATTTTGCCGCCCTTTTTGAGCAGTTGATCAGCCATCCTTCGCTCTATGCTCGTTATGCGCTGCTGAGAGCCGCCGCACGCCGATCGGATGTCGATTGGCTGTGGCTCGATCGGGCGCTTAAGGTGGCCTGCCATGCGGAGCATCGCCTATTAAATCAGGCCTCCGTGGCCCTTTGGGCGCACTATGCCAATAGCGGTCCGTCGCAAAAAGAGGCCGTCCTCGACCGCCTTTCATCGCTCGGAACGACCCCTACGGAGCTCTATCTGAAGGAGGAGCTTGCGTGGCAGATCCTCTAAATGCGGGCCACTAATAGTAGTGCCCGGCCAGTTCGTACTCCTCCAACTCCTCTAAAATTGTCATCAGGTGGTGGTAACTCACCGCCCCGCTTTCGCGCCAAAGCATCTCGCCCCGTCGGAAAAACATCAGTGTCGGCACCGAAACGACATGATACCGCTTCACGACCGCCTCGAAGTGCGGATCGTCGATATCGATGCTCAGGATGTCGGTGCGGTGGCTCATCCGCTCCGCAAATTGGTTGATGATCGGCTCCATCTGCCTCGAGGCGGGGCACCAGGTGGCCGAGAAGGCGACAAAGGTCAGCTTCTCCTGCCAAATCAGTTGTTCGAATTGTGGCATAGTTACGTTTTTTTATTGGTTGATTTCGATCCACGAGCAGAAGGAACCGGCTCGCTCCGAGAGCTCCCGCTCGATGTAGCCGATGGTGCGCCGCAGCCCCTCGTCGAGCGAGATTGAGGGTCGCCAACCCATCTCGCGCCGGGTAAGCTCGAGGTTGGCTTGCCGCGATTGAGCCTCGTTGCGACGGGGTGCGGTGTGCACGATGCGCGAACGGCTTCCCGTGAGGTGGATGATGCGTTGGGCGAGGTCGAGTAGGGCGATCGGCTCCTCGCTTCCGAGGTGCACCGTGCGCGTATGGTTGGCTGGCAAAGCCTGCATCAGGGTAATCAACCCCTCCACCACGTCCGAAATGTAGCAGAACGAACGGCGTTGCTCGCCCGTCCCCTCGATTACCAGGTCCCGATTTTGTAGCGCCGCCACGATCCATTTTGTCACGACACGTTGATCCATCAGGTCGCATCCCGGCCCGTAGCTGTTGAAGATGCGGGCAATGCGTGTATCTACGCCGCACTCCTGCCGATAGGCGCGGTGGAGCGACTCGGCCGCCAATTTGCCCTCGATGAGCCACTCCTGGGTGGTCGAGTTGATCCCCTCATCGTTGGTCGCCGAGCGGCTGCAGATACTCCCCGTGGAGGCCAGCACGACGCGGGCATGCTCCGTGCGCGCCGTGTCGAGGGCATGGATCGAACCGACCATCGCCACGCGCAGCGTCTCGATCGGCAGGGCACGGTTGTAGCGCACCATCGAGGGGGCGGCGAGGTTGTAAATCTCGTCGCAACGAATCCCGAAGGGGTGGATGATGTTGTGATGAATAAAGTGAAATGACCCCTCGTGTGCTACCGTGCGCAGCATGGGGGCATGCGTAATGTCGCGGATATCGATCGCAAAGACCTCGTGGCCTCGGTTGATCAGTTCGCGACAGAGGTGGGAGCCGATGAATCCTACACCGCCCAGTACAACAGATCTCGTTTTTGGCATCTTGTTCCCTTTTTAGGGGGAGCAAGCGCAAAAACTATTCCATAAACATCGCTTTGGGAAGCTCCATGATGTTGTTGATCGAGATGATGCGCAACCCCTTGGGGGCTTTGAGGCTCTTGGTGATGTAGCCCGATACGACGATGGCCTTGAAGCCGAGACGTGCCGCCTCGCTGATGCGCTGCTCGGTACGGGGGGCAGGGCGCACCTCGCCCGAAAGGCCCACCTCGCCTGCGAAGCAGACCCCCTCGGCGATCGGACGATCGAAGTAGGAGGAGATCACGGCGGCCAGGATAGCCAGGTCGAGCCCCGTATCGGCCACCTTGAAGCCTCCGGCGAAGTTCAGAAAGACATCCTTCTGGAACATCTTCATCCCCACCCGCTTCTCCAATACGGCCAGGAGCATATTCATACGGCGGGCATCGAATCCCGTGGTCGAGCGTTGCGGTGTGCCGTAGGCAGCACCACTCACCAGCGCCTGCACCTCGATCAGGTAGGGGCGCAAACCGTCGGCCGAAGCACCCACGGCAATACCGCTCAGCGGCTCCTCGTAGTGCGAGAGGAGAATCTCCGAGGGATTCTCGACGCTTCGCAGGCCCGCATCCAGCATCTCGAATACACCGATCTCGAACGTGGCACCGAAGCGGTTCTTGATGCCGCGCAGGATGCGGTAGCAGTTGTTCGAGTCGCCCTCGAATTGGAGAACGACATCGACGATGTGCTCCAGAATCTTCGGGCCGGCAATCGTGCCGTCCTTCGTGATGTGGCCGATGATGAAGATCGCCGTGCCGGTCGTCTTGGCATATTTTAAGAGCGTGGCAGCGCACTCGCGGATCTGCGATACGCTGCCGGCTGAGGAGTCGAGCACCTCACTATAGATGGTCTGGATCGAGTCGATGACCACCACATCGGGCTTCAGCTCGACGATCTGCGTGGTGATGTTCTCCAAGAGGGTTTCGGCGTAGATCAGGCACTCCTCGTTGCGGATGCCGATACGGTCGGCACGCATGCGAATCTGCTCGGCCGACTCCTCGCCCGATACATAGAGTGTCTTGAGCCGATTCTCGGCCAGGGCGAGTTGCAGCGAGAGGGTCGATTTACCGATGCCCGGTTCGCCACCCAGCAAGACGAGCGACCCCGGTACCAAACCGCCACCCAGTACGCGGTTTACCTCCCTGCATCCCGTGTCGATCCGGCGATGGTCGTTTTGGCGAATCTCGTTGAGGCGCTGCGGGCGCGAACGCTCCACCGAGGCAGCCGCCTGGAGCGAGGGGGTAGACCCTTCGCGGGCAATTACCTCCTCCGTAAAGCTGTTCCACTCCCCACACGAGGGGCATTTGCCCAACCATTTGGGGGCTTCGAAACCGCAGTTACGGCAGAAAAAAGCCTTCTTTACTTTCGCCATCGTCGTTCTTGATTTGTGGTTAATAGGCAGGGTGGGAGGTGTAGAGGTAGCGGACAACCGAGGTGATCGTCTCGTCCTGCAACACCTCGCGGTAGTAATCCGTCAGGTCGGTCGAGAAGCGCAGGCACTCTAACCCCGACTCGTTGATGTAGGCCGTCTCCGTGACCGTGTAGCTCTGCTCCTCGACCGTGAAGGTCATCTCGCGGGCTGCGGGTTGCTTCGTGAAGCTACCCGTGAGGGTTGCATCCCCCGCCTCGCGCGTGATGTAGAGCACACCGCCGTCAAAGCGGTTGAAGTCGAGGCGGAAAGAGCCCGTCGTGAGCATCGGCGAGTCGGCCTCCACGCGGCTGCGAATCGCGGCCTCGGCCTCCTCGTTGGCTGCCGAGAGTGTCACCTCGACCTCCAGTTGCACGATGGGGTAGAGGGCCGTATAGAACACCTCCCCCTCCTTCTCGGAGCAGGCCGTAAAGGCGAGGGTGGCTATCAGGAGTATGAGCAGTCGTTTCATGCGTTATTTGATGAAGAATCGGTAGATGTCGTTACCGTTGGCATAGACAAGCAGCACCAGCAGGATACCCAAGCCGATATATTGGGCTACCTCCAGCACCTTGTCGCTAACCTTGCGACCCGTGAGCATCTCCCAGAAGGTGAAGAGGGCATGGCCGCCATCCAGGGCGGGAATCGGCAGGATGTTCATCACGGCCAGGATGATGGAGAGGAAGGCGGTCTTGAGCCAGAACTCGAGCCAATTCCACTCGGGCGAGAAGATGCTGCCGATGGCGATAAAGCCACCCAGCTCCTCGTACATCTTCGTCTCGGGCTTTACGATGAGCTTGAGCTGCTCCCAATAGTCGGCAATCGTCGTGCCGGCACGCTTCAGACCGGCAGGAATCGCCTCCAGCAGGGTGTATTCGCGCGTGCGGTGCGTGATCGGGTTGAGGAGCGTGATACCGAGTACACCCTCCTCCGTGACGGGCACAACCACCTCGACGAGGTTGCCCGCGCGCTCCACCGTGAGGCGCACATCGCTACCGGCCGCATCGTGGATGTATTGGCGTACGGTTGCAAGGTCGTTCGATGCCAACCCGTCGGCCGAAACGACGCGGTCGCCGTGTTGCAGGGCAGCCGCCGAGGCGAAGTTTACGCTATCGACAATGAAGGGTATGTGGGGCGTGAGGAATCCTTTATAGCCCTCGGCGCGGCGCATCTCGATCAGCGCATCCATCCGTAGCTCCAGTGTTTCGGCCACTCCGTCGCGCTCCACCTCGACCGTGCAGTCGCCATCGGTCAGCAGGAGCGAATTGACAATCAGCGCCGCGTTTTCGATCTTCTCGCCATTGATCGTCAGGATCTTATCGCCATCCACGAAGCCCAGCTCCTCGGCCGCCTCGTTGAACTCGTAGCCCCACGCTACATCCTCGTTGGCCAGGTAGCTCTCGCCCCAGGTGTAGCAGACGGCGCAGTAGATGACGATGGCCGTCAGCAGGTTCATCACCACGCCGGCAATCATCACGATAAAGCGCTGCCAGGCGGGCTTGGCGCGGAAGTCGTCGGGGCGTACCGGGCCCTCAATCTGGCTCTTGTCCATCGACTCGTCGATCATGCCGCCGATCTGCACATAGCCGCCCAGGGGCAACCAGCCGAGGCCGTATACCGTATCCTTGTGCTTGAACTTGAAGAGCGAGAACCAGGGGTCGAAGAAGATGAAGAATTTCTCGACACGAATCTTGAAGATGCGTGCCGTAATATAGTGTCCGAACTCATGCAGACCGACAATGACGGTGAAGCAGAGGAAAAATTGAAGCAGTTTAATGACAATATCCATGGGTATCAGTAATCGAATTGATGGGTGTTACAACTTAAGAAATTCGGTGGCCAGACGGCGCGACTCTTCGTTCGAGGCGGCGTAGTCTTCGAGCGTGGGGTTGAGCTTGAAATCGGCCTTCGTGAGGGCGTACTCGATCGTGCGCACGATGTCGAGCCAGGCACAACGACCCGCCAGGAAGGCCCCTACGGCCACCTCGTTCGAGCCGTTCATCACGCAGGCAGCCGTGCCCTTGCGCTTGAGGCAGTCGTAGGCGATGTCGAGTGCGGGGTACTTCGCTCGATCGACCTCCGAGAAGCTCAGCTCGGGGTGGTTCAGGAAGTTGAAGCGCTCCGTGGGGCGGTGTGCACGCTCGGGGAAGAGCAGGGCATAGCTGATCGGCATGCGCATATCGGGCGTACCGAGCTGGGCCTTGATCGCACCATCGTCGAACTCGACCATCGAGTGGATGATCGACTGCGGATGCTGGATGACGGAGATCTTCTCGGCCGGCACATCGAAGAGCCAATGCGCCTCGATCACCTCGAAACCCTTATTGACGAGGGTCGAGGAGTCGATCGTGATCTTGGCACCCATATCCCATTGCGGATGGCGCAGGGCCTGCTCCACGGTGACATGTTTGAGCTCCTCGGCCTTGAGGTCGCGGAACGAACCACCGCTGCAGGTGATGATGAGTCGGCGGAGGGGAGAACGCTCCCCGACCAGACACTGGAAGATGGCCGAGTGCTCCGAGTCGATCGGGATAATCGGGGCCTGCTTTTCGCGCGCCAGCGCCATCACACGCTCGCCGCCTACGACCAGCGACTCCTTGTTGGCCAGGGCCAGCTTCTTGCGTTTTTCGATCGTGGCCACCGTGGGAGCCAAGCCGGCATAGCCGACCAGGGCATTCACGACTACATCCGTGTCGCCCCCTCCGGCCACCTGTGCCACGGCCTCCTCGCCGGCATAGACCTTCGTGTCGGTATCGGCCAGGGCCTCTTTCAGCGGGGTATAGTATCGTTCGTCGGCAATGACCACCGTATCCACATCAAAGGCACGAGCCTGCTCGGCCAGTCGCTCCCATTGGCGATGAGCCGTCAAAACGCGCACCTCGAAACGGTCGGGGTTCTCACGGGCGATATCCAGCGTCTGGACACCAATCGAACCGGTCGAGCCGAGAATACAGAGTTTCTGTTTCATGCTTTATGTTGATCTCTCTTAAAATACAATGTAACCTTCGGGATCGACCGGCTTGCCGTCGTTCCACAGCTCCAGGATGAAGGGTTTCTCCTCCTCCTTGGTGCTCTCCTCCTGCATCGTGTAGCCCACCAGCTCGCCGGCACGCACCGTCTGACCCACCGTCACGGTAGGCTCCGAGAGGTTTTTGTAGACGGCAATCAGTCGCTCGCGGTGCTGGATGAGGAGTTGCTGACCCGTCTCGGGGCTCCACACCGAGGCGATCACCGTGCCGTTGTCGATGGCCGTCACGCGATCCGCCGCATTGGCTGCAATCGAGAGGCCGAAACGACCCTCCTCGATCGAGAAGTGCTCGGTGATGATACCCTCCACGGGGCGCAGCAGCTCGATCGCCTCGCGCACGGCGCGACGGGCGGCATCGTGTTGCAGGTTGTAGGGGCCCTCGCCCTCCATCTGGGCACGCAGGAGCGAATCCTCCTCGGAGGGCATCACAAGGATCGTGCTTTGGCGCGTGCTGTCCGAGGCCTCCACGGTGCGGGCTACGGGGCTCTTGCCGGCCATGATCATTGCGATATTCTCGTTGTAGGTCATCATCTGGTTCATCACGCGCTCCATCGAGTCGAGGCGGATGATGCTCTGCATTAGGTTTTCGCGTGAGCGGTTCGCTTCGCTACGGAATCCGGGCAGCATCTCCAACACGGGCGAGTAGGCTACCAGCGTCAGCACCAGGATAAACATCACGATCAGGAACGAAATGGCAGCTGCGACAAGGCTTGCCGGCGAGAGGTGCATGTGCCACTCGTCACCGGGGTCCTCGACGCGCGTGATCGAAAGACGACGCTTCGTGAAAAGCGCGCGCCACAGGGTTGCTATCTTCTTGAAAAATTGCATCGTGCAGGTCGTTTTTTAGCGTGTGAAGAAAGTTTACTTTCTTACTAACGGACAAAGATAACCAAAATTGCATGAATCTTTGGCGCTTTGATTTGATTTTTTTAACTTTGATGCACGAAAGAACAACATTCAAAACAAGAATATGATGGTTAAACCTACTTTATTGGTGCTGGCTGCCGGTATGGGGTCGCGCTACGGTTCGTTGAAACAGATGGACGGTGTAGGCCCCAACAACGAGGCCATTATTGATTATTCGATCTACGATGCCATTCGCGCAGGCTTTGGCAAGGTCGTTTTTGTGATTCGTCACGCCTTTGAAAAGGAGTTCCGCGAGGTATTCTCGAAGGAGCGCTTTGGCGGTAAGATCGAGGTGGAGTTTGTCTTCCAGGAGCTCGACTACCTGCCCGAGGGCTGCACGGTTCCCGAGGGTCGTGTAAAGCCGTGGGGTACGAACCACGCCGTATTGATGGCCAAAGAGGTCGTAAAGGAGCCCTTTGCCGTGATCAATGCCGACGACTTCTACGGTGCCGAGGCCTATCAGACCATTGGCGACTACCTCTCGCAGCTCGGCGATTCGACCGACCGCTACTGCATGGTGGCCTACAACCTGAACCTGACCCTCTCGGAGAATGGTACCGTATCGCGCGGTGTCTGCGGTGTGGATGAGGAGCAGAACCTTACCTCGATGGTCGAGCGCACGAAGATCGAGCGCATGCCCTCGGGTCAGATCGTCTTCCACGACCTGGGCGAGGATCAGCCCCTGGAGGAGGATACCCCCGTGTCGATGAACCTCTTCGGCTTTACGCCCGATTACTTCACCCACACCGAGAACTACTTCAAGCAGTGGTTCAAGGAGAATCCCGACCACATCAAGGGCGAGTTCTACATCCCCACGATGGTCAATAAGCTCATCGCCGACGGCACTTCGAAGCTCCGCGTACTGCGCTCGGCTGCCCAGTGGCACGGTGTAACCTACAAGGAGGATAAACCCGCCTTGGTGGCTGCCATCCAAAAGATGATTGAGGAGGGTAAGTATCCTGCTCAATTGTGGAAATAGACTTTTCGATTTTATAGGGCATCTTTTGCCCTTCCTTGTTCGGCCTGAATGGGAAATACGCGCAGTATGTCCCATCCGGGCCGAACTTCGTCATAACAAAATCTGCTCCTCTAAAATCAAAAAAACGGTCGTAATTTGACGACCGCTTTTTGATTCTCAACTCTCAACTTTTAACTTTCAACTTTCCGGATGCGTAGCAGCAGGTAGGGCGCTTCGGGGAGCTGCACCAGACGGTGGCCCTTGTCGTAGTGGCGGTAGTTGATACGTTCCGTGGCCTCGAAGATCGTGGGGCACTCCTCGATGGTCATATCCCACAGGTTGATGATCTCGACACGGAACTTATCCCCCTCCTGGATGCGCTTAAAGCGCGAATTCGAGTCGGGCAGGTTGAAGACCCAGTCGCGCATGATCTGCTGACCGAGGTAGACGAAGAAGTAGCCCTCACCCGCTGTGGAGGTCACCTCGTCGCGGCAGATGTCGGCGGGACGAATCTGCTCGGGAGCCTCCTCGACAATCTTACGCAGGAAGGCGATGCGCTCCCAGCTCTTGCCACGCAGTACGCTGCCATCCGACCAGAAGACCCAATCCTTCACGCCCGGGGCGTTGTAGCACTCGCCATGCGTGACGTAGATGCCGCCCATGATGCCGTTCGTGACAAGGTGGGTCATGTACTGCGGACTCCAACGAGCCCAGCGGAAGGCAGTATTACCCTCGTAACCGATCTCATCGGCGATGACGGGCTTGCGGAAGATTTGGCGCATCGTGCCGGCGGCGGTCATCGTAAAGAGCGGACCTTCGTCCTGGAAGCTGACATGCGTATATTCGGGCATGTGGTAGTCGTAATAGACGGCCGAACCACCGTGGATCGAGCAGAGGTGACGATAGGGATCGGCCTCGACTACGATGCGCGTGAGGGTCTTCCAATCCTCATACTTCTTCGTGCGCACCAGGTCCCACTCGTTGGCCAGCGACCACCACACGTTGCGATAGCTGCCCACGCGGGCCACCAGGTACTCTAAATATTTGCGGTCGAACTCCTCGCCCATGCGGTCAAAGCCCCAGACACCCTTGTCGTAGGGGTGGAAGAGGATCAGGTCGGCCTCGATACCCAGCTCCTGCAGTTGCAGGATGCGGCGGTCGAGGTTCTGGAAGAAGGCGGGGTTGGGGCGCGTGAAGTCCCACTTATAGACCGTCTTGCCGGCCTCATCAACCGATTTTGAAACCATCTCAAAGGGGAAAACGGTCGGTGCATCGTGCTCAGTGGGGTAGTCCTTCGGCAGGATGCAGAGGCGCGTCTTGTTAAAACCGGCCTTGGAGAGCGACTGGATCGTCTGCTCCTGAATCTCGGGACGGAAGAGTGCCAGCGCATAGTTCGTCGTACCGAACGGGTGGTAGCGATCGCCCTCGGCGTAGCGGAAGCCGAGCGCGCCATCCGTGGTTACCATACCGCGGTTTGCAGCGGTCGGTGCGGTGGCCTCGATCGTACCCTTCTGACGATTCAGGGCACGCGCCGAACTGCGGGTCGTGTAGCTCCAGGTGCCCTCCTCGGTGGGCATGAAGCGGATGCGGTAGGTGTTGTCCCCATCGTAGAAACCGCGCACGGAGAGGCTCTGATCGCCATTGGTGAAGGTGGCCTCCAGCGTTACATCAAAGGGGTTGCCTTGGGCTTCATGCGTGAAGCTCAGCTCGGCACAGCCCCACTTTTCGACCGTCGTCTGCGCGTGGAGCGAGGTTGTTGCAAGGAGCAACAGGAAGGTTAGCAAGTGTTTCATGGTGTTTGTGTAAGTAGGTAACTGCACAAATATACAAAAAAAGGAGCGATTTTGCAACCGCTCCTTTCCTTGCATACGTTATCTCTCTTACACTTTATACCAGACCTTGCGCCAACATGGCATTGGCCACCTTCATAAAGCCTCCGATGTTGGCACCCACCACATAGTTGATATAGCCATCCTCCTGCTTGCCGTAGCGTACGCAGACCTCGTGGATATTCTTCATGATGGCGTGCAGCTTCTCGTCCACCTCCTCGGGCGACCACGTTAGGCGCATCGAGTTCTGGCACATCTCCAGACCCGAAGTGGCCACACCACCGGCATTCGAAGCCTTACCCGGGGCGTAGAGCAGCTTGTGCTGCTGGAAGATGCGGATGGCCTCGGGTGTCGAGGGCATATTGGCACCCTCCGTGACGCAGATACAACCGTTATCGACCAGCATCTGAGCCTCCTCGCCATTCAGCTCGTTCTGCGTGGCGCAGGGCATGGCTATATCGCACTTCTCGCCCCAGGGACGCTTCCCCTCGTGATAGACGGCCGAAGGATACTGCTCGGCATACTCCTTGATACGACCGCGGAAGATGTTTTTCAGCTCCATGACATACTCCCACTTCTCGAGGTCGATGCCGTCGGGGTCGTAGATGTAACCCGTTGAATCGGAAAGCGTTACAACCTTCGCGCCCAGCTCGATGGCTTTGCGGCAGGCATACTGTGCCACATTACCCGAACCCGAGATGCAGACCGTCTTGCCCTCGAACGACTCGCCGCGCGTGGCCAACATCTCCTGGGCAAAGTAGCAGGCACCGTAACCCGTAGCCTCGGGGCGCAGCGGCGAACCGCCCCAATCGCGCCCCTTGCCCGTAAGCGTACCCGTGAACTCGTCGCGCAGTCGCTTGTATTGGCCGAACATGTAGCCCACCTCACGACCGCCTACACCAATGTCACCGGCCGGTACGTCGGTATCCTGGCCGATGTGTTTCTGAAGCTCGGTCATGAACGATTGGCAGAATTTCATCACCTCGTTGTCCGATTTGCCTTTGGGGTTGAAGTCCGAACCACCCTTACCACCACCCATCGGGAGGGTCGTAAGCGAGTTCTTGAAGGTCTGCTCGAAGGCCAGGAACTTCAAAATCGAGAGGTTCACCGAGGGGTGGAAGCGGATACCGCCCTTGTAGGGACCGATGGCGCTGTTCATCTGCACGCGGTAACCGCGGTTAATCTCGATTTCGCCCTTGTCGTTGAGCCAGGGGACACGGAAGATAATGACACGCTCCGGCTCGGCAATGCGCTCCAGAATCTTCATCTTTTGCAGCACGGGGCTGGCTACGATGTGCGGGGCAAGCGACTCGGCTACCTCACGCACAGCCTGGTGAAACTCCGGCTCATTGGGGTTCTTGGCTACAATTTTAGCCATGAACTCCTCGACAAACTGTTCTACTTGATTATTCATACGGCTTTTTGGTCTTTTTTGTTCCTTTTTCAGGGGGCAAAGTTATGTTTTTATGTCCTATTCTGCAACACTTTTTATGGGCTAAAAGTGAGCTTATCCGTTGTTTGCTTGCGGTTGCGTGAAATATGTGTGTTGTTTGCTTACAGATTGAAACAAAAAAGAGGAATCTCGTATAAGAAATTCCTCTGAATTTTCAAAACTTCGGGGCATTCGGTTACGGTTTGGCAAAGCCGAAGCCGAGGTAGACATTCTCGTAGTTCTCCAACAGGGTCGTGATGGTCTTCAGGTAGGAGATCTTCGAACCGAGCGTGCGGATCATGTTCACAAGCTTCGTCACGGGGAAGACGAGCTTAAGCTCCTTGCCCGAGATGTAGGCGTAGCCCGACATCGAGCCGAGGTTCTTCAGGAGGCCCGACGAGAAGTGAAGCGTGATTTTGTGGCTCTCGGTGTCGAACTCGTAGGTACCGCTCAGGTTCTTGGCAAGACCCAACTTGGCGGTGAAGGTCTTATCCTCGTTGAAGGTGAACGAGGCAGCCCCCTCCTTGATGCCGATAAACGAATAGGCCTTCTCGAGGCGGGTCGTGACGCTCGACTCCATGGCCGAACCGCCGAGCGACGAGAGGATGTTATCGCTCTGGAATTTCACGGCGGGCTGCTTGTAGCTCCACGAACCGTTCAGGGCGGCATCCGACAGCGCACCGTTGGTTACCTTGTCGGCAATCTCGGTCACGGCCGAGCCGGCCACCTGCTTCAAAAGATCGCCCCACGACTGTGCCGAGGCGGTCGAAACGGTTGCCACGAGGGCAACCACTGCAATCAAAAGTCTCTTCATGGTATTTTTTTATGGTTTGTTATAATTTTTCGATCTCTTTGAGCCACATGCGGGCCGAAGCGTCGGAGGGCATGCGCCAATCGCCACGCGGCGAGAGCGATACCGGACCTGCCTTCGGGCCGTCGGGCATGGCCGAGCGCTTGAACTGCTGCGTGAAGAAGCGACGGAAGAAGACCTTCAGCCACCCCAGAATCACCTCGCGCGTATACTCCCCCTCAAAGGCACACTCGGCCATGTAGAGAATCTTGTAGGGGGCATAACCCGAGTTGATGAAGTGGTAGAGGAAGAAGTCGTGCAACTCGTAGGGGCCGACCAGGTCCTCGGTCTTCTGCGCAATCTTACCCTCGGCGTTGGCGGGCAGCAGCTCGGGGCTGACGGGTGTGGCGACCACATCCCGCAGAATCTCGGCTATGCGCGCATTCTCGGCCTTCGAGGCGGCCCATGCAACCAGTGCACGCACCATCGTCTTGGGTATCGAACCGTTGAGGCTGTACATCGACATCTGATCGCCGTTGTAGGTGGCCCAACCGAGCGCCAGCTCACTCAGGTCGCCCGTGCCGATGACAACGCCGTTGAGCTTGTTGGCCAAATCCATCAAAATCTGCGTGCGCTCGCGCGCCTGGGCATTCTCATAGGTGGCCGAGCGATCCGAGGGATCGATCTCGATGTCGCGGAAGTGTTGCAGACAGGCCTCGGCAATCGGAATCTCCTTGTAGGTGATGCCAAGCAACTGCATCAGCTCCAGTGCGTTGCGGTAGGTGCGGTCGGATGTTCCGAAGCCCGGCATCGTAATACCCACGATGCCCTTGCGGTCGAAGCCCAGCTTATCGAACGTGCGCACCATGGCCAGCAGGGCGAGGGTCGAATCCAAACCACCCGAAATGCCGATGATGGCACACTTCGAGCCGATGTGTTTCATGCGCTTGGCCAGACCATGCGACTGAATCTCGAAGATCTCCTCGAAGGTCTCCTCCTCACGCCCCTTTTCGGGCAGGAACGGCATGGGATTGATCGTGCGATCGAGCTTCGTGCTCTGCATCGGATCGGGAATCTCCATCTCGATTACCGTATTCTCCGAGCCCGACTCATTGACACGGAACGAGGTGTTGCGCTGACGCTGGAACTCCAGAAGTTCGATATCGACATCGGCCACGATCAGCTTCTCGTCGAGCGAGAAACGATCCGTCTCGGCCATCAGATGACCGCTCTCGGCGATGAATGCCTTGCCGGCAAATACCAGGTCGGTCGATGACTCGCCGAAGCCTGCCGAGGTATAGACGTAGGCCGAGAGGGTGCGGGCCGACTGCTGCACCACCAGCTGACGCAGGTAGGCGTGCTTACCCACTGCCTCGGGCGAGGCCGAGAGGTTGAAGATCACCTTCGCACCATCGAGGGCCAGCTGCGACGAGGGCTGCTGCGCTACCCAAAGATCCTCGCAGATCTCCACGCCAAACTCCACGCCATTGACATCGAACGTGAGATCGACACCGAAGTCGCACTGCACACCGCCGACCAGGATCTGGTCATCGGTGATACCTGCGCCCGACGTGAAGACGCGGTTTTCGTAGAACTCCGAGTAGTCGGGAATGTAGCTCTTCGGTACTACGCCGAGCACCTTGCCTTGCGAGAAGATGACGGCGCAGTTGTAGATGGCCGATCCGTGGCGCAGGGGCGCACCGACGATACCCACCAGGGGCAACTTGCGACTCTTGCGAATCACCGTCGAGAGGGCCTCTTCGGCTCCGTTGAGCAGCGTGGGCTGCAACATCAGGTCGCCACAGGTGTAGGCCGTGAGCGAAAGCTCGGGGAAGGCGATGATCTCCACCCCGCGCGTGGCAGCCTGCTCCATGAGGGCCAGGATGCGCGAGGCGTTGAAATCGCAGTCGGCCACCTCGACATGGGGCACCGCCGCTGCCACCTTCAAAAATCCGTATTGATTCATACGCTTGGTTTAAGTAGGGTTACTATTTAGCCCACAGCTGGGCGAGGTTGAGGATCACCTGCTGCGCCTTCTGCATCGTCGTCAGCGAGCAGTACTCGAACTTACCGTGGAAGTTCATGCCGCCCGTGAAGAGGTTGGGGCAGGGGAGTCCCATGAACGAGAGGCGGGCACCATCCGTACCACCGCGAATCGGTCGTACGAGGGGCTTCACGCCGGCCTGCTCCATCGCCTCGATGGCGCGGTCGATCACCTGCGGATGCGGCTCGACCATCTTGCGCATATTATAATATTGGTCTTTGAGCGTGACATTGACCGTCTCGCCACCATACTTGGCGCGCATGAAGTCCATGGCCGACCAGATGAAACGCTTGCGCTGCTCGAAGCGCTCGGCATCGTGGTCGCGGATGATGTACGAGAGCTGTGCCTTCTCGACCGTACCGCTCATGCCTACGCAGTGGAAGAAGCCCTCGTAACCTTCGGTGTGCTCGGGACGCTCCCAGGCGGGGAGCAGCTGCATGAACTCGCCGGCCAGCTCGATGGCGTTGATCATCTTGTTCTTCGCGTAGCCCGGGTGTACGTTGCGACCCTGAATCTCGACCTTGGCCGAGGCGGCGTTGAAGTTCTCATACTCCAACTCGCCCTCCATGCCGCCATCGACCGTGTAGGCGAAGTCGGCACCAAACGAGGCCACATCGAAGAAATCGACACCGCGACCAATCTCCTCATCGGGCGTAAAGCCGATGCGGATCTTGCCGTGCTGAACCTCGGGATGGCTCATCAGGTACTCCGTAGCGGTCATGATCTCCGCTACACCCGCCTTGTCATCGGCACCGAGCAGCGTCGTGCCGTCGGTGTGGATCAGCGTGTGGCCCTTGAAGAACGCGAGCTCGGGGAAATCCTCCACGCGCATCGTCAGGGCGGCGTTGAGTTTGATGTCGGCACCGTCGTACGACTCGATGATGTGGGGCTTGATGTTCGCACCACTCATGTCGGGGGCGGTGTCCACATGGGCAATGAAGCCGATGACGGGGGCCATCTCACACCCCTTCGAGGCGGGAATCGTACCCATCACATAGCCATATTTGTCCATCGTGACCTCGGTCATGCCGAGCAGCTCCATCTCCTCCTTCAGCGCCTGCAACAGCACCTTCTGCTTGTCGGTCGAGGGGAACGACTCGCTCGCCTCGTTCGACTGCGTATCATACGATACATATTTCAAGAAACGCTCTAAAAGAGTCATAATTCGTAATTTTTAATGTTCAATTTTTAATTCTCTTTTTTTGCTTTGAGCGAGTGCCATGCGAA
Source organism: Alistipes sp. (assembly GCA_017624955.1). Taxonomy (GTDB): domain Bacteria; phylum Bacteroidota; class Bacteroidia; order Bacteroidales; family Rikenellaceae; genus Alistipes. The sequence goes on from JAGAMA010000002.1 coordinate 24,190, forward strand.
GTAGGCGATGATGGCTACATACATCACCAGGCCCGTCCACTCGGCACCCTTCGATGCGGCCCAATCGCCGAGGTACCAATCCACGTTGGCGAACTTCAGAATAGCACTTACGACACCCATCAGAGCACCACCGGCGATGAAGCCCGAGGCGATGAGCGTACCGCGGTCAAAGCGAGCCTTGTTCGTGGCGGCATCCTTCGAGCGGGTCGATACGAACCAAGCCACCAGACCACCCACTACGAGCGGAGCGTTGAGGCTCATCGGGATAAACATACCGAGTGCGAAGGCCAGGGCGGGTACGCCGATAGCGGTCAAAACAAGTGCCAGAGCAGCACCGCAGAAGTAGAGCATCCAGGGGGTCTGACCACCCGTCATGAGGGGCTGAATCACGGCTGCCATGGCGTTAGCCTGGGGGGCTACGAGGGCGTTCTCGCCCACAAAGCCGTAGGCCTTATTCAGCACGATCATCACGCCTGCCACCGTAGCGGCCGATACGAGCGTACCGAGGAACTTCCAAGCCTCCTGCTTGCGGGGCGTGGTGCCGAGCCAATAGCCGATCTTCAGGTCGGTAATAAAGCCACCGGCCATCGAGAGGGCCGTACAAACTACGCCACCGATCACCAGAGCGGCGGTCATACCGGCCGTGCCGTTCAGACCTACGCTGACCAGGACGAGCGACGAGAGGATGAGCGTCATGAGCGTCATACCCGATACGGGGTTCGAGCCGACGATGGCAATCGCGTTAGCGGCCACGGTCGTGAACAAGAAGGCGATCACGAAGACAATCAGCAGTGCCACGATCGTCTGCAGCCAGTTGTCCAACAGTCCGAATTGGAAGAAGACGAGCACGCAGATCAGCGTGGCGCAGAGAATCGTCAGGATCGTCTTCATCGACAGGTCGTGCTGCGTGCGCTCCGGAGCGGCCGTTGCGCCCTTCTTGCCACCCAGCTCCGACACGGCCAGACCGATTGCCTGGCGGATGATGCCTGCCTGGCGGCAGATGCCGATGATACCGGCCATGGCGATACCGCCGATGCCGAGGGGCTTACCGATAAATTGGAAGAGGTTCTCGGCCGTGAACAATTGCTCGGGGTTGGCCAGCAGCTGCTCGTTCGACACACCGAGGATCGAAGCCATCGCGGCGGGGTCGAGCGCCTCGCAGAGCGAACCTACAAGCGGTACGATGATAAACCACACGAGGCACGAACCGGCCGTGATGATCATCGCGTACTTCAGACCGATGATGTAACCCAGACCCAAGACGGCTGCCGAGGTGTTGAGCGAGAAGACCACCTTGAACTTATCGGCAGCCATTACGCCCCACTCCGTGATGCGCGTCGAGATGGTATCGACCCAGAGGCCGAACGTACCTACAACAAAGTCGTAAAGACCACCCACAAGGCCTGCTACGGCCAGCAGCTTGGCCTGGTTGCCGCCCTTCTCGCCCGAAATGAGCACCTCGGTCGTAGCCGTAGCCTCGGGGAAGGGGTATTTGCCGTGCATCTCCTTCACGAAGTATTTGCGGAAGGGGATCAAAAGCACGATACCCAGCAGACCACCAAACAACGACGAGAGGAATACCTGCCAGAAGGCGGCCTCCAGGCCTAAGATGTAGAGGGCCGGCAGGGTGAAAATGGCACCTGCCACGATCACGCCCGACGAGGCACCGATCGACTGGATGATGACATTCTGTCCCAACATGTTTTTCTTGCCCATCACCGAGCCTACGCCCACGGCGATGATGGCAATCGGAATAGCGGCCTCGAAGACCTGACCCACCTTCAGACCGAGGTAGGCGGCGGCTGCCGAGAAGATGACGGCCATCAAAAGACCCATACCCACCGAGTAGGGGGTAATCTCCTTCGGCGTGGAGGCGGTCGGCATCACGGGTTCGTACTTTTCGCCCGCTTTGAGCTCACGGTAGGCGTTTTCGGGCAACGAAGTCTTATTTTGCTCCTGCATAAGTTCAATAATTGAATTTTTGTGGATTAAATTTTGAATTCTAAATTTTGAATTTCGCGTTAGCGATTATCGCCGCTACCGGTAATCTTCGAGCGCTCCATGCGCGAACGGAGTTTATCGACATTGGTCTGGGCCACCTCGTCGAGCGTATAGCCCAAATCGTGCGAAAGGGTCGCGCAGTACCACAGCACATCGCCGATCTCCTTCATGATCTCGGCCTTTTTCTCGGGGGTAAACTCCTTGTGGTTGTCGCGGATGATCTTCTTCACCTTGTCGGCTACCTCGCCCGCTTCGCCCGTCAGACCGAGCGTGGGGTAGATGATGCGGCTTTCGGCCGGATAGATGGCCGTCTCGAGCGCGTGCTCCTGGTATTCGTTGAGTGTCATAGCGTATAGATTTTTGTTTTGTTTGTTCCGATTATTCTAATCGGACAAAAGTAACGAAAAAAAATAAAATAGGGATACAAAAAAGCCCCGAATCGTATCATTCGGGGCTAAAAAAATTTAGATACCTGTTACAGCAGGTGCAGGATGCGCTCCAGACCGATGCCGCGCGAGGCTTTGATCAGCAGCAGATGATCGCTTAGGGGGTGCTCTTCGAGTGCTTGGTGCAGCGCATCGCAAGTGGCATAGTGCGAGCACCTTGCGCGATCCGTATCGGGCAGTTTGGCGCGTGCTTTTCCGAACTCCTCGCCCACCAGCACGATGCCGACCGCAGGATCGGAGAGGGCCAATTGCAGCATCTTCGTGTGCTCCTCCTCGGACCAGGCCCCCAGCTCGCGCATATCGCCCAGGATCATCGCCTTTTTCGTGCGCTTGCCGAGCGGCTCGGCGAGGAAATGGCTGATCGAAGCCTGCATGCTCGAGGGGTTGGCGTTGTAGCAATCTACTACGGCTGTATTGCGCTGAAGCTCTTCGCGTTGCGAACGGTTGTTGTCGGGCGTGTAGCCGGCAATGGCACGGCGGATGGCCTCCTCCTCGATGCAGAAGTAGCGGCCAATGGCCACGGCAGCTGCTACGTTGTAGCGGTTGTACACACCTTCGAGGTGGTGCTCAATGCCCTCGGCCTCCTGCTCCGAGTAGCCCTCGACACGCAGCGTGGGGCGCTCCTCGGCCATCGAGCGGAGCGTATCGTCCTCCTCGCGCAGGAAGGCAACGCCCTCGTATTGAGCCAGGTAGTCGTACAACTCGCCCTTACCGCGACGTACCCCCTCCTCGCCACCGAAGCCCTCAAGGTGGGCACGACCGACATTGGTCAGAATGCCGAAATCGGGGTCGGCAATGGCGCATAGAGCGGCAATCTCGCCACAGGCGCTTGCCCCCATCTCGACAACGCCCAACTCGGTCGAAGCATCCATCGCAAGGAGGGTCAGCGGAACGCCGATGTGGTTATTCAGGTTACCTTGTGTGGCGTAGAGTTTGAATTTCTCGGCCAGCACGCGGCTGACAAGTTCCTTGGTGGTCGTCTTGCCGTTCGATCCGGCAACGGCCAGGATCGGCAGGCCGAGCGTGGTGCGGTGTTCGTGGGCCAGCTCCTGCAGGGCGCGGAGGGTATCCTCGACCACAAAATAGCGCGCATCGACCGCCACCGAGGGGTCATCCACGATCGCGGCGGCAGCCCCCTTTTCGAGCGCCTCGGCCGCAAAACGGTTGCCGTCGAACGAGGCTCCGCGCAGGGCAAAAAAGAGCGACCCCGGTGCAATGCGCCGGGTGTCGGTCGATATCTTCGGATACTTTAGGTATAGTTCGTAAAGTGCGGACATGTTGCTAAATATGCTTTTCGCCATTGTGGAACTTCACCTCGTCGATAAACTTCTTGATCGACTGCTCCTCGCTGCGGGGGCAGATCATCAGCACATCCTCCGTATCGACTACGATGTACTCCTTCAGACCGCTGATGACGGCAATCTTATCCTTCGGCAGCTGCACGATCGAGGAGCGCGTGTCGTAGAGGTAGCAACCCTCGCTTGGCACGGCATTGGCATAGCGGTCTTTGCGCGAATGCTGATAGACCGAGCCCCAGGTGCCCACATCGCTCCAGCCGAACTCGCCACAACGGACATAGACATTGTCGGCCTTCTCCATCACGCCGTAGTCGATCGAGATGGCGCGACACTCCGAGAAGACCTGCTCGACAGCCGCAGCCTCCTTGTCTGTACCCAGGGCGGGTTGCAGGGCCGAGAAGAGGGCGTGGTGCTCGGGGAGATACTTTTCGAAGGCCTCGATGATGCTCTTTACGCTCCAGATGAAGATGCCCGAATTCCAGAAGAACTCGCCGCAACGGATGAAGGTCTGCGCCAGCTCCAGGTTGGGCTTCTCGGTGAAGCACTTCACCTTCGAAAGGGGCTGATTATCCGATACCTGGATGTATCCATAGCCCGTATCGGGACGGGTCGGCTTGATGCCCACGGTTACCAGGGCGTTGCGCTCGGTGGCGAAGGCCATGCACTCGCCGATAATGGCGCGGAACTCCTCCTCGCCCAGGATCAGGTGGTCGGCAGGGGTGACGACCATCTTGGCTTCGGGGTTCAGCTTCTGCAGCGTGTAGGCGGCATAGGCGATACAGGGGGCGGTGTTGCGACCGATCGGCTCGCAGAGAATCTGACTCTCCTTCAGCTCGGGGATGTGCTCCAGGACCAGCTCCTTGTATTTACGGTTCGTGACGACGAGGAAATTCTCCGCCGGAATGAGCTTTGCGAAGCGCTCAAAGGTGTGGCGAATGAAGGATTTTCCCGTCCCCAGGATGTCCAAAAACTGCTTGGGCATCGTCTGGCGGCTCTTGGGCCAAAAGCGCGACCCGATACCGCCGGCCATGATGATGCAATATTGGTTATTTGCCATAGCGTGTATTGATATGGTTAAATTATTCGTTTCTCAATACAAAGATAAAATCTTTTTTGTAACTTTGCCACCTAACGAGCAACGAATTTTAATTGCGATGAAAAAAATACGACTCTTTACCCTGCCGAATTTCATTACGCTGGGTAACCTCTTCTGCGGTGCGATGGCAACCGTGTCGGCGTTGGTCTATGAGGATCTGACGATGGCCTTCTGGTTGATTGTGGCAGCAGCCGTGTGTGATTTCTTTGACGGCATGGTGGCCCGCCTGATGGGCATCAGCGGCCCGCTGGGCGTGCAACTCGATTCGCTGGCCGACGACATCTCGTTCGGCTTGGCTCCGTCGGCCGTGCTGTTTGTTATCTTCGGTCAGGTTAATAACGGGCAACTCCCTGAGTGGGTGGCCTATACGGTTTTCCTCTTTGCGGCCTTTGCCGCCCTCCGTTTGGCGAAATTCAACATCGACGAGGAGCAACATACCGAGTTCCGCGGTCTGCCTACGCCGGCCGCTACGCTCTATGTCGTGGCGTTGGGCTGGTCGGTCGAGCAGGGTGGTCTGATGGCCAATCTCAATCCGTGGGGCGTGCTGATTACGGCTTGGGTGCTGGCCGCCGTGATGGTGTCGAATATCCCGATGTTCTCGCTCAAGTTTAAGGGCTTCGGTTGGAAGGGGAATGAGCTGCGCTACCTCTTTATGGCCTTCTCGTTGGCGCTCCTGCTCGTTTTTGGCGTGGAGTCCTTCCTGCTGATCATCGGTGCCTATATCGCCATTTCATCGACTTTGGCCGAGATAAATCGCTCGAAGTCATAAGATTTGGTATTTTGAAAATTTTTTAGTAATTTTGCCCCGATTTTTTCGCCCCGATTGTTAGCGATGTTACGCAAGAAGTGTTGGATAGTGATGTTGATCGGCTGCCTGGTGATGCTGGGCGGCGGTTCGGCTTTTGGTCAGGGCTTCAGTGCCCGTGACCTGCAACGAGCACAGCGTAACGGGCAGAATACAAACCTCTACGGCTCGAACCCCTACGAGCAGGTGGAGGGCGAAGGCGAGGAGGGCGCTACGCAGAAGCAGGATACGACCAAGGAGGAGCGCATCAAGAAGCCGCTCGAGAGCTACTTCTTCGATGACTCGATCCGTGCCCTGCCCAACTTCCGTTGGAACCTGGATAGTCGCTACAACCGTATCCGCATGATGGAGATGGATACGACGCTGACGGATTTCCGTATCGACTACCCCTTCAACCTGGAGGATGTGGGCGATATCTCGCAGGGTGCGTTGGGTCAGTCGTCGCTGCCGGTGAACTACTTCCGCCGTCCGCAGGATTTCGACTTTACCTTTGCCCAGCCCTATTATGCCTACACCTACACGCTGGACAATATCCCCTTCTACAACGTGAAAAAACCGATGACCCGCCTGCACTACATCGAGTCGGGTCAGAAGCGTTTCCGCGAGGAGAATTTTGCCATCATGCATGCGCAGAATATCAGCCCCTCGACGGGCTTCAATGTGGAGTATAAGGCGCGAGGTACGCGCGGTCAGTACGATTGGCAGCGCACGAAGAACCACACCTTGTCGGTGGCCGTGAACCACACGGGTCGCCGCTACTCGGTGCATGCCGGCTACTACAACAACCACATCGAGCAGCAGGAGAATGGTGGCGTAGTGGGCGAGTGGGCCATTGCCGATACCACCTTCCAGATGCCTTCGGGTGTGCCGATGAAGCTGGCCGAGGCGGAGGCCGAGAACACCTACCGCAACAACGGATTCTACCTCGTGCAGTCGATCGGTATCCCCCTGCAGCGCATGACTGACAGCGACTTCTCGATGGCCAACCTTTCGGCGGTCTATGTGGGCCATGCCTTCGAGTATTCGGCTTGGAGCAAGACCTACCAGGATATCCGCGCCACCTACACCAACGAACGCGATCACCGTGACGAGAATGGCGAGTTTGTCTCGTCCACGGGCGAATATTATAAAGATTGGTACATCAACCCCGTGCAGACGCGCGACTCGTTGTACGAACGACGAATCTCGAACCGTCTGTTTGTCCAGGCGCAGCCGTGGGACAGAAACGGTGTGGTGGGTACGCTCGACGCGGGTGTGGGGGTAAACCTGCACACCTACTCGCAATTTGCGATGGACGATTACCTGACGGGCGAGTATCAGAAGGTCAAGAAGACCGACTATTACGTCTATGGTAAGGTGAGCGGAAAGATTAAAAAGTATGTGAACTGGGATGGTAATGTGGAATTCCACCCCAGCGGTTACCGCGGTGGTGACCTTTCGGTCGGTGCCAACCTGGCATTGACGGGTTACATCAGCGGTCGTCCCCTGATTCTCGAAGGCGGCTTCAAGATGGAGCGCCGTTCGCCATCCTATTGGCAGGAGAATCTATTCTCGAACCACTTTATGTGGTCCACTCCTTTGAGTAAGGAGACTGAAACCCGTTTGGAGGCCAAGTTCTCGATACCGAGCCGTGCCTATGAGGCCGGTGTATGGCAGAGTGTCTTGTCGGATCCGATCTACTATGGAGCCGATGCACGCGTTGCCCAGTACGATGGCGAGGTATCTCTGACGGGGGTGTATCTGCGCAAAGATTTCCGTTTCGGCGGATTTCATTTGGACAACAGGGTATTGTTGCAGTGGAGCACGGAAGAAGAGATTGTGCCGGTTCCCCTGGCCGCCGCCTACCTCTCGTGGTACTACGAGTTCTGGGTGGTAAAAGATGTATTGCGCCTGCAGTTGGGTGTTGATGGGCATTACAACACGAAGTATTATGCCCCTTCGTACAACCCCGCGCTGTCGGTCTATTACAATCAACGCGAAATAGAGGTGGGCGAGTATCCCTACCTCGATGCCTTCGTGATGGCCAAGTGGAAGCGTATGCGCATCTTCCTCAAATACCAGCATCTGAACAAGGGCTTGTTCGGCGAGGGGGCTTACTTCTCGGCGGCGGGCTACCCGATGAATCCGGGTATGTTCAAGATGGGTATTTCGTGGGGCTTCTACGACTAACGCGCTCTTCTGCACGGGATAAGCTGCCCGCAATGTAACATTTTATGCTGAAAAAGACCATTTTGGTCATTCTGTTCGTGTTGGGTCTTACGACCTTGAGCGGTAGCTACGACCGCATCGACGCCACAACTCGTGAGAACGCCTTGCTGGCTGAGCGATTCGAACCGAATGACAAGATGATGTTGCTCGGCGAGGGCGAGTATCAGATCTCGGCCTACGACAACATCTTCCGTAACATTTGCGAAAGTGAGGGCACCGATTGGCGCTTGATGTCGGCCATTGCCTATCACGAGTCGCGCTTCATGCCGGAACTTTGTTCGCCCCGTGGCGCACGCGGTATGATGCAGATTATGCCTCATGTGGCTCGACAGTTCGATGTCGCAGTCGAGGCGCTGAACGATCCGGCTACCAACATCAGCGTAGCCAACAAGGTGATGAATATGCTCACGAAGATGATGCGTATTCCTGCCGAGGCCTCGGCCGAGGATCGTTTGAGTTTGATCCTGGCCGCTTATAACAGCGGTATCGGCCATGTGGCCGATGCCCGACGCTTGGCCAAGGCACACGGCGAGAACCCCAACTCGTGGGAGTCGGTGGCTCGCTATTTGGAACTGAAGGCCGATCCGGCCTATTACGAGCACGAGGTGGTGAAGTATGGCCGCTTCTCGGGATCGCGACAGACGATCGCCTATGTGGAGAATGTCCGCAGCCGTTATGCCCGCTACTGCAACCGCGTAGCTCGTTAAAAAAGGAGTAAAAAAGATGCAATCGGAACAGCCGGAAGAGATGATCTGGTTCGCCATGCGGGCCACCTACCGCCGCGAGATGATCGCGAAGCGGGCGCTCGAAGAGCGCGGTATCGAGAGCTTTGTTCCGATGCGCTATGAATTGAAGCTTCAGGGTGGACGCCGCAAGCGTAAGCTCGTGCCGGCGATCCACAACCTGATCTTCGTTCACGCCGAGCCCCAGGTGTTGCAGACCGTGAAGGCGCGTCTGCCCTATTTGCAGTACATGATTCGCAAGGGGGGCGAGAAGATTACCGTGCCCGAGGAGCAGATGCGGCGCTTTATTGCCGTGACGGATAGCCTCGATGCCGGTTTGACCTACTGCAACCCCGAGGAGCTGAAGCTCGAATTGGGGCAGCGCGTGAAGGTACACGGCGGCCCGTGTGACGGGCAGGAGGGTGTGCTGGTGAAGATACCCGGCTCGCGTTCGCGCCGCGTGGTGGTTGCCATCGAAGGCGTTACGGCCGTAGCCCTCGCCACGATGAAACCCGAACAGCTGGAGATGCTGTAAGTTAAAAGTTAAAAGTTGAAAGTTGAAAGTTGAGAGTTGAAAGTTTTTTCGTGCTTTCAGCCGCGCAACAAAAAAAAAGGGAGATAGCCTGACGTTGGCTATCTCCCTTATTGTTGAGCTGACTAATTTTCAACTATCAACTTTTAACTTTCAACTTTACTGCTGTCCCGTTCCGTTGTCGGCGGCAAAGGGAGCCGATGCGTAGCCCTCCATCTTACCGACACCTGCACCGGCACGCACGATAGCGGCCACCTCCGAGGCGCTATCATATACATAGGTATAGGCGGGCTTAAAGTCGGCATAGACGAGCGGTGTGGCGAGCTTCTCGCCGTTGTAGGCCTTCCACTCCAGGTTCGTGAAGGGGTAGGGGTCGGAGGCATTCGAGGGCTTGTTCGTAAACTCGTTGTTATCGGCATAGAGGTAGCCCGCTACGCTGCCCGTGAGGTTCGATACCCACGACGAGCCACTCTTCTTGGCCGGGAAGGTGCAGATGTCGGTCGGCAGGTGTACATTGTCGAAGGCGTTGTGCTCGACGAGCACCATTGCGCCGTAGGCGCTACCCACGCCGTAGGTCGTGCAGCCGTTGTAGAAGTTGTTGTAAACATGCACCTTGCCGAATCTTACGCGCGGATGGCGGGATGAGGACTCGTCGAAGAAGTTGTGGTGGAAGGTGGCGGTGATGGCCACATCCTCCGTGGCGGAGTTCGAGTGGCCCACGAGGCTCGATTTCTGCGTCTTGATGTAGTGACACCAAGATACGGTCACGCCACTCGTGGCGTGCGTAATGTCGCACGAACCATCCTCGTAGTCCTTCTCCTGGTTTACCGACTCGAAGGTGCAGTGATCGACCCAGACGTTTTTGCTCTCCTGCATCGAGATTCCGTCCGCACCGTTGTCGGCCTTCGGCATGACGATATAGATGTTGCGGATGATGATGTTCTGGGCCTCGTTGAGGAAGAAGCCGACGTTTTGCATCTTGAACGAATCGGTGCCGTAGATCGTGATGTTGCTCGTACGCTTGATATCGAACCAGGGGCTGTCCGAATCACGACCATCCGAGGCGGTAAAGGTGCCGCTGAGCCATACGATGGCCGGGGTGGTCGATTTGTTCTTTTCGCGCAGCTTCAGCCAGTCGCGGAAGGCCGTGCCCGAGTTGAAGTGGTGGGTATTGGCGGCCGTAGCCCCTGCACCACCCGTCGTCTCTTGGCCGTAGCCATAGATCACCGTCGGATCGACTGCGCCCGCATTCGCGGTGCAGCTTGCCCGGATCGAGACGAGCTTCAGCAGTGCCCCTTCGGTGGAGGCGTAGAGCGTAATCTCGCCCGATGAGGTTTGCTTCGGGGCGGTAATCGTTACCGAGGCCTCCTCGACCTTGACACGCCAACCTTCGGGGCGCTCGATGGCGATCTCCTTCACGCCCTGCTGTGTCAGGGCAAAGGTGCGCGTCTCGCCCGCCTCGAATTTCTCCTGCGGCTCGGCCGTGAGGGAGAAGCGTACCGACCCCGTGATCGGAATCGAGAGCTCCTCGCCCGAGAGGAGCGTGAGGAGCAGCGTAGTTCCGTCATCGCTTACCTTGGCCGCGAGGAAGAATCCCGTGGGGACTTTGCTCGGGTCGGCCACAATCGGGTCGCCATTGACATCGGTCATGCGTTGCGGACCGCGACCATCGTGGAGGTCAATGGTCCAAAAGCCCTGCTCGTCGATGCCGAGCGTGGGGGCTGTGCCCTGCGCTCCGTCAGCGCCCGTGCTACCCGTCTGGCCCTTGTTGCCAAGGCCCTGTACGGGGTTACCCTCCGTGTCGAGGAGCAGTTGCCAGGTCGAGCCATCGTACGAGAGGTACCAATAGCCGTCCGTGGGGTCGATCTTCAGCAGCGGCATCGAGATCTTGCCCATCTCGCCCACAGCACCCTCCGGTCCGATGTCGCCCGTCTCGCCCTTTGTGCCGGGCGAGAGGGTGATCGTCGTGCCGTCGTTGTAGGTGATCGTCACCGAGCCCTCCGTTTCGCCGACGGAGGTGATGTAACGCGCTCCGTGGAGCGAGCCGATAAGGGTTTGATAGCTCTTCAGGTCGTTGTTGATGGCCGTGAGCGAGGCTTGTGCCGCCTCGATACGCTGGCTGAGGTCCTTCAGGTCGTCGCGGAGCGCCGAGTCATCATACTCGTCGCCGCAACCCGTCATGAGTAGCGTCGTCAGTAGCAGGTAGAGCAGTTTTCGCATGGTCGTAGTGTCAGGTAGGTATTGGAGTTGTAATGTCTTACTGTTTTACATATTTGTCGAGCCAGCCGAAGAACTCGCGGTTCCAAACGAGCGAGTTTTGCGGTTTGAAGACCTGGTGGGCCTCATTCTCGAACGATACGAGGCGCGAGGGGATACCCTTCAGGCGGGCTGCCGTGAAGGCCTCGAGCGACTGCGTGTAGGGGATGCGGTAGTCGTACTCGCCCGTGATGATCAGGATAGGCGTATCCCACTTATTGACAAACTTGTGGGGCGAGTTGGCATAGGAGCGCTGTGCCGTGGCATTCTTCGTATCCCAATACGAGCCACCGTAGTCGTTATTGACAAACCAAAGCTCCTCCGTGTGGCCATACATCGACTCGAAGTTGAAGATACCGCAGTGGGCGATGAAGGCCTTGAAACGCTTCTCGTGGTGGCCGGCCAGGTAGTAGACCGAGTAGCCGCCATACGAAGCACCTACGCAACCCATGCGCTCCTCGTCGGCCCACGGCTCCTTGGCTACATCGTCAATGGCCGAGAGGTAGTCGCGGATGTTCTGACCCGAGTAGTCGCCCGAGATCTGATCGAGCCACTCCTGACCGAACGACGGCAGACCGCGGCGGTTGGGCGATACGACCACATAGCCCTGGGCTGCCATGAGCTGGAAGTTCCAGCGGTAGCTCCACGATTGCGAGACAACGCTCTGCGGACCGCCCTGGCAGTAGAGCAGCGTGGGGTACTTCTTCGCGGGGTCGAAGTTGGGGGGCAGGGTCACCCAGACGAGCATCTGCTTGCCGTCGGTGGTCTTGACCCAACGCTTCTGCACCTCGCCGAGCGTAATCTGATCGTAGATCGGCTGGTTGATGAACGAGAGCTGCGCCATCTCGCCGCTCCGGCCATCAATCGTAAAGAACTCGGTGGCCATCGTCAGGCGCGTTACCTCGGCAGCGATCAGATCGCCCACCTTCGTAAAGGCGTTGATGTCGTGGTCGCCCTTCGTCAGCACCTCCACCTCGCCGTCCGTGAGCTTCACGCGGCAGATCTGGTGCGTGGCCTCGATCGGAGCGATGAAGTAGAGCTCCTCGTTGCCGTTCCACACCGTATTGGCGGCGTTGTAGTCGAAATCTTCGGTCAGGTCGCGCATCTCCTCGGTCGCGGTGTTGTAGACAAACAGGCGCTCCTTGTCCGACTCGTTGCCTGCACGGCGCATCGAGCGGAAGGCAATCCACTCATCCGAGGGCGAGAATACGGGATATTTGTCGTAACCGGGCATCACCTCGCGCGCCTCCTCCGAGGGCTTGCAGATGTTCTTCGTCTTGCCCGTGGCTACCTCGTAGAGGTAGATATCCGAGTCGGTCGATACGGCATACGCAGTACCCGTGAGGGGCTTACCCGTGTAGGCTAACACCGTACCTGCGTTGTTCCAGGCGATCTCGGCCATGTCGAAGTAGGGGGCCAGGGGAGCATCCCAGGCGGCCTCGGCACCGATGATATCGACACCCTCGGCGAGCTTGCCCTCCTGCAGGTCGGCTACGAAGATGTGGCGATAGTCGCCCTCCTCCCAATAGTCCCAGTGGCGAACCATCAGGTCGTCGTAGATGCGGGCCTTCGACTTATCCATATCCTTGTGTACATCGGCCGAGCGGCGGTCGGCCACATGCACCGTGCGCACATACCAGGCCTTATCCTCGCTCGGAGCGATGCCGTAGCCCTCGATGTCGAACGCAAAGTCCGACACCTGCTGCGGATCTTCGCCTGCGGCGGTCATCTTCCAAAGCTGCATCGAGCCCGAGCGGTTCGAGAGGAAGTAGATCGACTCGCCGTCGGCGCTCCAGGTGGGGGCGGTAGCCGTCGAGGAGGTGTCGCTGAGCTTTACGACCTCTTTCGTGGCTACGTTCTCTTTCCACAGGGTCGTGACACCTCGGTTCTCGGCCATCGAGTAGTCGGTCTGGGCGTAGAGTAGCCACGCTCCGTCGGGCGAGAGCGAGGACTGCGAGGCACGACTGAATTTCCAGATCACCTCGGGCGTAAGACGCTTCTCGGCCTTCTCTTGAGCCGTGAGGGTATTGTCGATCGTAAGCGGAGATAGTCGGTTCTCTTGACACGACTGAAGCCCCAGTGCAGCAATAGCCATCATGAGCAGGAATTTTTTCATTTTCGTTGCGGTTTTTCGTGTTTATGCTTAAATTTGTAGTCCAATAGTTAAGGTATGGAACAGACGATCTATTTTCAAGATAAGTCGCTCACATTCAGTCGCGTGCGGGCTACGGAAACGGATTTTGTAATCCCCTCCGGGGAGGCCGCTTCGCTCACAAGAGCGAAGATACTGAATTTTTTCGAAATTCACAACTCCATCCGCGTACTATGCGACGATCCCGAGGAGGCGTTTCGTCGTTTTGGCGAGGAGTTTACGCTGATCGAGGCGGCGGGTGGCGTGGTGGTCAATGGGCGCGGCGAGTGGCTCATGATTCGCCGTAACAACCGCTGGGATCTCCCCAAAGGGCATGTTGAGGCGGGCGAGAGCTTCGATCGTTGCGCCGAGCGCGAGATTGAGGAGGAGACGGGTGTGAAGGCGGCCGTCTTGCGCCCCTTGTGCGACACCTGGCACGCCTATTTCTTCCCCAAGACCCAGCGCTGGGAGCTTAAGCGCACTCATTGGTACCTGTTGCGCTCGACCGAGCGTGGCGAACTCAAACCCCAGACCGAGGAGGGAATTGTCGAGGTGGCCTGGTGCACGCCGAACGATGTGGAGCACTATTTGAAGGAGAGCTACCCGACAATCCGTCGCGTGGTGGAGGCGTTGCGCCAGGTGGTGCGCCGCTAATCCTTCGAGGTGGAGTCTCTGTGCCGTAATACGTTATGAAGGGAGGTCGATACATAGCCTTTTTGCTCATGCTGCTCACGCTCGGAGCGGTGCAGGAGGTGCGTGCCGACGATCCCCCCAAGGCGCGTCGCTCCCCTGCACGATTTGCCCCCACCGAGAATACCGAATTAGCCCCTGCTGATACGGCACAACTGCAACGCACCGACCGCCTTTACGACAGTATTCGTGCCAAAACGGGGCGCTCGAAGCTGACCAAAGCACTCTATCATACGCTCTTTCGTCGTCCGGTACGCGATACAACGCACCGCGCCCGTATCGTGGACGAGGCGGCACCGATGCGACCCTATGCGGGCCGCGAGATCGGCAAGATTACGATCGAGCGTCTCCACCCCTTCGATAAGGATGGCAACTGGTGGGAACGTGCCGCCAATAACCTCCATGCGCTGACCCGCTATCGGATTATTCACCGCGACCTGCTCTTCGGCGTGGGCGATCGGCTCGATCCAGACCTTGTGGCGCGTAACAAACAGCTCCTGCAGTCACGTCGTTACATCTCGGATGTCGATGTGCGCATTGTGCCCGACACGCTCGATACGACCCGCGTCGATGTGGTGATTCGCACACGCGATAACTGGACCATCGATGTCGATGCAGGTGTCCACTCGGGTGGGGAGTTTTCGCTGGGTCTCTCGGAGTCGAACCTCTGGGGTCGAGGTCATGAGTTGCGCCTGGAGACCAATCTCAATTACCGCAATTTCGACTATGGCGGCAACCTGGTCGAATACCATGTTCCCAACATGTGGGGTTCGTTCTATGAGTTTGGCTTTGAGGCGGGTAAGGAGTTCAATCGTTCGCGCTTTGCCCTGCTTTTGAAGAAAGATTTTCTGCGCATGACGGACTATGAGGTGGGTGTGGAGTATCGCCGCTCGAAGGAGAAGCACCACTTCCCCGATCGGGATACCACGGAGCTGGTCAATAGCCGCAAGATCGACCTGTGGGGAGGTTATTCGTACTATTTGAACGGCATCGATGCCAGCCTCTACCTCACGGGGCGCTACCGTTACTACCGCTCCCTGCTTCGTCCGCAGGATAGCTCCGATGTGATGCACCCCGCGCTGCACGATCACGATCTGTGGCTCACGGGGTTGGGCCTTTACCGCGAACACTTCTACTCGGCTACGATGATGTATGGCTACGGTAAGCGCGAGTATCTTTCGGAGGGTTTTCGCAGTGAGCTGACGGCCGGCTATCGCTGGGGCGAGTTTAGCGATGATCTCTACCTCGGCCTTTCGCATACGATGGGGGGCTTCCTGCGCATGGGCTACCTGATGGGGCGCGTGGAGCTGGGCAGCTATATCAACGAGGATAACGAGTGGCGGCAGGCGGCTTTGGATGCCCGTGTGGAGTGGATTTCGAACCTCTACAAGATGCGCCGAACCCATGTGCGTCAATTCCTCAAGTTGGGCTATACGCAGGGGTGGGATCGCCTGAGCGGAGCCGATGAGTGGCTCGAGTTTACCAAGCACCAGGGGTTGCGCGTGCTGGACGAGAAACTGCTCGGAACAACGCGCCTGGTGCTGAATGCCGAGACGGTGTTCTTCACCCCCTACGAGCCGCTGGGCTTTAAGATGACCCTCTTTACCTTCCTCGATGGCGGCCTTTTGGGTTATCACGACAACCTTTTTAAGAACGATCCTTGGTGCGCGTTCGGTATCGGTCTGCGTGTGCGTAACGAGCGCCTCGTGTTCCGCACCCTGCAGATCCGCCTCGGCATCGCCTTTGGTCGCAAGGGGTGGGCCGAAAGCGAGTGGATTCGCCTCTCGAGTGAGCCCGATCTGCAGCAATTCCGCTATACGCCCCAAAAGCCCGATGTGCTGATTTATAAGTAACTAAAAATCAAAAAATACCCGCTATGAAAAGAGTTTTGTTCCTCCTGTTGGCCGTCGTGATGGCCTCATGTGCCACGCAGCATAATCCCTCGGCCGTGCATGTTGTCGAGCGCGCGGTAACGGTCGAAGTGCCCGTGGAAAAGGTGGTCGAAGTGGCTGTGCCGCAACGCCTTTCGGGCTCGATCGAGATTTCGAAACGCGACCTGCGCCTTATGGTGCTCGACTCCCTCTCGCGCCCGATGCTCACGCTCCCGATCGCCTGCGGCATCAACTACGGCCAGAAGGAGGAGGAGGGCGATATGAAGACCCCCGAAGGTAACTTTACGATCCGCGAGATCAACGACTCCTCGGCCTGGAAGCACGACTTTAAGGATGGCCTGGGCCTGATCGAAGGGGCTTATGGACCCTACTTTATCCGCCTTTGGACCAACCCCCACACGGGCATCGGCATCCACGGCACCCACCTCCCTTCGTCGATCGGCTCCCGCGCCACCGAGGGTTGCATCCGCCTCACGAACGACGACCTGAAACGCCTCATCCGCTATATCTACGTCGGTATGCCTGTCCGCATCCTGCCGGATTAAACCCAATAGGCGGGCTATTTTGATTTAATGGTGCCGTCGGTGTGAGCTCTTTTGGCATCTTTGCGGACTATGAGCGAATAAAGATAGTAAAGAGTTTAAAGAAATTAAGGATATTAAAGAGGCAGTTACTCACTCTTTAATATCCTTAATTTCTTTAGTCTCCTTTAGTCTCCCTTAGCACCCGTTATCGCCCTTTTAGTATTTCGTGGCCATGCCTTTCTTGTTCCAGAGGTGGAAGGTCATGCCGAAGTTGATGTCGGCCACGTTGAGGCGGAAACGCATCTTCGAAGCGCGACGAGTACCGATCTTTGCGCCCGATTCGTCGAACTGCTCAACCGAGGTGTACTGAATACCGCCCAGGCCGATCGAGACGGTGGCGCAGACCGAGGGGAAGATGTAGACCGCCATACCCGGATTGAAGCCGATCTTGAACTTCATGTTCTTGCTCTCGGTGTACTTGGGTGTGTTGTTCGAGCTGTTGGTGAACTCGCCACGGCCAAACTGCATCGAACCCTCGATCTCGGCAAAGAGACTAAACTGACCGCGCGGATCGAGCGATACATAGGAGCGGTGGAAGGCGGCTACCGAGAAGCTCTGGTTCGTGAGCTGCATCCCCTCGATGCTCATCGAGATATCGTTCTGCTCGCCCAAATCGAGGTTCAAACTACCCAGGTCGCCATCGAGGTATTGATAGCCAAGGCGCAAGCCGATGAGTCGGTTATCGCGGTAGAAGTAGCCGAAGAAGGGCTTGACGGTGGTCAGCGCACCCTCGATATTCATGTTGTCCAGATAGACCATAAAGTCGCTATCCTCGCTCGAGAGCGTACCATACGAGGCCGTAAGACCCACCAGGAACTCACCCTTGTAGCCAAATGAAGCGCCGCTCTTGAGTTTGCGGTCGAGGCGCGTGACACGTTTACGTTTCGGCGTGGTCACATCGTCGATGGTCGTAGCCGTGAGGGAGGTCGTCACCGCCTCCTGGGCAACGCAGATCTCCGCCAGGGCGAAGAGGACGAGCATCGTCATAAGGATTGTTCGTTTCATAGTCGTTGCCTTTTACAAGTAGAATGATACGCCCACGCCGATCGAGAGCAGATTGACCTTGAAATTCATGTTCGAGGAGCGGCGATGACCCACCGTCACCTGGTTGTGCACCTGCTCCACATCGCTGAACGAGATACCCATCACGCCGACATTGACTTCGATGGCCACATCGTTCGTGGCGAATGCCATCAGACCGGGCGAAACGCCGAGCGAGATGGTGTAGCCCTTCTCGTAGGTACCGCGAATCGGCTGGTCGGCGGCAAAGATCGCCTGCGTACCGCCTGCACCGAGCGAAATCTCGTTGAAGATGGCAAAACGGCGGCTCTTGCCTAAGGGGATGTATTGGCGCCAGATGGCCGAGACGGTGTAGCTGTGCTTCACGGCCTTGTAGTGATCCACGACAATCTCCGTACCGGTCTCCTCATCGCCAAACTTCAGGTCGGCGCTGTCGATCGTCAGGTTCGAACGCGAATAGACACCTCTGACACCGAGTGCCATGTTGTCGCGCACGGCGTAGGCCAACATCGGGCTGACGCGGAAGTTGTAACCCTCCGACTCGATGTTCTCGATCACCATGAAGGTATAGTTGTCGTTGGCGTGGGTCGAGTAGGAGACGGCCGCGCCGGTGATGATGTGCCCCTTGGGGATAAAGACATTTTTCAGGTTCGTGATACCGCGCTGGTTGATGCGCTCGGCACGGGTCAGGGTCAGGCTGTCCGTGGGGGTGTCCTGCACCTCCTGCGCTCGCAGCCCGCCACACAAAAAGAGGAGCCACAAACTTAGCCCAAGCCATAGGTATTTCGTCGAATTTTTCATCATGTTCTATACGCGTTGGCGCAAATATAGGTAAAAGGTTTTTTAGCACCCAATAAATTCAACGAACGCCCCGTTTTTAATCACGAAAAGTTCTTTTTTCGACCAGTGAAGCGGGAGTCGTTTTTGTGATGAAAATCCGCTTGTTCGTGATAAAAACAACCCGCCTCATTGAATATATTTTTTACTCCACCAGCAGTCGGCTATATTTGCGATTGTGAAATAGTATATATATTGTATATCCATAACCTTCGAATGCAATTTAGAAACCTGATAGTAACGATTCTTGCGCTTGGTTGCGTGGCTTGCCGGGCCGATGTGGAGCAGCTCCCCTCGCCCGACTCGAAGCCCCTCTACCGAGAGGTTGCCATTCGCGCATCGCAAGCCGCCACGACCCGCACCTCGCTCGGTGAGGGGGATGGCGCGGTCGGCTCGGCGCAAGAGATTCGCTGGGAAGTGGGGGATCGCTTGGCGCTTTGGGCACAGGCCGAGGGAGCTTCGTCGTTCGCTTTCGAGCGTGTCGGCTTCCAGCTGACGACCTTCAACGAGGTCTATAGCTCGGCCGACTTCCTGGCTACGATCCCGTCGATGGCGGCAGGTACTTATACCTACTACGGTGTCTATCCCGAACCTGCCACGGGTGCGGGTACGACGGTCAGCTACACGCTGCCCACGATCCAAAGCGGTAGCTATGATCCTTCGCTCGATGTGATGTGTGCCCGCGCTACGGGCAATGCCCTGGCCCCCTATGTAAAGGGCGAGACGATGGTGCCCTGGTCGCAGCCCGAGCTTCATTTTGAGCACCTTACGCACCTCGTGCGTATCCGTATTCCCGAGGGTAAGAACTACCTGGGATTGCGTATTAAGCGCCTTGAAATTACCTTCCCGCAGGAGGTGGTCGGCACGCTTTCGTTCGATGTGACCGATCCCGAAAATACGGCTGTTTGGTCGAATCTGTCGAACAAGGTGGTGGTCGAGCTCGATGAGAATCACCTGATTGATGCGGGCGATGGCTATCTGTGGCTGCACCTGAAGCCGACTGAGCTGAACGGTGCGATCTCGTTTGTAGCCTACAATGAGGCGGGTGTACAGGCAGCGGAAATCTCGACATCCATTCAGAAGAATCTTCAGGCTCAGCATGTTACTCCGATTGCGCTGACCATCCCCGAGTCGCCCTTCGCACCGCTTACTTATGTATGTCTGCGTGAGGTAGCCAGCAACCTGGGCGAGGATTGGCAGACGATGACCTTCAGCGGTTACACCTTTGTTGATACCGCGACCAACAGCACGACCAACTCGTTGCAACTCGCGCCCCTCAGCTCGAAAAACTACTATGTGGTGATTTGCGCCGAGCCGAGCTCGATGAGTGGGGTGACGCTTCCCCTGCAATACGAGTCGGTACATTGCCTCTTCGACGATCCGATTCAGCTGCCCCAGGCGGTGGCCGACAATACGGTAATTCGGGTCGATAAAACCGTTCCCTACCTCCTGGAGGAGGATTTCTCGCGCATCAGCTCCTCGTTTGAGGATGGCTCGAACTACAGCGGCTCGGATGCCACGGAGCGCGATGCCATTTCGCTCGCTTCGTATGGTCTGAATGATTGGTACGGTGCGCGTGTCGGTGGTGCTGCGGGGCAGAATATCCGCATCGCTTCGCGTATCGAGACGGGTCTGTGGGTCACGAACAAAAATACGGGTCGCGTGGATACGCCCGTGCTCACGAAGCTCAAGGCCAACGCCAATGCCTCGATTAAGGTCGATTACGACTATGCGGGTGACCGCTACGAGGCGGTGGGTTCGGGTGGTTTCCCGGTCTATTCGGCAGGTACGACGACGAGTGTCGTGACGGCCGGTGACGACGAGATTCCTTCGGTCTTTGTCGGCAGCGTGGAGCTCACCATCGACGGCCCGAATGCCAACGGTACCTATTATGGCGTGACGCCGCATCACAACACCTTCACGGCCACGGGCTGTGCCAATACCACACGCGTAAGCTGGTATATAACGAACAACCGCTCGGGCTCCTTTGCCGGTAACGGTATGTATTGGATGTATATCGACAACGTGAAGGTTCAGATTGCACAATAGAGAGAAACGAATTGATAAATACACTTCTTAATTAACACTGAAAGATGAAAAAAACATGGATGATTCCGATGTTGGCCGTAGCGATGATGCTGTCGGCTTGCAGCTCGGAAGATGACTTGCAGTGGGGCGCAGGTGAGGGCAAGGTAAGCTTTGCACTCGATGTTCCCACGGAAGTTAATTATGTGGAGACGCGTGCCGAGAGTGGCTATCAGCTCCCCGCGGAGTTGGTTCCTGCGGCCGACGACTTTGCCCTGCAGATGACGGGCAATTACCTCAATGAGGCTAATCAGACACAGAATTATACGGGTAGCTGGGTAACCGTAGCGGCTTTCCATACCGAGCGCCCCGACCTGCAGGCAGGTACCTATTCGGCCACCTTTACGCATGGCGAAAGTGGCGTGGAGGGTGTCGGCAAGGCCTACTTCACGGGTGAGGTGACGGACTTTGCGGTGAAGGCCAACAAGACCGTGACGCAGCAGGTGACCTGCGCCCTGGCCAACAGCTGCTTTACGCTCGAGGTTTCGGAGTGGATGCTCAACTACTACGATGATATCAAGCTGACGATCCACACGGCGCAGAACAGCTTCAGCTATTCGATGAACTCGACCGAGAAGACGGAGCTTGTCTTCGTCAATCCCGCGCAGGTGCTTTCGTTCAGCGGTTCGGCCGTGAAGGCGCAGAATGGCGTAGCGGTGGAGTTCCCCAAGACGCCGATCGGCTCGACCCTGGCGGCCGAGACGCTCTATGCCGTCAAGGTGGACCACGGTACGGCCGGAGCAGGCTCGCTTTCGATCTCGTTCGACGGCACCTTCACCGAGGTTGCCGAGCAGCAGATCGAGTTGAACCCCGATGTTGAGTAATTTACCGATAATAAAAAAGTTACCAGATATGAAACACTACTTCAAGAGCCTGCTGCTTGCAGCCCTGGCGGTGAGCGTTACGGCTTGTGAAATTGACGAATTGAATACCAACGGTACGGGTACCGAGACCGAGGAGGTCGGCTACCTGAAGATTGGTAACGTGTCGGTAAACCTCGACACGGAGCATGCTGCAACAAACAGCGAACCGAAGGCCGCTACGCGTGCCGTGACGGAGGCTGCAACCTCTTATTGGGTCTTTGTGACGGAGAAGACGACGGGTGCCGTGGCTTGGCAGGGTAGCTATGCGGATGCCGTGAGCCAGCAGCTTTCGCTCGCTCCGGGTACCTATGTCGTGTCGGCTCGTCAGACCGAGGATGGTGCCGTGGCAGGTGTGGCGCAGGATGCCCCCTACTATGCCGGTACGTCGGAGGATGTGGTAATCTCGTCGAAGCAGACCTCGACGGCTACCGTGACCTGTAAGCTGGCCAATATCCTGACCACTGTAGAGCTTTCGGCCGACCTGAAGGCTTCGTTCAAGAGCTATGAGTCCACCTCGGAGAGCCGTCTGAAGACGACCGTTGATGTCGGTACGGAGGCTGCCAAGAACAGCTACATTTTCGAGGCCGATGCTACGCACGAGAGCCCCAAGATGTACTACCGCGACGAGGCAGGTTTGAACTCGACGGCAGGTAACACGATGACCATCACCCTCTCGGGTGACTACTACACGGGCGATCTGGAGGATTTGACGAACGGCACGCCCGACGAGACGAAGTGGAAGGCCGTGAAGATGGTCAAGACGCTGACCAACGTGCGCGCTGCCCAGTGGCGTAAGATCTCGATCAACATCTCGCATCCGACGACGGGTAACGCCCAGTTCGAGATCAAGGTTGAGAGCTATGTGTACGATGAGGAGATCACGGTGGATGTCGTGACGCTCTACGAGTCGCTCTCCATCGAGGAGTCGATTCCCGACGATGAGGAGGATAAGAACGCTCCCGATGTAACGATCAACGGCCAGGAGGAGCTGACCTTCTCGATCAACAGCTCGATGTACGATGCCGATGCCGAGGCTTGGACCTCGTTCCTCAAGGTGAACATCGCGCCCAAGGATGGTACGACCGTGAAGGAGATCTACGCCGTGGTGGCCGATACGGATAACGCCGCCCTGAAGGAGGCCGTGGAGGCTCAGTTTGCGAAGGGTCGCATCGACTTCTTCCCGACCAACGCCGTTTCGGACTACTGCAACGTGGCTGCCGATGGTACGACCATCACGGTCAAGGGTGCCGGTATGAGCGGTTTGTATCAGTATGCGGGTACGCACACGATCAGTGTCTACACGGTAGATAGCCAGAACCGCATGAAGCACACCGATATCGTGCTGACGGTGACGACCGACGGTGCGGTAGGTGCGGCTCCGACGATCGTCTGGATGAAGGACGGCGTGGATGTGATCGACCAGGTACACACGCTGACGGCCGACAACGCTTCGACCTTCCAGTGCAAGGTGGATATGGCCTCGACGACGGGCTTCACGAAGCTCGAGGTGGATATTGTCAGCTCGGTGCTCACGGATGAGGAGTTGGCCGGTGTCGGTCTGGGTAGCCACATCGACCTGATCAACCCGAGCGCCGATCAGGTGGCTGTGCTGCAGGGTCTGGGCTTCCTGGGCGAGGGTGTCACCTCGCTCAAGGGTGAGAAGAGCGCCTCGTTCGATATCTCGGGCTTTATGGGTATGCTCTACGGCATCTTCCCCGCATCGGATTACTGCTACTTCAACATCACGGTTGGCGATGCCGGCGGTGAGACGAAGAAGTCGCTGCAGTTCTATGTACAGTTGTAGGCGTGTGTGACACTTTAATGTTGAGAAAACGATGAAAAAGATCTTTCGATATATGCTGATGGCAGGGGTGGCCTTGATGGTCGCCGCCTGCGAGAAGGAACTTTCGACCGTGGCCGAGGAGGGTGCCGTGAATTTCGACATCGACCTAAAGGCCCAGACGCGTGCCGTCAATGGGGGTGACTTTACCCCCGAAATCCTTAAGGTGCGCATCTACCGCGAGGATGGCGAGCTGATTCGCCGCTATACCTCGATGGAGGAGATTCCCGCACCGCTCTACCTCGTTGCCGGCAACTACTCGGTGTTGGTCGAGGCAGGCGATAAGGAGCAGACGGCCTTTGTGGATCCCGCCGATGAGGCTCAGTTGCAGCAGTTGCTCTGCTATCGCGGTGAGCAGCCCTTTACGGTGGCCGCCCACACGACGAGCAACATCGCCGTAAAGTGCCCGACACTCAATACGAAGACCTCGGTTACGTTCGATACGACTTCGACCGAGAACGAGAACAGCCTCCTGGAGGGTGTCGAGATTCAGCTGGCGGCCATGAACACGACGGCTGCTTCGGTGGCCGACTTTGAGGCCGATCTGACGGCGCAGGAGGCTCCTGCGCTGGGCTTCGAGGGCACGGCTACGGGTTACTTCCTCCTGCCCGAGGGGGTGACGACGATTGCCTGGGCCTTCTCGGCTACCCATCCCGAGGATGGCGCGATTGAGAAGGTCGGCAAGATCGAGAACGTGGAGAGCGGCAAGGGCTACAAGCTTACGTTCGTCTACTCGAAGAGCCCCGACGGTCTGATGACGATCCAGGTGCTGGTGGATGATACGGTGGATGAGATCGAGAACGGCTTCGACTTCAAACCCCAACCCGAGATTACGGGTGAGGGCATCAATAACGCGGCTGTGAATCTCTATCAGTCGGGTTCGACCGTGACACTCGTTTGCGAGTCGATCAACGACCTCGAGCAGCTCACGCTCGGCGGTGTTGCTTTCCTTAAGGATGGCGCTGTGGTTGAGGGTGCTATTCCGGGTCTGACGGCTACGGTGGTCAATAGTACGAAGGTTGAGTTTACGCTCGACAGCTCGTTCTTCGCCTCGGTGGCGGGTGCTTACCCGACACTCGAGTTCGGCATGACCGATACGGGGGGCGACTACCAGCAGAAGCTGAAGTTTGTCAAGACGGGTCTGAACAGCGCCGCTACGACCTACGACCTCTGGGCCAATACGGCTTCGTTCGAGGCTGTGGTGACCGATGCTGCCCAGTCGGTGGTGGTTCGCTACCGCCGCCAGGGTGCTGCGGAGTGGGCCGAGACGACGCTGACTGCCGCAGGCAATATGACCTATACGGGCGTTTCGACGGCCGTATGGAGCGAATCGACCAATGTGAATGGTCATACGATCTACACGCCCGATACGACGAAGAGCATCTTCGCCAACGCTACCTACGAGTATCAGCTCGTTGTGGATGGCGTAGCAGGCGATACGGCTACGCTGCAGACCACCACCACGCAGACGATCCCCTACGCTACGCTGGAGGATACGTCGCTCTCGTGCTGGGGCTCGTCGAACGAGTCGGCTCCCTTCTGGGGCAGTGGTAACAACACCTACAAATCCTCGTTGTGCGTGCAGAGCAGCTATGCCGGTCAGCAGGGCAGCTACTGCGCCAAGCTCGAGTCGAGCGAGACGCTCGGCATGTTGGCCGCCGGTAACATCTTTACGGGTACCTTTACGATGAGCGGCTTCTCGGGTACGGTAGGCTTTGGCGTGAAGTACGATTGGCTGGCTCGTCCTTCGGCTCTCAAGGTGAAGGTATGGCACAACATCGGCAATGTCACGACGACGAAGTATGCCACGGAGATTGCAGAGGGCGATCCCGACCAGGCTGTGATTCAGGCTGTGGTGATCGATTGGTCGACGCGCCACAATGTGACCTCGGGTTCGGCTACCCCGACGGGCGTTTGGAGCCCCGAGAATGGTGCCGATGCCTCGGCTTCGGGTAAGGTGATCGGCTACGGCGTGGTCTATCCCACGGGTCAGACGGCAGGCGATCAGATGGTCGAGCTGGAGATTCCGATCGTGTGGTACGACAAGGTGACGAAGCCTTCGGGTAACTATACGCTCATCGTATCGTCGGCTACGAGCCGCTACGGTGACTACATGAACGGTTGCAACTCGAACGTGATGTATATCGACGACTACCGTTGGGCTTACTAATCAATAGCGAAAAAGTAACATTGAATATGAATAAGATCAAGCACATAGCCCTTGCGCTGCTGGGCGCTTTGACCTGCTCGTCCTGCATCGAGAACACGATCCCCTATCCGGTGGTCGAGATCGATATCCTGGAGTACGAGGGGGAGGGCTTCCGTGCTGCGATCGACCCTACGACACGCACCGTGACCCTCACGCTGGAGGAGGAGACCGACATCACGCAGGTCAAGGTAACCTCGGTCGAGATCACCGAGGAGGGCACTTCGTCCATCCCGCTGACCGGCACGTTCGATCTGCGCACGCCGCTGGCCGTGACCCTCACGCTCTACCAGGATTACTACTGGACGATCCGGGCCGAGCAGCCCATCGAGCGCTACTTTACGGTGGCGGGTCAGATTGGCAATACCGAGATCGATACCGAGAGCCGCACCGCTACGGTCTATGTGGCCGAGGGGAGCGATCTGAATGCCGTGCAGGTTACCTCGCTGAAGCTGGGCCCGCGTGGCGTGACGACGATGACCCCTTCGATCGAGGAGCTTACCTCGTTCGAGTCGGTGCGCTATGTCTATCTGCAGTACCCCGCCCTGAAGGGTGCGCAGGAGCGTTGGCAGCTCTATGTGTTGGAGACCGATGTGAAGGTGTCGCTCTCGGCAGCCGATGCCTGGGCTACGATGGTTTGGCTCTATGGCGCTGCCGAGGAGGGTACCAAGGTCGGTTTCCGCTATCGTCGGGTGGGGGATTCGGAGTGGATCGAAGCTCCCCGAGCCGAGCAGTCGGGCGGTACGTTCACGAGTTGTGTGCGTGGCCTGACACCCGAGACCGATTATGAGTTCGTGGCCTATTCGAACGACGATTTGTCGGCCGTGGCACTGCGCCGCACGGAGGCTACGCGCGCACTTGAGAATGGTGGTTTCGAGGAGTGGTGCGTGGTAAAGGATATCGTCTACCCCTATGCCGAGGGAGGTTCGCCCTTCTGGGCTTCGGGTAACGTGGGTGCCAGCATTGCCAAGGCGACCGTCACGGAGGGTGTGAAAGATCCTCGTCCGGGTTCGTCGGGAAACCTCTCGGCACGCCTCAGCTCGATCTTTGCCAACATCTTCGGTATTGGTCGTTTCGCAGCAGGCAACCTCTATATCGGCAACTATGTCCGCAACGACGGTACGCACGGCATCATCAACTTCGGTCGCCCCTTTACGGCACGTCCCGTGGCTTTGCGTGGTTGGATGAAGTATCAGCGTGGTCTGATTGATTACATCACGACCCAACCCCCGGGTGAACAACTCGAAAAGGGAGATCCCGATTGTGGCTCGATCTACATCGCGTTGGGCGATTGGGATCCGGCGGTGTATGGCGGTACGGCCGATTGCCCCGTGGAGGTGGCTACGCGCCGCATCGACGAGACGGCCTTTGATAAGGATGCCGAGGCGGTAATTGCCTATGGCGAGCTGCTGCTCAAGGAGAGTGTCGATGGCTGGACCGAGGTGACCATTCCGCTCGACTATCGCTCCACGAGCCGCATCCCGACCCATATTCTGGTGACTTTTGCCGCCTCGCGCTATGGCGACTACTTCACGGGAAGTTCGTCGAGCGTGCTCTGGGTCGATGATTTTGAACTTGTGTACGAGTAAAGAGTTCATAAAGAGATTAAGGAAATTAAAGAGATTAAAGAGCCTTTGATACTGTTAAGGGCAATACAAAAGCCTGCTCTTAGCAGATTCAATTCTGTCAAGGGCAAAACAAAAGCCCGCTCTTAGCGGGCCCTTCCACCAATCCATTTTTTATAGCCGAGAGGCGGGAGAGGGAGCCATTCCACAGGCTCCCTCTCTTTGCGTTTTGGTGGGGTGCTCGTTTTTTTCGGGGGCGTGGTTTGGCTTATTTCGAAAAAATCCCTATATTTGACTATTCTACCAACTATGTCGAACACTTAAAACCTATAAACTATGATTCGTATCGTTGCCGTGCATACGGCTATGGCTCTCGTTGAGCCGCTCAACAAGCTCTTCAAGGAGTATCTTCCCGAGGTAAAGCTCAACCACATTGCCGATGATTCGCTCATCCAGGAGGTCATTGCCAACAACGCCGTAACGCCTGCCGTGAAGCGTCGCCTCTTGGCCTACTACAATGCTGCCGCCGAGGCGGGTGCCGATGTGGTCTTCAACTGCTGCTCGTCGGTGGGTGGTGTAGCCGATATGGGCGATGAGATTGCCCCCGTGAAGGTCTTCCGTATCGATGGCCCGATGGCCGAGAAGGCAGTACGCGAGGGCAAGAAGATCGGTGTGATCGCTACGCTCAACACGACGTTGGAGCCCACCGTGAAGCTGCTCGAGAAGAAGGCCGCGGAGGCAGGTGTCGAGGTCGAGATCGTCAATGGGCTGGCCGATGGTGCTTTTGCAGCGGGTCAGTCGGGCGACAAGGCTACGCACGATCGTCTGATCGAGGAGGTGGCCAAGCAGTTGGCCGATAAGGTCGATGTGATTGTCCTGGCGCAGGGCTCGATGGCCGCCATGGAGCAGAAGCTCGTGGAGATGACCGGTAAGATTGTCCTTTCGAGCCCCCTGCTGGGTGTGCTGGGTGTGAAGGAGTACTTGAAGCAGCAGGGCCTCATCTAATCCCGAGAAGGTATGAAAAAGCGCAGTGTGGTGCTGTTGATGCTGGTCCTGATCAGCGTCATCACCTTCCTTGACCGTATCAATATCACGATGGCCTCGGGCGACATCATGGCCGAGCTGGGACTCTCGGAGTCGCAGTGGGGCTGGGTGTTGTCGGTCTTCACGATTTCGTATGGCTTGATGCAGGTGCCGCTGGGCGTGTGGGGTGACAAGAAGGGCTATCGCCTGGTCTTGGCGCTCATCGTGCTGTGGTGGTCGTTGTTTACGGGTCTTACGGGTCTGGCCTGGAGCTTCGGTTCGCTCCTTGTCATCCGCTTTATGTTCGGTATCGGCGAGGCGGGTTCCTATCCCTGTATGACGGGTGTCGTGGTGAAGTGGTATAAGCAACACGAAACATCGACGGCGCAGGGCTATATCTGGGCTGCCAGCCGCATGGGTGGCGCACTGACCCCCTTTATTGTCTTGCCCGTGCTGACCCTTTTGGGGTGGCATTGGGCCTTCTACCTGCTGGCTGCGCTGGGCGTAGTGTGGGCTGCGGGGTGGTACTTGTGGTATCGCAACGAGCCGAAGGCGGTGAAGGGCATCACGGAGGAGGAGCTTGCCACGCTCCCTGAGGCTTCGGCCACGAAGGGCGAGAAGGTGGCTATTCCGTGGAAGGAGTTTATGCGTAATCGTCAGTTCTGGCTCATCCTGGCCATGTATTTCTTCTATGCCTGGGGTAGCTGGTTCTTCTTCTCGTGGTTCCCGCGCTTTATGGAGGTAGGCCGTGGCTTTACGAAGGAGGAGTTGACCTATGTGGTGGCTATTCCCTTCGTGATGTCGATGATCGGCAACATTGCAGGTGGTTACCTCTCGTCGAAACTCTCGCTCAAATATGGCCTGAAGGTGGGCCGTCGCCTGCTGGGTGTGGGCGGTCTGGCCGTCTCGGCACTCTTCATGTTCCTGGCGGCCTTCATCGATGGCAAGACCGAGGTCTTTGTCTTCCTGGCCTTGGCCTTTGGTGTGATCGACCTGATGCTGCCCTCGGCCTGGGCTATTTGTAGCGATATCAGCGGCCGCTATTCGGGTGCCGTGTCGGGCGCGATGAATACGGCGGGAAATATCGGCGGTTTTGTCTGCGCCACGGCCTTCGGTTATCTGATCGAGGCTACGGGCAACTTCAACTCGCCCCTGTTTGTGATTTCGGTGATGCTCGTGATTGCCGCCGTGCTCTTCACGCTGATCGATCCGACGAAAAAACTTGTCAAAGAATAATTTAAGCATAAGCTATGAAACGCAAAATTGTTGTAACGGTTGCCCCCGTATGCCATGTGGGCAAACCCGTACCCGAGGGGTCGTTCAACCCCCTTACGCCGGAGGAGATTGCAGCCGATGTGGCTGCTTGTGCCAAGGCCGGTGCCTCGATGGTGCACCTCCATGTGCGCGATTTGACGGGTGAGCAGACCTTCGATATGACCCACTTCAGCCGCACGTTGGACCTGATCCGTGAGCAGACCGATATCGTCATCCAGGGCTCGACGGGTGGCCTCTCGACCCTCTCGTTGGAGGATCGCAGTGTCTGCCTATCGGAACCGCGTGTCGAGGTCGCCTCGCTCAATATGGGTTCGGTGAACTTTGGCGAGAGTGTCTATATCAACACCCTGCCCGAGATTCGCTATTGGGCAGGCCGCATGCGCGAGGAGAAGGTTGTTCCCGAGATGGAGATCTTCGATTTGAGCATGGTCGAGACCTGCTCGAAACTGGCTGATGAGGGTGTGCTGGATCGCCCGATGAGCTACAACTTCTGCCTCGGTACGGGTACGGCCTCGAACCTGAGCGATACGCCGCGCAACCTGCACTACATGACCTCGCTCATGGAGCCTGATGGCCATTGGGGCTTGAATAACGACTCGATGAAGGATCTGCACTTCCTGGGTCTGGCGATTGCCATGGGTGCCTCGGTGGTGCGTGTCGGCTTTGAGGATTCGTTCTACTACGAGGAGGGTAAGACCGCCCCGACGAACGCCTTCCTGGTCGAGAAGCTGGTGGAGCTGGTGCGCGCACTGGGTTGTGAGCCCGCTACGCCCGAGGAGGCTCGTGAGATTTTGGGTATCAAGAAATTGCGTGGATAATGATGCAAACCCTGCAAGCCGTTATATGCCGTTACGGTCGTCGGGACGATGCCGTGGAGTTGCGCCGAAGAATCTGCGATGAGCTGCGGCGCAAGCGCATCCGCCTGGTGGTTATCGATGACGATCCGACGGGCATTCAGACCGTGCACGGCTGTCTGCTGCTGACCGAGATTACGGCCGATCGCATCGCTGCGGCGCTGGAGGATGAGGCCCCCTTCTTCTACCTTTTGGTCAATTCGCGTGCCATGACCGAACAGGATGCTCGGCGCGTGGTGCGTGAGGCGGTGGTGGCCACCTTGGAGGCGAACCGCGAGAGGGGTTACAACCTGCTCTTTGTGAGCCGTAGCGACTCGACCCTGCGCGGTCACTTCCCCGCCGAGAGCGATACGATGATCGAGGTGTTGCGTGAGCAGGGGTATGAACCCCTGATGCCGACCCTCTTCGTGCCGGCCTTCTTTGAGGCGGGGCGTATGACCGTGGAGGGGGTGCACTACATGGCGCAGGGAGAGCAGCTCGTGCCGACCTCCGAGACGGAGTTTGCGCGCGATAATGTTTTCCACTACTCGACCTCGGTGTTGAGCGACTACATCGTCGAGAAGGCGGGCGGAGAGATTACGGCCGAGGATACCAACCACCTCATGTTGGAAAAGTTACGCACGATCGACCTGGCAGGCTGGGTGCGTGAAAACAACGCGAAACGCTACCTTTCGAGCGATGCGTTCGACTACCGCGATTTGCGCCGTTTGTCACTCGCCGTCCTGGCACAGTTTGAGGTGGGGCGCAAGCACCAGTGCGCCGTGATTCGCTCCTCGTCGTCGCTTCCGAAGGCGTTGAGCGGTATCGAGGAAAGGCCCTATGTCGTGGCCGAGAAGGAGAACGCCCGTGGTGTGGTGGTCGTTGGTTCGCATGTGAAGAAGAGCACCGAACAGCTCGAAGCGCTGCTTACGCTGGAGGGTGTCAGTGGGGTAGAGATTGATGTGGAGCGCATCCTGAAGGATGATGCAACGCAACTCACCGAACTGCTGCAGAAGGCCGAGGCGTTATATAATAAAGGTATCGTGCCGGTGCTCTACACCTCGCGCCGTGAGGTGCGCGTGGATGATGTGGCCGAGCGCCAGGCGTTGGGTGGTAAGATTTCGCGCTTTCTGGTTGAGGCGGTGCGCGCGTTGCCCTTCCGCCCCGACTTCCTCATTTCGAAGGGGGGCATCACCTCGCACGATATCCTGACCCATAGCCTGGAGGTCAAGACGGCCCGTGTAGCGGGGCAGGCTGCCGCCGGTATTCCGACCCTCAAGACAACCGCGGAGAGCCCCTTCCCCGAGATGCTTTATGTCATCTTCCCCGGCAATGTGGGGAGCGTGGAGAGCCTGCGCGAGGTGGTTGAACATATCAGAAACAAGGCGTAGCGATGGCAACGAGCGATAACCCGAAGGAGCTGTTTCCGTTACTGAATGAACAGGGCGAGGTAATCGGCAAGGCCTCGCGTGCGGAGTGCCACAACGGCAGCCGTCTGCTCCACCCCGTGGTGCATCTGCACCTCTTCAACAGCCGTGGCGAGCTCTACCTGCAGCGCCGCCCCTTGTGGAAGGATATCCAGCCCGGGAAGTGGGATACGGCCGTGGGTGGCCATGTCGATTATGGCGAGACGATCGAGGAGGCGCTGCGCCGTGAGGTGCGCGAGGAGATCGGCATCGTCGATTTCGTACCCGAGAAGATCTGCCACTACCTCTACGATTCGGACCGTGAGCGCGAAATGGTCTATGTCTACCGTGCCACCTACGATGGCGAGGTGCGCCCCTCGGAGGAGACCGACGGTGGCCGTTTTTGGTCGATCGAGGAGTTGCGTGCTACGCTCGGCAAAGGGGTGCTGACCCCCAATTTCGAGCTCGAGGCCGTGCAGGTCGGACTGATCTAAAGAGGAAAGAGGAGAGCGCTTTTCAGTGGGCTCAGTTGGCCCAGTAGCCCCAGTGGCCCCAGACCTAAAGCCCGACAACCGTCCACAACCTTACCGACCTCTTCCTGACGCGGATCAAACGAAAAAGAGATGCTCCCTTCGGGGAACATCTCTTCTCTTTTGCATGTGAACGGATTATTTCTGCTCGCTCAGGATGCGCATTGCCACATCGAGGATAGCGGTATCGTCCAGCGTCACAACGCCACCGTCCGGTCCCGGCTCAAAGTGAACGCCTACACACTCCTTGGCTACATGGCTGCCACCGAAGTAGTTGCGAACGGTCTCAACATCCAGACCCAGTTCATCTGCAATACGCTGCGAGCTACCGCTCGGCAATTTGTCCTTGATACGACGCAGTTCGTTAAAAGTGATAATCATATCCGTATAAGTTTAAGTTGATTTTTGTAATTACTTATTCGCAACACTAAATTAAGCAAAAAAAACCAACCCACCAAACTTTTTGATTACTTTCCTTGAAAAAATAAGAAAAAGGGGTCACGAAGACCCCTTTTCTGTCTTTTGGTGCGATGCTTCACGCATCGGAAAACCTACTCCTTTGCCGGCTCGATGTAGAACTCGAAGATTAGCGGGCTGTAGGACGGAATCTCAGTCGAGGTGGTCGTCGTGACTACCTCCTCCTCTGTGTCGTAGGAGTTGTAGTAGTTGCCGTAGTAACCGCTGTAGTAGGGGTCGTAGTAACCGCCACCGTAGTACGAGTCGTAGTAGTTGCCGTAGTAGCCACCGTAACCGCCATAGCCACCATAGCCGCCCATACCGCCGTAGCCGTAGTAGGAGTTGTAGTAGTTATAGTAGTTCAGGTAGTTCAGGTAGTCGTAGTAGCTCGACGAGTAGCCCGACGACGAGCTGCTGGTCGCACCATTCTGACCCGATGCACCGTAGCCGAAGGTCGAGGTGGTGATCAGCGCGCCCCACTGGCCGAAGCGCATCGTGGGAATCGTGTAGTAGAAGGCCTCGATCAGACCGCCCTCCTCGGGCGTGTACTCCAGGGCCGAACCCTTCGATACCACCTCGCCGTAGATGATCTCCTTCACCTCGTCGATGTTCGTGTCGAAGATAAAGCCGTCGAGGAATCGACCGATGTACCAAATCTTCGCCTTGCCCGAAAGACCCACCGAGTCGGCACCCTCCTTGACCAGCTCCTCGACACCTGCATAGGGCTCGTCGCTGTGGAAGCGCTCCTTCAGTGCCTCGGCAATCTTACGATTCAGTTCCGATACCGAACCCTCGCTGACATAAGGCTCCATGCCGGCGACATAGGGGCCGTACTTTACCTGGCCGTAGGTGGGGTATTTGTTATCCACGGTCGATACCTTCTGGTTGAAATCCAGGTCGTAGATCATCTCCTCGGGGGTGGTCGTGGGATCGAAACGGTGGTTTACATAGAGCTGTGCAATCGTGTCGCAGGCACTCACCCAACGGTTTGCGTTCAGGTGGGGATGGTTCGTGTCCTCCATCGTCGTGGGGATTGCCACCAGCTCCACGCCCTCGACCTCGGTCGTCTGCTTGTTCTCGCCCTTGTCGTCCTTCGTCGTGTAGATCATCAGACCGCCGTTGGCCTTGCAGAAGGCATCTACATCGAGTGCCTCGCGCTGCAGGGGGTTCTTTACCGTGTCGCAAATCTCGATCGTGGCGATGAAGGGCTTGCCCTCCTCGAGCGCAAACTGACCCTCGTAACCGCCATCGCCGCCTACCGAACCCGTCACGCGCGAAGGCATGTAGAGCATCACCTCCGAGCCGATGCGCAGCAGGTACTTCTCGTCGCTCAATCCCAGCTCGGCACCCTTCGCAGCCAAAAACTCGGCACCGAGCTTCTGCTCCTTACGCATCGCAAGCCAGGTGCCCTCGTTGAGCGTGTAGAAGGCATCGCCGCAATACATATAATAAGGTACATAGTGCGTGTACTTGGTAAACGAACCTGCCAGCTCCGCCTCACGGGCGTTGCGCGTCAGGATGATGTTACCCTGCAGGTCACGACCCGTGAGGTTGAAACGTACCCAGCAGATCGTGTCGTTGAGCGGCTTGGCTTCCGTGTCGCCCGCATTGAGGATATCGAGGTAGTAGCCGCGCTTGTCATAATCCTGGTAGTTGTCCTTCAGCTCGGGGCGATGCTGCGAGATCCAGGCCTTGAGCGAAAGGTCCTCGTAGTAGTCGTAATCGTTTGCCGTCTCCTTGGCGCAGGCCGTCATCAGAAGCGCCGCTACGGCAATCGTGAACAGTTTTTTGAATTGCATATCTTCGTGTCGTTTTTTTCGTTTCGGTTACTCCACCTTGTCGATGGTGAAGAAGTAGGCGATGGGGGACTCCTTGGGGATGAAGTTCATCAGCTCCTTGTCGCCGTAGGCCATCGTGTAGGTCATATAGCTCTCGACCGAGTCCTGCTCACGGCAGCCAATCAGCGAGAGGCGAAGCCCCGGGATCACTTGGTCCGTTGCCAGGTTAATCGTGAGCGGCTCAAACTTCCAGCCACCCGGCGTGAGCCCCACGTTTTCGCTCTCGAGCGAGGCCTGCAACAGCGGATCGTTGGTCCAGAAGGGCATCGTCAGGCGCGAACCGTCGGTAACGATGTTGCGGAACTCGAAGAGGTAGGCGCGGAAGGTGATCGTGACGATCGACTGCTCCGTGACCTCTTTGCGCGTGGCGCGGTCGGGGTTGTAGGCACCGTCGATGTAGCGATAGACCGTGTTGCCGAACTGCTCGTAGTAGGGCTGCTCGGTACCCGTCTCGACATCCTCCACGGCGACCAGGCGGGGCTGGTGGGTCGATTTGAGGTACTGCACCATCTTCTCCTGCTGCTTGGGGAGAATCTCCTCCTCCTTCGAGCAGGCAACGAGCATCAGGAGTGCTGCGGCTATGATCGCTAAGTGACGCATGCTTTTTCTTATCTCTTCGTTTTGCGGTATATAACACGCAAAGTTACGAAAAACTTTTCTTAACTACTGCACCCTAAACGCAAAAAAACGCCCCGATCGTATGCCGGGACGTTGAAATTCCCCTAAAAGGGGAACGATTGAGGCTTTCCGACCCTCCGAAAAGCCCTTTTTCGGGCATCGGAGGACTGATGGATTAGCGCTTGCGGTAGTAGTCGTGACGCGATGAGGTCATGCGACGAATGCGACGGCGACGCGCAAACTGCACGCCGAGGATAATACCGACAAAGAGCGCAATGCCAAGCAGCAGATAAATCATTGTTTTTTCTTTTGTTTGATGGGTCGTTGTACAAATCTTACAAACGCTTCAGTGCCGCACGGATCAGCTCCTCGACCGAGGCCGAAGGCATCTCCTTCGTCACGGCCTTCAGCACCTTCTCCGAAGCGCCCTTCTGGAAGCCGAGCATCTGCAACGCCTCGAGGGCCTCCTGCACCTCGTGCGAGGGGGCAGCAGCGCTCGCCATCGCCTGCTCGAAGGCATCGGCCTGGGCCGAACGGAGGGTCATCACCTTGCCGGCCAGCTCGACGATGATCTTCTGGGCCGTCTTGAGTCCTAACCCCTTGACATTCTTCAGCAATACGGCATTTCCTGCCGAGATGATCTGCTGCAACTCGCGGGGCGAGTAGGTCGAGAGAATCATGCGTGCCGTGCCGCCACCCACGCCCGAAACACCGATCAGGAGGCGGAACAGCTCACGCTCCTCGCGCGAGGAGAAGCCGTAGAGCAGCTGGGCATCCTCGCGGACGATGTAGTGCACCCAGAGCTTCGCCTCGGCAGCGTGCTCGATCGCCGTGAAGGTCTCGAGCGAGATATTCAGGTAATACCCCACACCGCAGGCCTCGATGACGGCGTAGGTGGGAGCCACCTCAGCAACCTTTCCGCAGATGTATTCGTACATGGTTTTCAGTGCTTTAGAACCTTTGTGGAGCTATTTTTGCTCCACTTTTGGCCATTTTGTGCGTAAAATTTAGCGTTTGCAAGGCAAAAATAAAGAAATTTTCTTACCTTTGTCAATCCTTCGGGATAAAAATACGCAAAAACAACAAAAAATCAGATAAGAAAACGATGAAAAAGATCTTTGTTTTGGCGCTGGCTGCGGCTTGCGCAATGATGACCTCCTGCCAGCAGCAGACGACGAGCGAGGCAGTTGCAGGTGAGGTAACGTCGGTAGGTGGCTCGGATGTAGCCTATGTAAGCGTTGAGCAGGTAATCGCCGAGAGCGAGCTGATGAAGGGCGAGGGCGAGGCGCTGGCTCAGAAGACGCAGAAGGCTCAGGAGAGCTGGGCAAAGAAGGAGCAGTCGCTGGCTGCCGAGGCTGCTCAGCTGCAGGAGAAGTACGAGAAGGGTCTGATCACGACGCGTGATGCCCAGTCGAAGCAGGAGAGCATCCAGAAGCGCATCGCTTCGTACCAGTCGAGCGCCCAGAAGGAGGCTCAGACCCTCGACGAGGAGAACCGCGTATTCACGAACCGCATGCAGGACCTGGTCATGCGTGCCGTGCAGGAGATCAATGCCGACAAGAAGTACAAGATGATCGTGAACGCCAACTCGCTGCTTGATGCCGATACGACGCTCAACATTACCCCGATGGTACTCGAGAAGGTAAACGAGCTCTACGCTGCCGAGAAGTAGGCCGCTACAAGAGAGTGAATCCCAAAACGCCGGCTCAAACAAGAGATCGGCGTTTTTTTTGAGCCCGAGCGGCATGCTTTAGGCCTGAAGTTTGGAAAATTGCACGGCAATAGCTACCTTTGAGTATGGATTTCATCCCTTTTACCCTGATTGATCTGATCGATATTGTCCTGGTGGCAACGATCATGTATTGGATTTATCGCGTCACGCGCGGTACAAGTGCCCCGTATATCTTCTCGGGCATCATCGCCATCTACCTCCTGTGGGTGGTGACGCGGGCGCTGAATATGGAGCTGCTCTCCTCGATGCTCGGACAGGTAATCTCGGTCGGTGTGATCGCCTTGATTATCCTTTTCCAGCCCGAGTTGAGACGCTTCCTGCAGCTCATCGGCCTCCGTCAGAAACACTTTAACTTCATCGCCCACATCTTCTCGCCCGCCGAGGAGGAGCAGTCGGCCGTGAACATCGATCCGATTGTGACGGCTTGCCGCGATATGGCCGAGACGAAGACCGGAGCGCTGATCGTCATTCGTCAGGAGAGCGACCTGCGACTGATTGCCGAAGGCGGTATTGCGATTGATGCCAAGACCTCGGTGTCGCTCTTGAAGAATATCTTCTTTAAGAATGCACCGCTGCACGACGGCGCCGTGATCGTGGAGGGAGATCGCATCGTGGCCGCGAAGTGCATCCTGCCCGTGACGCAGAGCGATGTGCCGAAGGATTACGGTACACGCCACCGCGCGGCAATCGGCATGAGCGAAATTTCGGATGCGATCATCGTGATTGTCTCGGAGGAGACGGGCGGCATCTCGATTGCCCAGGGGGGCGAGTTGCGCCGCAACATTGAGCCGAGCCGTTTGCAACAGACCCTGCAGCGCTTCCTCATGCGCAGCGAGGGTCGTCGTGCTCGTCGTCAGGAGGCCGAGCGCAAGGAGAAGGGGTGGATCAAACTGTGGCGACAGGCCTTTAAGAAGGAGGAGTAAACCGATCTACATAGCATGCAAAAAGGGCTGTTCTCGCGGAACAGCCCTTTTCGTTGTATAGTGTCGCTCTTACTTGAAGAAGATCGACGAGATCTCTTTGTAGTTGTGTACGCGCTCGATGACATTGGCGAAGATGTCGGCCACCGACAGCACCGTGAATTTGTGCAGGTCCTTGTCGGGGTTGAGCGGAATGGTATCCGTTACGATCACCTCCTGCAGGGCGCTGGCGTTGATGCGCTCGTATGCGGGACCCGACAAAACGGGGTGGGTAATGGCGGCACGCACACTCTTCGCGCCACGCGCCATGAGCATATCGGCAGCCATGCAGATCGTACCTGCCGTGTCGATCATGTCGTCCACGATCAGGATGTTGCGACCCTCGACCTCACCAATGGCGGTCATCTTGCCTACCACATTGGCCTTGGCACGCTCCTTGTGCGAGATGATGATCGGCGTTCCGAGGTACTTGGCATAGGTGTTGGCACGCTTGGCACCGCCCATATCGGGGGCCGCGATCGAGAGGTTCTCGATGTGCAGCGACTCGATGTAGGGCACGAAGATACCGCTGGCGTAGAGTGCATCTACGGGGATATCGAAGAAGCCCTGAATCTGGTCGGCGTGCAGGTCCATGGTCATAATGCGGTCAGCACCTGCGGCCTTAAGCATGTTGGCCACGAGCTTGGCACCAATGGGTACACGGGGACGATCCTTGCGGTCCTGACGGGCCCAACCGAAGTAGGGCATCACGGCTACCACCTGGTAGGCCGAGGCGCGCTTGGCGGCATCGATCATCATCAACAGCTCCATCAGGTTGTCCGTCGGGGGGAACGTGGATTGGATGCAGAAGACCGTGCAACCACGGATCGACTCGTTGTAGGTGGGCTGGAACTCACCGTCACTGAAACTCAAGATCTCCGACTGACCGAGCGTCGTTCCGAAGCTCGCTGCGATCTTTTCGGCCAGGGGACGGGTAGCTCGACCGGCGAAGATTTTAATTTTATGAATAGCCATAGTAGGTACGGGATTTTTTAGCTAGTGCAAAGATAGAACAAACGGACGAAAAAAGAGCCTTTCCGAGGCTCTTTTTTTTGACTTTTTTCCCGAAACATCTATTCCGTCTCGGCTTGGAGGCATTTTTCGATGAAATCGAGTATCTCTTCGCGTCCGATCTGCTTCTCCGACGAACTTACGAAGCGGGGCGGAAGCTCCTCCCACTGCTCCAGGAGGGTCTGCTCGTAGCGGGCAATCGAGTGCTTGCGCTGGGCTGCCGAGAGCTTGTCGGCCTTCGTGAAGATCAGTCCGAAGGGTACGCCGTTTTCGCCCAGCAGGTTGATAAACTCCAGGTCGATCTTCTGCGGGTCGAGGCGAATGTCGAGGAGCACAAACAGAAAGTGCATCTTCTCGCACTTGAAGATGTAGTCGGTAATGATCTTCGCAAACGAGCCGCGCTGCTGCTTCGAGGTGCGGGCGTAGCCGTAGCCCGGCAGATCGACCAGGTACCAGCTGTCGTTGATGCGGAAGTGGTTGATCAGACGTGTCTTACCCGGCGTGGCCGACACCTTGGCCAGTCCGCCGTGGCACGTGAGCATGTTGATGAGTGACGACTTACCCACGTTACTGCGCCCGATGAAGGCGATATCGCGCAACGCATCCTTCGGAACCTGCGAAATACGCTCCGAACTGCATTTGAATATGGCCTTCGTAATTTGCATAACAATTTTAAGTGTGAAAAGTGGGGAAAGGTGCCTTAAAGTTACTTAAAGTTACTTAAGGTTACTTAAGGGGTTACCCTTCTCGCCCTTTTATTTCTGTCTAAAGTAAATCTGCATCGGTACGCCCTTTTTTTAAGCCTCCCTTTTCAAAGGGAGGTTTGGAGGGATTGTCTATACCGGATTTTTCGGGTTTGTTGGCGTTCGTCAGCGTGATTCAGTTCCTATTTCTGTCTAAAGTAAATCTGCATCGGTACGCCCGAAAAATCCCACTTCTCGCGCATGTTGTTCTCCAGGAAACGACGATACGGCTCGCGGATATACTGCGGCAGGTTCACAAAGAAGGCGAACTGCGGCGTAGGGGTCGGGAGCTGGTGATGTACTTGATTTTGATGTACTTGCCCTTCGTTGCAGGGGGCGGGTAGTTCTCGATGAGCGGCAGCAGGAACTCGTTGAGCTCCGAGGTGGCGATGCGACGCTTGCGCGACTCATGGACACGGATGGCCGTCTTCAGCACATCGAGGATGCGCTGCTTCTCGAGTACCGAGGTAAAGATGATCGGAATATCGCTGAACGGAGCGAGACGCTTCTTGAGGAACTCGATCCACTCCTTCATCGTGTTGTTGTCCTTCTCAATGAGGTCCCACTTATTGACCACGATGACACAACCCTTGCGGTTGCGCACGATGAGGTTGTGGATGTTGAGGTCCTGCTGCTCCAAACCCTGCACGGCATCGAGCATCAGGATACAAACATCCGAATTCTCGATGGCGCGGATCGAACGCATCACGGAGTAGAACTCCAAATCCTCCATCTCCTTGCCCTTCTTGCGCATACCGGCCGTATCGACCAGGTAGAAGTCCATGCCAAACTTGTTGTAACGCGTGCGAATCGAGTCGCGCGTAGTACCGGCAATCGAGGTGACGATGTTGCGCTCCTCGCCCAGCAGGGCGTTGGTCATCGACGACTTACCCACATTCGGACGACCTACGATCGTGATGCGGGGCAGCGACTCATCCTCCTCGGCGGCCGTCTCCTCGGGCAGTGCCTTGAGGATGGCATCCATCATCTCGCCCGTGCCGCTACCCGACATCGAGGAGATGCAGTAGGGATCACCCAGGCCGAGCGAGTAGAACTCGTGCGAGGAGTAGATCTGGTCGTTGTTATCGACCTTGTTGCAGATGAGCATCACCTTCTTCGAGGTGCGACGCAGGATGTCGGCCATCATCATATCGAGGTCCGTGATGCCGGTCGAAACCTCCACCAGGAAGAGAATCACATCCGCCTCGTCGATGGCGAGCATCACCTGGCGACGAATCTCATCCTCGAAGATATCCTCCGAATTGACCGTATAACCACCCGTGTCGATCACGGAGAACTCCTTGCCGTTCCAGTCCGTTTTGCCGTAGTGACGGTCACGGGTCGTGCCGGCCGTCGAATCGACAATGGCCTGACGCTGACCCACCAAGCGGTTGAAGAGGGTCGATTTGCCGACATTGGGTCGGCCTACAATGGCTACCAAACTCATATCCTATAGTCGTTTATTTGCTTTTTGAGGGTGCAAAGATAGTAATTAATTTCATTAATTAAAATAGCGCTTCTCGCTTTCGCTGCCCGCCTGTACGGGGTAGAGCAAAATATGGTTCATGGTGGCGAAGTGCTCCTCGACATAGGCCGGCAGGCGGTGCATGGCGGCGTGGTACGAGATGCGGTCGCGGCGACTCATGATGACCCATACCGAATCATCCTCCTTGACATCGCTAAAGAGCGTATCCAAATTCTCCCAGGCGTGCTCCTGCGTGACGTAGTCGGCAATATCGACCTTGCGGGGCTTGCGCTGAAGGTAGGCGATCGTGGAGGCCGTGCCGTAGAAGATGAGCTTCGCCCCCGTGTCGTGTGCCAGGTGGCGGATGCGCAGTACCCACGTTTCGAAACCCTGCTCCAGCTCGGCGCGCGGCGGGATGTAGACCAGGTGACGTTTTACGGTCGAGAGGGGCTGCACGGCATGGTAGATGTAGGTCGTGACATTCGTGCGCGAGAGGATGGCGGGAATCGTGGTACCCAGCACCGACTCGCGGCCAAGCGTGTTGAGGGCGTTGGCGTGCTCCGGTGCGCGGTGCATGCCGAG
The DNA here is from genome assembly GCA_017624955.1 of Alistipes sp. GTDB lineage: Bacteria > Bacteroidota > Bacteroidia > Bacteroidales > Rikenellaceae > Alistipes. The sequence goes on from JAGAMA010000002.1 coordinate 65,738, forward strand.
CACAAGGTCCGTGATGTTGCGCTCGCGTACGACGCTGACGATGGCATTGACGATATTCACGTCGTAGCGCATCAGGCGGTGCATGTGAATACCAGCCGAGGCGGAGGCTTCGGCTGCCGAGAGGAGCATCTTTTCGGCGGCTGCGACCTGCTCTTCGGAGGCCGATTGGTTATCCAGTGCACGCAGGGCATAGAGGCTGCGGTGCTTCTGCTTCGTGACGGCAATACCGAGTCCGACCGCCTCGCTGACGGTCTGCGGGTGCGATACGGGGATCAGAACATGTTCGCCCGTCTCGGCACGGCGCTCGGCCTGCGGCCCCTCGATGGCGATGCGGTGAGCCGCCTGCTGGGTCATAAAGGTCGAGATGGTGCAGGTGACAAGAATCATCAAAATCGTGCCGTTGAGGACCGCCTCGCCCAGCAGACGAATCGGTGTGCCGTCGGCCTCGTAGCCCAGGATGAGGTTGTAGCCCACCATCACCACGGCCAACGTACCTGCCACATGCGCTACGCTCAGTCCGAAGAGCATTCTGCGCTGATCGCCCGAGAGGCGGAAGGTCTTGGCCGTCAGGGCAGCAGCGATGTACTTCGAGAGGGTCACCATCACGATCATCACGGCGGCCACCTCCAACGTCTCCCAGCCCGAGAAGATGGCTCGGTAGTCGATCAGCATGCCGACACTCAAGAGGAAGAAGGGGATGAAGATGGCGTTACCGACAAACTCCACGCGGTTCATCAGGGGCGAAGTCGAGGGGATCAGTCGGTTCATCGCCAAACCTGCGAGGAAGGCTCCGATGATCGGCTCCAGGCCGGCCAGCTGCGTGAGAAAAGCGCCCGAAAAGACGATGACGAGCACAAAGACATATTGCGAAACATTGTCGCTGCAGCGTTTGAAGAACCAGCGCCCAAGTCGTGGAAAGAACCACAAAATCACGAAACTACACGCCGCGATCGAGGCACCGAGCCGATACCAAAAGGTCGTGTCGGTGCTTCCCGTGGCAAGCCCCGTAACCACCGTGAGGGTGACAAGGGCCAGCATATCGACGATGATCGTACCGCCGACGGCAATCGTGACGGCCTTGTCGCGCGTGATGCCGAGCTTCGAGATGATGGGGTAGGCAATCAGCGTTTGCGAAGCAAAGAGCGCACCCAGCAGGAGCGACGAGGGGAGCGAGTAGCCCAGGATGCCGTAGCCCGAAACTACACCGAAGAGCATCGGGAAGATGTAGGTGTAGAGACCAAAGGCCAATGAGCGGACGGAGCTCTGCTTGAAGTCGGCCATATCCATTTCCAGACCGGCCGTAAAGAGGATGTAGAGCATGCCGGCCGAACCCGAAAGGATGATGCTGCTGTCGCGCAAGACGAGGTTCAGACCATGTGGGCCGATGACGGCACCGGCGATGATCAGTCCTAAGAGGTAGGGAATCTTCAGCTTGTTCAGCACGAGCGGCGTGAGAAGCACGATCGCCATGATCAGAAGAAACTTCAGGATCGGATCTTCGATCGGCGTGGTGAGGGCTATATGGGAGGCGAGGGTCAGCATTGTTTCGTTTTCCTTTTTTACAAATATAGGTAAAAATATACGGATATTCGCAAAAAAAATGTATCTTTGAAAAATTGTTTATTTAACCTTTACCGCTATGAAACGATTTTCAATGCTTATAGTCACGGCTTTAGCCGTGTTGTGTGTCTCGTCGGCCACGGCCCAGAAACTGGGTGTCGATTGGGGTGTGATTGCCGGTCTTAACATGGCCGACTACAGTGTCAAGCAGGTCGATAAGACCACGCAGTGGGACGATGTGAAGAACGACCTGGGTTGGCAGGTGGGTCTGATGGCCTCGGTCAATGTCGGTCGCCTCTCGATCGAGCCGCAGCTGATCTATGTCCGCAACATGGTCGAACTGACCGAGGGGGGCGAGAAGGCCTCGATTAAGGGCAACTCGCTCGATGTGCCTGTGTTGGTGTCGCTGCGTGTGCTGGGCCCCGTGCGCGTGATGGCCGGTCCGGTATTCACGGTGCTGAACGATAATTCGGGACTGAAGGATATCTCGGTCGAGCAGCTGCGTTCGACCTGCTCCTATGCCGTAGGTTTGGAGGCGCGCGTGCTGAATAAACTGCGTATCGATGTACGCTACAACGGCCAATTCAAGAAGAAGACCACGGCGATCGGTAAGGTCGATGTGAACACCTTCGCCCTCAATCTCGGATACTATTTTTAGCCTATGGCCGAAGGAGTAGGAAAAGAGATCCTCTTCGAGGGGGTCGATCCGCGCGAGTTGTATGGCCCGCAGAATGTCTACCTGGAGCAGTTGCGCACGAAGTGCCCCGAGCTGAAGCTCATCGCCCGTGGCTCGTCACTCAAGGTGCTCGGCTCGGCCGACGAGGTGGCGCGCTTCGAGAAGCAGCTGCGCGGGCTGGTGGCCTACTACGAGAAGTACGGACACCTCTCGTCGCAGGTCATCGACCAATGCTTTGCCGAGGGCTTCTCGGTGAGCGAGAAGCCGGTGGATAAGGATGTGCTGGTCTATGGCAACAACGGCATGATCATCCGCGCCCGTACGAAGAACCAGCAGAAGCTGGTCGATTTGTACGAAAAGAACGACCTGTTGTTTGCCGTCGGCCCGGCCGGTTCGGGTAAGACCTATACGGCCATTGCGCTGGCTGTGCGTGCCCTGAAAGAGAAGGAGGTGCGCCGCATCATCCTGACGCGTCCGGCCGTTGAGGCGGGCGAGAAGCTCGGCTTCCTGCCGGGCGATATGAAGGAGAAGCTCGACCCCTACCTGCAACCCCTGTACGATGCGCTGAACGACATGATTCCGCCCCTGAAGTTGCAGAAATACATCGAGGAGGGCACGGTGCAGATCGCTCCGCTGGCCTACATGCGTGGTCGCACGCTCGATAACGCCTTCGTGATTCTGGACGAGGCGCAGAATACCACCTTGTCGCAGATTAAGATGTTCCTGACGCGTATGGGGCGCAATGCCCGCTTTATCGTCACGGGCGATGTGACGCAGATCGACCTGCCGCGCCGCTCGGATAGCGGACTTACGCGCGCCATGCAGATCCTGGAGGAGGTCAAGGGGATCGGTCGCGTGACCTTCGATAAGGGCGATATTGTTCGCCACCCGCTTGTGAAGGATATCGTCGAGGCCTTTGATCGGAGGGCGCAACGCGAGGAGCTGGAGAAAAAATTGATTGAACCTAAAAAAGAATAGATCGTTATGGACAAGAACTTAACCGCGCTCAAACCCGCATTGGTTTGGAAACATTTCGCCGAGATCGTGAATATCCCCCGCCCGTCGGGTCATGAGGAGGCGATTCGTCAGTATATCATCGACTTTGCGAAGGCCCAGGGGCTGGAGTGGAAGGAGGATGAAGGCCACAATGTCTATGTACGCAAGCCCGCCTCGGAGGGGATGGAGAACCGCGTGGGCGTGGTGATTCAGGCTCACCTGGATATGGTGCCGCAGAAGAACAACGACAAGGAGTTCGACTTCGAGAAGGATCCCATTGAGGCCTACATCGACGGCGAGTGGGTGACGGCAAACGGTACGACGCTGGGTGCCGACAACGGCATCGGTGCGGCGGCTATCCTGGCCGTGTTGGAGGATAAGACGCTCGTGCATGGTCCCGTGGAGGCGCTCTTTACGGCTACCGAGGAGACGGGTATGGATGGCGCTTTCGGTCTCGAGGGCGGCATGCTGCAGGGCGATATTCTTTTGAACCTCGACTCGGAGACCGAGGGCGAGCTGTATGTAGGTTGCGCCGGTGGGCTGGATGCCACGACGACCTTTGAGTATGTGGCCGAGGAGGCTCCTGCCTGCAACTGCGTAGCGCTGAAGCTGACGGCCAAGGGCATGAAGGGTGGTCACTCGGGTATTCAGATCGGCTACCAGCGCGCCAACGCCAACAAGGTGCTGTTCCGCTTCCTGGATGCGATTTCGGCCGATTATAAGTTCCGCATCGCTTCGGTCGATGGCGGTGGTCTGCGTAACGCCATTCCGCGCGAGGCAGAGGCCGTGGTGCTCTTCGCAAAGGAGCAGCAGGAGGCCGTCGTAGCTGCGTTGGCTGCCTACGAAAAGATGATCATCAAGGAGTTTGAGGATATCGAGGATAACATCCAAATCTCGGCCGAGGAGGTGGCTATGCCGCAGGAGGTGATGCCCGCCACGCTGTCGGCAAACCTCGTGAAGGCGATCATCGCCTGCCCCGATGGTGTGCAGAAGATGTCGATCTCGATGGAGGGGCTGGTGCAGACCTCGACCAACATGGCGCGTGTCGTATCGGATGGCAAGACGGTCAAGGTGCAGTGCCTGCTGCGCTCGTCGGTGCGCTCGGAGAAGGAGTTCCTGGGTGCCCGCATGGCGGCCGTATTCAGCCTGGCAGGGGGTGTGACGGAGCTTTCGGGCTCGTATGATGGTTGGAATCCCAACATGAAGTCGCCCATCCTGGCCGCCATGACCACTTCGTATGAGCAGCTCTACGGCAAGCGTCCCGCCGTGACGGCGATCCATGCCGGTCTGGAGTGCGGTATCATCGGCAGCAAGTACCCGAACCTCGATATGATCTCGTTCGGCCCGACGATCTGCTACCCCCACTCGCCCGACGAGAAGGTGGAGATCGCCTCGGTGGAGAAGTTCTACGACTTCCTGCTGCGCACGTTGGAGAATATCCCCGTAAAGGCTTAAGCTGTGGGCTTCGCCGACGAAAAATGGTTTGTGATTGTCAATCCCGTGGCCGGAGGAGGTCGCGGGCTTGACCACTTTCCGCTCATCTCGCGCCTGCTGCGTGAAGCGGGTGTACATGCCGAGCCGGTCTTCACGGAGCATAAGTTCCACGCCGTGGAGCTGACCGTGTCGGCCGTCAAGGAGGGCTACCGCCATATTATCGTGGTGGGTGGCGACGGTACGCTGCATGAGGTGGTGAACGGCCTCTTCATTCAGCAGGAGGTGGCTCCCGATGCCGTGTTGCTGGCGATGATCCCTGTGGGTACGGGCAACGACTGGGCGCGCTCGTTCGGCACCTCGAACCGCTACCAGGATGCCGTGCGGAATATCGTGGAGGGCGAGGCCTTCCTGCAGGATGTGGGGCAGGTGAGCTACGAGGAGTCGCAATACCGCCAGACACGCTATGTGGCCAATGTGGCGGGTGTGGGGTTCGATGCCCATGTCATTCGTCAAATCTCCCACCAGGAGAAGCGTGGCTTCACGCGCCGTTGGCACTATACGATCAACCTCCTGCGCTCCTACTTCGGCTATAAATCGACCGGCATCAAGATTTGGGTCGATGACAAGCGGGTCTTCAACGGCCTCTTGTTCTCGATTGCACTCGGTATCTGTAAGTACAACGGAGGCGGTATTCAGCAGCTGCCCGATGCGGTGGCCGATGACGGCATGTGGGATGTGACGCTCGTCAAGCCGATCCATATTTGGCATGTCTTGTTCCGCCTGAAGTACCTCTACAATGGCGGTATCTACCGCATCGGCCATGTGCGCCATGCGCGCGGTTCGAAGATCCGCATCGAATCCACGCCCGAGGTCTCGTTGGAGGCCGATGGCGAACTGCTGGGCGAAACACCGCTCGAATTCACGATCCTGCCCCGTGCCATTCGGGTCGTAGTGAGCAAGGAATTTGCAGAGAAGTTGAGAGTTGAAAGTTGAAAGTTAGCTCAACAAAAAGGAGATAGCCAACGGTTTAGGCTATCTCCTTTTTGTTGAGCGGATAAAAGCACGAAAAAACTTTCAACTTTTAACTTTGACCTGCCTTTGGCAGCTCGACTTTGCTTCGCCTCGGCAAAGTCCGCAAGCGGCCTCTGCACTCGGCTTAATCGCAAAGTTCAACTTATTCCACGATGTCGATCTCCGTGACGACCCAGTCGAAGAGGCTGTTGGCACATTCTGCCTCGATTTGGCGAATGGCCGAGTTAGAAGTCGTATCGGCCAAGATGGCGGCCACGAAGTTCTGCATCGTGACAAACTCGTTATTGACCTGCTGTGCGAAGCAGTTGTAGAATTGGCGTTGCTGCGTGCGATCCAGCCCCTTGGGGAGCACTCCCTGGGCTACTAACGTGTGGTAGGGGTAGATGTGGCGCATGTTGTGGGCATCGGCGTTGAGGTAATCCACGATCGTCTCCACGACGACCATATCGACCGTATCCTCCACCCCGGGCAGCTCGATAAAGGCGGCATAGACGGGGTAGGACGTTTCGAGGTCGGTGGCCACCTCATCCGTGAAGATGAGGTACTCGGCATCCGTCAGGTCGTTCAGATAGACCATGTCGCGGTATTCGCGCAGGGCCTGGCGCATCGCTTGGCGTTGCTGGTGGTTCCACTCGCGCTTCCCGGAGCAACCGATCAATCCCACCAAAAACATCGCCACCACGGGCAAACATAGGAACATTCGTTTCATCTTTCTTCTTTTTTTTGATGTTAAACTGTCCTTGTCGTGTGCAAACCGTGTGCCAAAGGAGGCTAAAGGAAGCGAAAGGTGACTAAGGGGTTGCTTGAATCGCCCTTAATCACCTTTAGTAGCCTTAATAGCCTTTAATAGCCTTTAGTTGCGCTGAATCTCTTTTCGCCAACGCAGGTAGCCCGCTACGGCCAATACGGTGTAGAGTCCGTAGAGCGAAGCCGTGAGGGGGATATCCTTGTAGAGGTAGAGTCCCACGGTAATCAGATCCACCACGCCCCAGATGATCCATTGCTCGATGAGTTTGCGCGAGAGCATCCACATCGCTACGACCGAAAGGGCCGTTGTGAGCGAATCCCAGAAGGGGACCGTGCTGTTCGTGCAATGCGTGAGGAAGAGGTAGATCAGCCCATGCGCTGCGGCATAGACCGCCACAAGGGGCACAATCCACCGCGTGGGGGTGTGTTGAATCCTGCGTGCCGAGGAGTCCTTTTTGCGCGGAGCGTTGTGCCATACAATCCAACCGTAAAGGCCGGCCAGGATGTAGTAGAGCTGCATCGAGAAGTCGGCATAGAGGCCCGCCTTGAGGTAGAGGAGGCCATGTACGCAGGGCATGATCAGCCCCACCACCCAGAGGCGGATATCGGCCTTGTACTCTAAGTAGAGGTACAACAAACCGAGCGCAACGCCCACAATCTGCAAAAAGAGTTTCAGATCCATCGTCTATTGTCTCTTTAGAATTTGATCGTTACATTGGCCAAGACATGGAGCGAGGCCTGCGGGAAGTAGTAGGCGTAGTCCGAACGCTCCCCCTCGTAGGCCTCCGACCAGCCGTAGCCGTTCGACTCGTAGCTCGTGTTGAAGAGGTTGTAGATCGTAGCACCGATGCGCACCGACTTTGCGCGGCGGGTCGAGAAGGTGTACGAAAGGTCGAGATCCGAGGTGCAGTAGCTGTCGAGGCGCATGTTGTCGTTCTCGAAGTTGGTGAAGTACTGCTCACCCACATAGCGACCCGTCAGAACGGCCTGGAAACCTTTGTGATGCAGGTCGAGCGACCACGAAGCCATCACGTTGGGCGAGTAGCTGATCTGCGTGTCGCCCATCTCGGTCGTGAGGTAGCCGTAAGCACCTGCCACATTGCCCTCCAGGGCGTAATCCACCACCTGATCGACATAGTTCTTGATCTTGTTCTCGGAGAAGGTGGCGTTGGCCGTTGCGGTCAGCCACGAAGCCGTCTTCCAGGCCAGCGAGAGCTCTACGCCGCGGCGGTAGCTGTCGGGAACATTGATGTTGAGGGCATCGTAGCTGTCGTTGATCTGACCCGTTTTGACGAGTTGATCCTTATAATACATATAGTAGAGGTTCACGCCTGCCGTGAAGCGGGGTGCCGTGTAGGTGTAGCCCAGCTCCAGGTCGTAGAGCTTCTCGGAGGTGGGGTAGGAGTCCGCCTCGGCAAAGCGGTAGCGATCCGTGAAGTCGCCACGCGTAGGCTCTTTCTGGGCAATGGCGCCCGAGAGGAAGAACGACGAGCGCTCCGAGGGCGACCACATCATACCCACACGCGGGTTGAAGAAGTGGTACTTCTTATCGACATCGATCGGCTGCATGCCGCCCGAGGCCCAGTCGTAGTTGTCGTTCACGCCCCACGCCTTGTAGCTTACATAGCGGTATTGCAGGTCGGCAAACAGACGTACCTTTTCGTGTGCCAGCCACGAGGCACGGGCAAAGAGGTTGCCGTCGTGCTTATCGACATCGTTGTCGTACCAGCGACCGGCGAGTTTGTCCGAGGCCACGCCATCGACCCAATCCAGCTCGCCCCAGTGAGGGCAGGTGTAGTAGCTCCACGAAGCACCAAACGAGAGGTCGAGCCGGTCGGAGGTGTAGTTGGCTACCCCCTGCAGACCGCCCAGGTGGTTGCGCATGAGCTTCTCGCGGATCAGGTCAGCCTCCACCGAGTCATCCTGCGTGAGGCCATACTCGAAGAGCGTAGCATCGTCCTTGTACTGCTTGTAGTAGCCGTAGCCGTAGGTGTAGAAGAGGGCAGCCGACAACGACCAACGATTGTTGAAGCGGTGCGAGAGCAGCAGCTGGTTGTTCAGCTGCAGGTAGTTGTCCGTCTGGTCGTCGTAGTAATTGACCTTCGAGCCGTCGGCAAGCGTGAAGGGACCATCCGAGGTGTAGTATTGGCCGCTGTCGTGGTAGCGACGACCGTAGAGGGCCATATCCTCCTTCGTGACACCGTTGTAGGTGAGGTAGGTCTTGGCCTGACCGCCAAACGAGAGGAGCTTCAGCACCGTGTTGCCGTTGTAGTAGGCCCCTTGCAGGAGGTAGGATTTCAGATCCGTCGCGCCGCGGTCGATGTAGCCGTCCGAGGCGATGTGCGTCAGGCGTGCATCCACGGCCCAATGGCCACCCATCAGCCCCGAGGAGATACCCACGGCCTGCTTCTGGGTGTTGTACGAACCGTAGGAGAGCGAGGCATCGCCCTCAAACTCCGACGAAAGCGGAGCGGTGGTCATCGAAACCGAACCACCGAAAGCACCCGTGCCGTTGGTCGAAAGACCTGCACCGCGCTGCACCTGCACCGACCCGACGGTCGAAATCAGGTCGGGCGTGTCGTACCAATACATCGAGTGGGAGTCGGGGTTGTTCATCGAAACGCCGTTGATCGTTACATTGAGGCGCGTGGCATCCGTACCGCGCAGGCGCATCGACGTGCCGCCGATGCCGATACCCGTCTCGTTGGTGGCAATCATCGAGGGGGTGAGGGCCAGCACCGAGGGCATGTCCGTACCATAGGCGTTGCGCGTGAGCTCCTCCGCCGAGAGGTTGTCATACGCCACGGGTGTCGCCTTCGTGGCGCGTGTACCCTTGATTTCGATCTGTTGCAGGTGGTAGAGGGAGAGTGAATCATCCCCCTCGGCTTGTGCAGTAAAGGCCGTTACGGCTGCCGCCAAAAAAAGAAAAAACCTTTTCATCGTTTAACTTTTAGAAGTTGAAAACCTGAAAAGGGGTATACGATATTGATTATGCTTTCCCGGTCTCGGCATTACCCGTATCCGGTACAATGGGTATAATCTCAGCCCAAACAACCCGCCCGATTTGTTGCGCACCAAATCCTTGTTCCACGGCCGTCCATTACCCGACCCTGACAGCGAGCTGCTCTGTAGGCACCCCTTTTATCGGGGGCAAAGATACAAAAAAATTAATAATTAATAATTAAGAATGAAGAATTATTTAAGGTTGCTAAAGGTTGCTAAAGGTGACTAAGGGGTTGCTTTAATCACCCTTAGTCACCCTTAGTCACCTTTAATTACCCTTAATAACCCTTTCTGCCTCCTATTGCAACGAAATCAGGTAGTAGAGGTAGCCGATAAACGACAGGAGCATCACTGCACCTGCCGTGCGCGAGATTTTGCCCTTGAGGCTGACCACAAAGAGCAGCACCACGGCGGCAATCATCACGGCGTAGTCCACCATCGTAATACCGCCACCGGTCAGGGGTGAGAGCTGCGAACTTACACCGAGGATGAAGAGGACGTTGAAGATGTTCGAGCCGACAACATTACCCAGTGCCAGCTGCGTGTTGCGCTTGAAGGCGGCCGTTAAGGAGGCGGCCAGCTCGGGCAGCGATGTACCACAGGCGATGAGCGTGATGGAGATAAAGGCCTCATCCACGCCCAGCATCAGGGCCACCTGCTCCGCCTCATCGACAAAGAATTGGCAACCCGTAACGAGCACGGCTAGGCCCACTGCGACCTTTGCGATCGAGAGCCACAGCCTTTCGCTCGGGGTCTCGCTCTTGTCGGTCGAGGGCTGCACGGGGTTGTTCTTCCTGTCGCGCAGGAACGAGACGTAGATGTAGAGCGCAAAGCCCACGAGGAACACCAAACCGTCGAGGCGGTTGATGGCTACGGGTGCGCCATTGAAGAAGTTGAAGGCCAAGAGAATCGCCAAAATCGAAACACCGATGCAGACCGGCAGGTCGAACTTCAGGTTCTCGCGGCTCACCGAGATCGGCCACAAGATCGCCGTCAGGCCGAGGATGCAGAGCACGTTGAAGATGTTCGAACCTACAACATTGCCAATCGCCACATCCACATTGCCCTGCAACGCGCCATAGGAGCTTACGACCAGCTCGGGACACGACGTACCGATGCCGACAATTACGGCACCAATGACAAAATCGGAGATGCGGTAGCGACGAGCAATGGCCACCGAGCCGTTTACGAGCGTGTCGGCACCCCAAACAATCGCCACGAGCGATATGAGCATAATGAGTACAGATAACATGATGATAATAGGTTTTGTTTAACTGTATGCAAAAGTAGTGACAAAAGGAATTCGATGTTAGTATTTCGTGTTATCGTATTGTTAAGAAAAAAGGAGGTCCTTGCTGGGCCTCCATTTTATAATAAGGTATTTGCGAAACTACTTCTTCCACAGCTTCGACATCTCCTCCAGCGTCTTGCCCTTCGTTTCGGGTACCCACTTCCAGACGAAGATGGCCGAGGCGAGCGACATGAGTGCGTAGATGCAGTAGGTGCCGCCGACGCTCCAAGCCGAGAGCGAGGGGAAGGTGGCCGAAACCAGGAAGTTGGCAATCCACTGCGCTGCTACGGCGATAGCCACGGCCTGCGAGCGAATCGTATTGGGGAAGATCTCCGAGATCAATACCCAGCAGATCGGTCCCCACGACATCATGAACGAGGCGGTGTAGATGATGATGAAGATGAGGGCCGTCAGACCGATCGTATCGGTGAACGAGAGTACGGCCAATGCCACCATGCCGATCATCATGCCCAGCGAGCCGATGATCAGGAGCGGCTTGCGACCCACTTTATCGACCGTGAAGATGGCTACCACCGTGAAGATGATGTTCACGATACCCATCACAACGGTCTGAATCATCGAGGCATCGCCCGAAGCGCCCATGTTCTCGAAGATGCGGGGGGCGTAGTAGAGCACCACGTTGATACCCACGGCCTGCTGGAAGAACGAGAGTAGCACACCAATCACTATCACGGCGAGGCCGTAGGTGAGGAGCTTCTCGCGCTTCTCGTGTACCGTGGATTTGATCTCGGCGAGAATGCTCTTGGCTGCCTCCGTACCATTGATGCGCTCCAGAATCGAGAAGGCACGCTCATCGTGACCCTTGAGCGCCAGGAAACGCGGGGTCTCGGGCACGAGCAGAATCAGCAGACAGAACGTACCGGCCGGTACAGCCTCGCTGAGGAACATTCTGCGCCAACCGATTTCGACCATGGCTGTCTGAATCATCTCGGCCGTGTCGCCCAGCGCGTTGCGGATCATGTAATTGACAAAATAGACCACCAGCATACCGAAGATGATGGCAAACTGGTTGCACGATACGAGCGTGCCGCGGATGCGTGCCGGCGAGATCTCGGCGATGTACATCGGGCAGACTGCCGAAGCCAAACCGACACCCACACCACCCAATACACGGTAGAGGTTGAAGACCACCAGGAGGGTCATCGAAGGCTCGCCGTAGGGGAGAATGCCACTCTCGGGCATCCACGAACCGACAGCCGAGATGAAGAACATCAGGGCGGCGGCAATCAGCGAGCGCTTACGGCCCAGGTGCGAGGCCATGAAGCCCGAAATAGCACCACCGATCACACAACCCAGGAGGGCACTCGAGGCGGTAAAGCCGTGCCAGCCGGCGGTGTAGAGCTCGCCCAGCCCTGTACGGAAGAAGCTCTCGAGCGCCTTCTCGGCACCCGAAACTACCGCCGTATCGTAGCCGAAGAGCAGACCGCCAATGATCGTAACGAGCACGATCGAAATCAGGTAAAGGCGGCTTCCACTATCTTTTCTTTGCGTCATTTTAGTTGGGTTTTAGGATAAAACGAAGGCTGTTTGACCATGCCAAACAGCCTTCGCGTGGTTTAGTTTAGATATACATGCTAACGATAGCCTCGTAAAGCTCCTGCTTGCCGCTCTTCTGTACCGGCTCGTTCTCGTAGGCGTAAGCAACCACCTCCTCGAGGGTCAGCTCGCCGTTCTCGAACTTCTTACCCATACCCTCGTCATACGATGCGTAGCGGTCGGCTACCATCTGCTGGTAGGGCGAGTTCTCCAGGATGTCGGCAGCGATCAACAGCGCGCGTGCCATTACATCCATACCGGCGATGTGGGCGATGAAGAGATCCTCGGGATCGGTCGAGTTACGACGCACCTTGGCATCGAAGTTCGTACCGCCGCCCTGCAGACCGCCACCGCGTACGATTACGATCATAGCCTGAACCAACTCGTAGAGGTCGATGGGGAACTGGTCGGTATCCCAACCGTTCTGGTAGTCACCGCGGTTAGCATCGATCGAACCGAGCATGCCGGCATCTACGGCGCACTGCAGCTCATGCTCGAAGGTGTGACCGGCCAGCGTAGCGTGGTTCACCTCGATATTTACCTTGAAGTCCTTATCCAGGCCGTTGGCGCGCAGGAAACCGACTACAGTCTCCGTATCCACATCGTACTGGTGCTTCATCGGCTCCATGGGCTTCGGCTCGATGAGGAACGTGCCCTTGAAGCCCTGCTTGCGGGCGTAGTCGCGGGCCATCTTCAGCATCGTAGCCATGTGGCTCTTCTCGCGCTTCATGTCGGTATTGAGCAGCGACATGTAACCCTCGCGGCCACCCCAGAATACATAGTTCTCGCCACCCAGCGCGATCGTTGCATCGATGGCGTTCTTGATCTGCAGCATGGCGCGGGCTGCCGTGTCGAAGTCGGGATTCGTCGAAGCACCGTTCATGTAGCGGGCGTTGCCGAATACGTTGGCCGTACCCCAGAGGAGCTTGATGCCCGTCTCGGCCTGCTTCTCCTTGGCATAAGCCACGATAGCCTTCAGGTTCTCCTCATACTTCTTCGGATCGGGATCCTCGTCGATGAGGTCTACATCGTGGAAGCAGTAGTACTCGATGCCCATCTTCTGCATGAACTCGAAACCGGCATCCATCTTAGCCTTGGCGCGCTCCAGCGGGCAGGCCGACTCGTTCCAGGGGAACTTCTTCGTGCCACCACCAAACTGATCGGCACCCTCGGCGCACAGCGTGTGCCACCAAGCCATCGAGAAGCGCAGCCAATCCTTCATCTTGCGGCCGGCTACTACCTGCTCGGGGTTGTAGTAATGGAATGCCATCGGGTTCTTCGACTCCTTACCCTCGAACTGGATCTTACCAATCTCGGGGAAATACTGTTTTGCCATAGTTGTTGTTGGTTTAAGTTGTTGGTTTATACTTGTTTTTTTCTTGAATAGCGTTGCTAAAGGGAGTTAAGGGTGAGAAGGGCATCAAGGGCGTGAAGGTTTTTCCCTTTCTGCCTTTCTCTAATTCTTAATTTTTAATTTTTAATTTTCATTTCTACCTCGGCCTTCCACTTCTCGTAGCTCTTCTCGAGCGCCTCACGGTCCTCCTCACGCGGCTCTACGACCTCCAGGCACTTAAGCGACGAGAAGGCCTCCTCGCGCGACGAGTAGAACCCTGCACCGAGGGCTGCACCACGCGCAGCACCCAACGAGCCGTCCGTGTTGAAGAGCTCGATGCGGGCACCCGTCAGCGTTGAGAGGGTCTGACGGAAGAGGGGCGAGAGGAAGAGGTTGGCCTTGCCGGCACGAATCACATCGGGCTTCAGCCCCAGCTCACGCATCAGGTCGATGCCGTAGCGGAACGAGAAGGCGATACCCTCCTGCGCGGCACGCAGGATGTGGGCCGTCGAGTGGCGATTCAGGTCGATGCCTACCACCGCAGCACCCGTCGTGCGGTTCTCCAAGACACGCTCCGCACCATTACCGAAGGGGAGCACCACCAGTCCGTCCGAACCTACGGGAGCCTGCTCGGCGAGGGCATTCATCTCCACATAGTCGAGCGTCTGCTGCGCAACATGGCGGCGCATCCACGAATTGAGGATACCCGTGCCGTTGATGCAGAGCAGGATGCCGTAGCGGGGTGTTTCGGGGGTATGATTGACATGTACAAAGGTATTCACGCGCGAGAGTGAGTCGGCCTTGGGGGTATCTACCACACCATACACCACGCCACTCGTGCCACCCGTGGCAGCAATCTCGCCGGCCTCCATCACGTTGAGCGAGAAGGCGTTGTTGGGCTGGTCGCCTGCGCGGTACGAAATCGGCGTACCCTCGGGGATACCCAGCAGCTCCTCCGTGGCCTTGTCGGTCGTAGCCTCCACACCGATCGACACGCCCGCATCGGGAATCATGTGATGCGGAATGCCGTAGTAGTCGGCCACGAAGTCGGCGCGCTTCTCCTCCTTGAAGTCCCAGAGGATCTGCTCCGAAAGACCGCTTACGGAGGTCGAAACCTTGCCCGAGAGGCGGTAGGCAATGTAGTCGCCCGGCAGGATGAACTTGTCGATTTGAGCAAACAGCTCCTCCTCGTTGCGCTTTACCCACGCCAATTTCGAGGCGGTGAAGTTACCCGGCGAGTTGAGGGCATGCTCCAGGCAGAAGTCACGACCAATGGCCTCCAGGGCCTCGGCACCGATCTCTACGGCACGCGAGTCGCACCAGATGATCGCCTTGCGCAGGGGCTTCTGCTCCTTGTCGAGACACACTAGGCCGTGCATCTGATAGGTAATACCGATCGAGGCTACCTCGCTCATCGGGTGCTCCGCAGCAATTTTTCGGATGCCCTCGACGGCATATTTCCACCACATCTCGGGATCCTGCTCGGCCCAGCCGCTCTTGACGGCATCAATGGGCATCTCCTGGCTCGGGTTGGTCGACGAGGCGACACATACACCCGTCTCGATATCCATCAGTGACACCTTCACCGACGAGGAGCCGACATCAATTCCTAAACTTGTTTTGCTCATACCTTATTTTTTCTTTATTTTCGATTTTATGCGGCACCTTTCGCCCTTATTTGTCCGGCCTGAATGGGAAATACGCTTAGTATGTCCCATCCAGCCCGAACTGCATAATGACAAAATCTGCTCGCCTAAAATCAAAAATGGGTTCTAATCAAACTTTTTTATAAAAGCCACCAAGGCTGCGAATCCTTCATTTTGAATGCTAAATTCTAAATTTTGAATTCTCTTTAGTATCGCCAGTTATCAATAAATCCCATCCTCAGTTTGGCCTTCACGGCACGGCGGTAGGCGTTGCGGTCGAAGGTGTAATACTCGGCCGGTTTGTGTGCCACGCCCTCCTCCTTTTCGCCCGTGGCGAGCAGGAAACCCGACGAGAGCATCTTCTTGCGAAAGTTGCGGTTGTCGATCTCGATACCCAGCACCGCCTCGAAGAGTCGTTGCAGGGTGCGGATCGTGAACTTCCTGGGCAGCAGCTCAAAGGCTACGGGCGACTGCTGCATCTCGCGGCAGAGGTAACCCAGGGCCGCCGAGAGAATCGCCTTGTGGTCCATGGCCAGGCGCTGAATCGCCTCGATCGCCACCCAGCGGGCCCCCTTCGAGGTGGTGTAGTCGGTCGTGCGACGATCCAACTTCAAGAGGGCGTAGAAGCCCACCGTCACCACGCGCACAGTGCGGATGCCGTGCTTGCGGTTGATCCACTCCAGCTCATCGCCACTCACGCGGTCGGGGTCGGAGAAGATCTCCATCTGCTTAAGGTACAAATCCCGCTTGCGCAGTCCCGTCGCCTCCTCCAATACGCGGTAGGCCGCCTCGGGCAGGGTCTCGTTCTCCAGGATCATCGACCCCGGCAACTTCAGCCGATCCAGGGCATTGTAGGCCGGACGCTCGATCAGGAGAACCTTGAGCACCTCACCGTCAAAACCAAAGACGGCGCAATCGACCGAGAGGGACTGGTTGGTCTGTACAGGCATCTGATTTTTTAGCACCTTTAGCGTATGTAAAATTAGCAGAAAGATTCGATTTTTGCAAGCTTATCGTAATTTTTACGCTAAGTACCCCCTCGGATAGCCCTTGTAGGCCCTTCTGCGGTGGTTTTTGTTCGGGTATATTATACGCTAAGCAAGAAGGCTGCCCCGTTATTGGGAGCAGCCTTCTTGCTGATATTTTCTACGCGCACCTTCCTTAAAAGGTCTCGAAGCGGTAGACTATCTTTTCGCAGTAGAGTTCGCCCGGCTTGAGGTAGGCGTTCGGGAATGCGGGTTGATTCGGTGCATCGGGGTAGTTCTGGCACTCCAGGGCTACGCCTGCATAATCCTCGTAGTAGCCTCCCGACTTCGTCTCGGGCGAACCGCTCAGCCAGTTACCCGTGTAGACCATGACACTCGGCTGCGAGGAGAGCACCTTCACCAGACGACCCGACTTCTGCGAGCGCAGAGCGCCCACCTCGCCCAGGATGTGGAGCTTCCAACCATCCACCGGGAAGGGGTGGTCGTAGCCCTTGAAGTCGCGGATGTGGTTGAACTCCGATTCCAGCCCGTCACCGATGCGACGGAACTCCAGGAAATCCTGTGCCGTACCCTTCACATCGAGCCACTCGCCCGTGGGAATCTGGTTGTCGTTCATCTCCAGCGTGCGCGAGGTGTTGAGCTGCAACTCGTGGTCGTGAATCGTGCCCGCATTTTCGCCGTCGAGGTTGAAATAGACGTGGTTCGTGAGGTTTACGACCGTCGTGCGGTCACTCTTGGCCAGGTAGGTGATCTCGAGCTGATTCTCCTCGTCGAAGTCGAAGATCGCCTCCACGTTCATCTCGCCCGGGAAGCGCTGATCGCCATCCTCCGAGGTGAGCGACATCACTACGCGGTTTGTCTCCACGCGGCTCTCCCAAACGCGGTTGGCAAAGTTCTTCGTGCCGCCGTGCAGGTGGTTGCGACCGCAGTTTACCTCCAGCTGGTACTTCTCGCCCTCGATCTCCAGCTTGCCGAAGGCGATGCGGTTGGCAAAGCGACCGACACTCTTACCCATGGCGGGGCCGTCGAAGTAGTAACCCTCGGGGTTCTTGTAACCCAGCACCACATCGGCCATCTTGCCTTCGCGGTCGGGTACTACGACCGAAAGAATCGTAGCGCCATAGTTCGAAAGCTGCACCGTGGCGCCACTTTCGTTGCGCATCGTGTAGCGGATGATGCCTTCGCCCTCCGCCGTCATGCCCCAAACCTCTTGTTCGATCGTGATCATCTTATTCGGCGGGTGTTAAGTTCTCAAACAGGTTGTCGATACGCTTCAGGCACTCCTCCTTACCGATGAAGGCC
This sequence comes from Alistipes sp., assembly GCA_017624955.1. GTDB lineage: Bacteria > Bacteroidota > Bacteroidia > Bacteroidales > Rikenellaceae > Alistipes. Next base: position 83,301 of record JAGAMA010000002.1, read on the forward strand.
GTCACGTCATACATGCCCGGGCCCTTACCCGCGCCCACAAGCGCCAGGCGCAGCGTGTTCATCACTTGGCCCATGCCGTAGCCCTTCTCCTGAATCCAGGCGTGAACCACCTCCTCGGTGTGCTCCAACGAGAAGTCGTCGATCGAGGCCAGCACCTCGCGCACCTCCTGCAGGATACGGGGATTCTCGCCCTTCCAATACTTCTTGGCCTGCTTCTCCTCGTAGGTCGTGGGAGCTACGAAGAAGAACGACGTGAGGTCCCACAGATCGGTCACGAGCTGTGCACGCTCCTTCATGATGCCTGCAGCCTTGCCGGCCAACTCGTCCGAAACCTCGATGCCGTGCTCACGGAGAATCGGCTGATAGATCGCGGCCAACTCCTCGTTTGACTTGCGGTGCATGTATTGGGCGTTGAACCACTTCGCCTTATCGGGCTGGAAGCGGGCACCCGACTTCGATACACGGTCGAGCGAGAAGCCCTCGACGAGCTCCTGCATCGAGAAGATCTCCTGCTCTGTACCGGGATTCCAACCCAGGAGGGCCAGCATGTTGATAAAGGCCTCGGGGAAGTAGCCATCCTCGCGGTAGCCACGCGCCGTCTCACCCGTCTTGGGCGAGGTCCAGAAGAGGGGGAATACGGGGAAGCCCATCTTGTCGCCATCGCGCTTCGAGAGCTTACCGCCACCCGTCGGTTTCAGCAAGAGGGGCAGGTGGGCAAATGCGGGCTGCGAATCCTCCCAACCAAAGGCGCGGTAGAGGAGGTAGTGCAGCGGCAGCGAAGGCAGCCACTCCTCGCCACGGATCACATGCGAGATCTCCATCAGGTGGTCATCGACAATGTTCGCCAGGTGGTAGGTCGGCAGTTGATCAGCCGACTTGTAGAGCACCTTATCGTCGAGCGTCGAGGTGTTCACCTCCACATGACCACGAATCAGGTCGTCCATCTTGACGATCTCGTCCACGGGCATCTTGAAGCGGATCACATACTGATCGCCACGGGCGATGCGCTCCTCGACCTCCTCCTTCGAAAGGCGCAGCGAGGTCTCCAGCTCCTCGCGTACCTCGTGGTTGTAGGCGAAGGCACGGCCAGCCTCCTCGGCCTCCTTGCGGCGGGCATCGAGCGACTCGGCCGAGTCGAAGGCGTAGTAGGCCCAACCCGCCTCGACGAGCTGCAGGGCATACTTGAGGTAGATCTCACGGCGCTCGCTCTGGCGGTAGGGTGCATGCGGACCACCGATACCGACACCCTCGTCGATCTCGATGCCACACCACTTGAGCGACTCGAGGATGTACTCCTCGGCACCGGGAACGAAGCGCTGCGAGTCGGTATCCTCGATGCGCAGAATCATCTTGCCGCCATGCTTGCGGGCGAAGAGGTAGTTATAAAGTGCCGTGCGGACACCGCCAATGTGGAGCGGGCCCGTGGGGCTGGGTGCGAAACGCACGCGAACTTGTCTTTCCATCTATTTTGTTTTTTTGTATTAGTCCTGGTTACTTGATGCGGTACTCGATGCGCATCGTGATACGGGCCTTCTTTTGGCGCGAGGAGGTGTTGAACGAACCTCCGGCCGAGAAGCTCTCGTTCGTGTTGGCTCCCGTGATCTGGAAGACACCCATGCGGGCCGAGGCTACCGACATCAGCTCGGCTCCGGCATTGGCGGCGATCTTCTCGGCGCGCTGACGGGCATCGGCCGAGGCGGTCTCAATGAGGCCCATCTTCACATCGTCGAGCTTCGTGTAGTAGTAGTCGGGGGCGTAGGCCTCAATCGCTACGCCCTTGGCGATGAGCGACGAGATCTCGCGCGAGACCTGCTCGATGAGGGCCACGTCGGTCGATTCTACCTCGAAACGCTGGCGCAACTCATAGCCCGTGAATCGCTGCCCCATCCAGTTGCCGTTTTCGTTGTAGAGGGGTTGATACTGCTTGTCGGCATTGACAAAGCCGAAGACCACGCTCTCGGTGGCAACCCCTTTCGCAGCGAGAAACTCCACCACCTTGGCCTTGCTCTCCTCGATTTTGAGGTAGCCTGCTGCAGCCGTCGGAGCTTCGGCGGTGATGGCAGCCGACCAGACAATTTTGTCGGACGAGAACTCCGTCTCCCCCAAACCTGTGACGACGATCGTCTGCTGGGCGCGGTACTTATAGGTGTAGGCACGACCCACCAGAGCTGCTGCTACGATGATAGCAAGCGCAAGAATCCAATACTTGGTGTTGTTCATAGTCTTTATACGTTAAAGAGGAAGTGCATGATGTCGCCATCCTGTACGACATACTCCTTACCCTCGATGCTCAGCTTACCCACATCGCGGCAAGCCTTCTCCGAACCGAGCGTGACGTAATCCTCATACTTGATCACCTCGGCACGGATGAAGCCACGCTCGAAGTCGGTGTGAATCACACCGGCCGTCTGCGGTGCCTTCATGCCCTTGACATAGGTCCAGGCACGGCTCTCATCGGCACCCGTCGTGAAGAAGGTCTCCAGATTCAGGAGCTTGTAGGCGGCCTTGATCAGACGCGCTACACCCGACTCCTGCAACCCCAGATCCTCCAGGAACATCTGACGCTCCTCGTAGGTCTCCAGCTCGGCAATATCGGCCTCCGTGGCGGCGGCCACGATCAGCATCTCGGCCTTCTCGCCCGCGATCGCCTTTTTGACCGCCTCCGTATGCTCGTTGCCCGTGACGGCCGACTTCTCGTCCACGTTGCAGACATAGAGCACCGGCTTGTTGGTCAGCAGGCACAACTCGGCCACAATCTTCTTATCCTCGGACTCGATCTCCAGCTCACGGGCATTCTTGCCCTGCTCCAAGAGCGCCTTGTACTGCAATAACAATTCCACGGCGCGCTTGGCCTGACGGTCGCCACCCACGGCAGCCTGCTTCTGCGTCTTGGCCAGGCGGTTCTCGATCGTCTCGAGGTCCTTGAGCTGCAGCTCGGTGTCGATTACCTCCTTGTCGCGCACGGGATCAATCGAACCATCGACATGCGTGATGTTGCCATTCTCGAAGCAACGCAAGACATGGATAATGGCGTGCGTGGTGCGGATGTTGCCCAGGAACTTGTTACCCAGACCCTCGCCCTTCGATGCACCCTTCACGAGACCTGCGATATCGACAATCTCGATCGTCGTGGGAATGACACGCTTCGGGTTGTCGATCTCGGCCAGGCGCACCAGGCGCTCGTCGGGTACGGTGATCACGCCCACATTGGGCTCAATCGTACAGAAGGGGAAGTTGGCCGCCTGTGCCTTGGCGTTGGACAGACAGTTGAAAAGGGTCGATTTGCCGACGTTCGGCAGACCCACAATGCCGCATTGTAATGCCATAGTTATTTCGAATTTTTGATTATCTTGGTTTTGCGCGTGCAAATATAAGGTATAATTCTAAATTTTGAATGCTGAATTTTGAATTTATTCTTCCACCGTGATACCCATCAGGCCGATCACGACATCGTTCGAGAGGCTCTCCAGGTGGAGCGATCGCAGCTCCTTCGTCGGGTCAATCGCCATCTCGACGAGCGTGGCCGCACCGCCCGGAATCATGCGGTTGATCCCCTCGATGCCCATATCCTTGTCCAGCGTGCGGCTCAGCGTGCCGTTCTGGAGCGAGAGTCGCCACAGGGCGGGCGCACGGTACGAGTAGCCGTCGTTGATGCCCACCTGCTCGATCGAGGCCCAATTGTCGGGGTTCACCAGATCGAGCGTCGAGGTCGTGCCGTCGGCGTAGTGCACCGTGAGGCGACCGTTGGCGATGTGGCTCTGCATGTGGTTTGTCGAGCCGGCCATCATCAGCAGGAGCTTTTGACCGCGTCCCGTGAGGGGAACTTCGGCCGTCGTGGGGTAGTTGTCCCAGAGCGAGGTGTAGAGCACATTCTCGGCCGCATAAGCCATGCGCATCGGGATTTGGTTGCGCTCGATGACTCCCGTACGCGCATCGACTGCGTTTTGGCGCAGGATATCGCGTAGCCCCTGATCATCGATCTCGGCCATCGCCTGCGGGTGACACCAGTCGCCATAGCCCTGCTGGGGGATTTGGAGCGTGGTGGCCTTCGGGCGGGGCGAGAGATATTCGTTGCGATAGATGTCGCTCACCGAAGCGTTGTAGTAGGGCGTGAGATCCACCGTGCGGTAGGCGGTCGGAGTCGGTCGCTCGATGACGGGCGTGGGACGATAGACCCCCTGCTGTAACGGCTCATAGAAGGCGAGGTTGTTCTGCTCCGCGATGCGGAAACCCTTCGGGCCTTGGGTGTAGGTGGTGGCGGGCTGCTCCGCGTGGTGTCGAATCACCACCTTGTAGTGATCCTTCCACCCCAGGCGGATGCGGATGCGCGGTTTGCCGTATGCGTGTTCCACCTCCTCGTAGTTTACGCGACGACCATTGACCCTCACTTCGGCCACCCGTGCACCATCCACAACGAGGTGAATTGCCGTGCGCGTGGGGTAGTTGTGGCGGATCGAGTAGGTGCTCTTCAGTCCCTCGCGGAGGAACGAGTAGGAGAGGTCGCGGTGGCGAATCGATGCCTCGTCCCAGGCTTCGGGGAAGCCCGGCTGGAGGGTAACTTCATCGGCCAACAGGTCGGGGCGGATGCCGAAAAGACCCTCCGTGAGGGCACGTGACCAGACACCGATCGGGTCGGCAAAGTCGCGGTAGCACTCCCCACGCGCGGCATCGAGGTAGCTGATCTGCCCGAAGTTCAGGGGCGTGGTGCCGAGGTACATGTTGTCCATCGCCACACCCTTCATCAGGTGGAAGGCCTCCTCGTTCATGCCGGCCTGCCAATAGGCCAGCGCAGCGTGCATCACCTCGGCGATGGCTACGTTGTTGATCGACCAGATGTAGGGCTGCCAATCGGAGGTGGCGGGGAGCAGATACTCCTCCTCAAAGTCGGTCGAACGGACGGGAAGCAGCGGCAGCTCGCGTTGGGCATAGAGAGCCGAGGCAGCCGCATGCAGGGGCGTGCCGACCTCCGAGTCGATGGCGTGGTAGATGCTCCACATGGCCGCCGAGGTATGGAGGCGCTTGTGGCCCATGCCGTCGCGGTATTCGGCCCAGTGGTTACCTTGCGGGTCCCAGAGCTGTTCGAGCATCGCCTTTTCGATCGCTTCGGCCTCCCGACGGTAGGGGGCAGCATCTTCGCCGATGCGCTCGGCAATGCGGGCTACCTCATGGTTAGCGAAGTAGTTGTAGGCCGAGGAGTGGGTGGCGGCACCTCCGTTGTAGTAGAGGGCATCGCTTGCCCAGATGCAGCAGTAGCCGTCGTAGAGGTGGTCGCCATCGGGGTCGAAGTTGCGCTTCTCCCACTCGAGGTGGAGCTTGAGTGTCGGGAACATCTCGCGCATGAACGCCTCGTCACCCGTTGCGCGGATGTGGCGCAGCAGGGCATCGATATAGACTAAGTTCATGTCGTAGTGCGACATCTCGCGCTTACCCGGACGGCGGCAGATGTAGCCGTTGCTGTACATCGGTGTTCCCCACCTCTTCTCGGCACGCGCCAGGTTCAAGGTCGAGTCTTGGCGCGGATGGTCGAATACGGGCTCAACATCACGCACCATGTTGTCGGCATAGGTGCGGAAGTGGGTCTGTGCGCGGTCGTGCCAGCCGAGCGCTGTGCCGACATAAGCGCCTCGCCATCCGAGGTGCTCGGTGCGCCAACCAATCGCGCCATGCAACCAGGTGCGACCGCTCCAGATGCCGTCGGCAGCGATCGCCATCGCTTCGCCCACGGGGTTGAGCCACGGATCGGGGGTCGAGATCGAGAGCGTTTCGCTCAAAGCCGTGCGTTGCTTGTCGGCAGTCGCAAAGAGCGCCTTAAGCGCCTTCTGCGAGTGTGCCTTTTCGGCACGCGGGAAGTAGGCCAGGTAGCGCACCTCTTTTGCTTTGAGTGTTACTTCGCCCGTTAGATGAGGTAGGCGGCTCAACTTCTTGTTTTCGAGCGGAAGAATCAGCGTGATGCTGCCCGGTGTTTTGGCCTCGTAGCTCACGCCGACAAGGTCGCCCTCCAGCCTGTATTGGTTGGTGGTACACTGCGCAGGATCGAACGAAAAAGCCTCCGGATCATCCACACCCAGGTCGCCGTTGCGATAGAACTTCTTGCCGCTTACGGCGCCAAATTGCACACCGATCCGCTGCGACTTTTTGGTCGTGTTCTCGATGCGCCACAAGGCGACATCTTCGCCCTCGCGCATGATCTGCACCTCGACGGCAATGCCCCCTTGCAGGTAGTTCATCTTGCCCGGGGTATAGCGCGCCTCGCAATCTCCCTCGGGGAGCGAAAGTTGCAGATTGCCTCCCATGCCCGGCAGGTAGATGCCGAACTCGGTGCAGTCGCTGCACTCGACACGAAAACCCGTGTGCGCTCCGTAAAGGGCACGGTTAAAACGCGCCTCGCCATCGACCACGACTGCGCTTCGTCCATCGGGACGGTAGTGGAGCGGACGGGGTGCAAAGGTGGTTGTGTTGAAGGTGTAATCCTCGTTGAGTTGCGGTTTTTGCTGCTGTTGGGCCGTAGCACTCGCACCCAACAACAGCAACCCCAGGCAAAGTCTCTTCATATTCAAAAATTGAATATATGTTTATTTATTGAATTTAGAATTCAGCAACTGAATTACAAATTCTAAATTTTGAATTTTGCAGTTCGAATTTACGGCAACGGCTTAATGCCCTCCCAGCGTACATCCCACTCGCCATTCTTCGGGAAACCGGGGTTCTTCTCGTTGCAACCATCCCAACCGGCGCACATCAAGGCTACGGCGGTCAAGAGACCTCCGTTACCGGGCAGGTAGCAACGCAGACGGGCATCCTGGAAGTTGTGGCCGTTCTTTAGGCAGGTGTTCGTGCGCTTCGACATCAAGAGGGCAGCCACGGCATTCTCTCTTTCGCCCAGGCGCGTAGCGTTCATCGAAACCATCGGGTAGTCCCAGCCCCAGGTCTTCTCCCAATTCCACTTGTCCCAAATCCACTCCTGGGTCTGCTTCATGATCGTGGGATCGACCAGGCGCGAATGGGGGAAGATGCCCACGGCACCCAATACGGCGGGATGGTCCGACGTGAAGCGGATATCCTCATAGGTCTGCGGTGCGGTCTCGGCAGCGAGGTAGAGGCCATCCTTCGAGGCCAGGGGCGAGAGCTTGGCCAGCAGGTCGTCCCACTCCGGATTGCGCTCCTTGCCGAGGCGCTCACGCCAGCGCTGAGCCATCGACATCACGCAGTGCCACTGCGACAATTCGAAGGGGGGATTGATGGTCTCCGAGGCACGCAGGGTCTCCTGGGCGGGAATCACACCGCGCAGCTCGTAGCGATCCGATTCGGGGTTGTAGTCGGCAAAGTCGTACATGAAGTTGGCGGTCTCCTCCACCAGCTCGGCATACTCGTTCAGCAGCTCCTCGGAGGGGTTGGCGCGGTAGCAAAGCTCCAGGAGGTAGATCAGGTGGGGCTGCTGCCAGATGAGGAACGAACCGGTCTTCGAGGGGGCCTCCATGGCCGTCGGGTCGGTCATCTTCATCCAACGCACGCCCTCGAAGCCCTGGCGCTCGGCGATGTGACGAGCACCATCGGCAGCCGAGTGGTACCACTTCAGGGTGCGCAGCAGCAGATCCTCATGGCCGTAAAGGGCAAACTGTGCCTGGTGCCAATAGATCATCTCGAGGTGGAATTTGCCAAACCACGAGTTATAGGTAAGACCCGTCTCCTGCGGCGGGGTCGGACCGGCGCACTGCACAGCCAGCAGATACTGCGAGAGGACTACGCGGCGCTCCAGCTCCTTGGCGCGGGGATCGGTGCAGTGGCTGAAATCAACCACGCCGCCCTTCATCCAGAAGTTGTTCCAGAACGCGGTGGCAGCACCCTCGACGGCGAGGATATCCTGCTGCTCGGCCGTGGCCTTCGTCTCCTGCGGCGTAAAGTGGGCAGCGATGGTCCAGCGATCCTCCTCGGGGGTCAGCGTGAAGTGGTTGCGACCCTTTTGGGCGATCGTGGCCTTACCTGTCCAGTCGAGGCGGACGTAGTAGCGTGCCGTGTCAATCGTGCGCAGCAGTGTAGCCGACTGCTCGGTCGAGGCTACAAGCTCCGTGGAGTGCTTCTCGTCGGCTGCCCAGTTGCTGGCATCGTCGGTGTGTGCTCCCGTCGGGTAGGCAAAGCGAATGGCGATGGGCAGGTGCTTCTTGCCCTCGATCGAGGCGGTGAAACGATCTGCATCGGGATCGCAGGCGGTCGTGACGGCGATCTTCTCGCCCTCGGTCGTGAACGACGAGCGGATCACACCATCCATCAGGTCGAGCGTCTGGTCGATCTCGGTCAGCTCCGCAGGGTTCAGCCCCTCGAAACCAACCACGCCCAGGTGCAGGCGGTGGGGGTTGATGCGATACCAATCGGCGGCATCCTTGCCACGACCCTCACGGGGCTGGGTGGCATAAGGCTCAATCTGGCCATGACCGAAGTCGTAGTCGCGGAGTGTCTCCTCGTGGCGGTAGTTCTCGGGGTTGTCGAACGAGTGCCAGCCCCAGCTGCTTTGCGTGCCTAAGGGGAGGCCCTTGCTGTAGAATTCGGGGAAGGATTGCAGACCCGTGACATCGACCGTCACGGCAAAACCGCCGTTGCCGACCGTCAGCGAGTTGAGCGTATCGACCTCCGAGAGGTGGGGGTTGTTGCGCTCCAGAAGCGCCACGCGGTCAATCGGTTGCGTGTTGCAGCCCATCAAAAAGAGGGCGGCTGCGAAAAGTAGTTTCTTCATAGGTTTGGTATGTTTTTTTGTTGTTATTTGCGATCTTTCTCCAGCAGGAAAGTATAGTTTTCGATGTTTGAATAGCCATTCTCGGCAATCTTGGCGGCATCCGAAGCATCGTTTTTGTTGAGGCCGTATTGCTCCTCGATGGTGTCGGGAATGCCATCCTTGTCGCTATCCGTCGGACGGTTGTCCGAGGTGTTGATCTGCTGCCACGAGTTGGCCAAGGGGTATTGCAGCTCCTTGCGCTGATCGCGGAAGATCGTACCTTTGGTGCCGAGCGACTGGAGCTCCTCGATCATGTAGCCATCGACCTTGTCGCGTTGGGGTAGTGAAGCACCGACATACTTGACGATCCAATCGTAGGCCTCCGTGGCCGAGCGCATCTCGTCGATGGCGGGGTGCAGTGACGAGGGTGTCGAGAGGAAGGTGGGCGTACCGCTGCAATAGGTCGAGAAGTTGGCCGTGGTGAGCTCAATGCCGTTCAGCACGCCATCCTTGTTGTTGTCGAAGTAGTTGCCTGCGAAGTAGGTCTCGAAGTTGGCGTTGCCACGTGTGAAGGGCTTGGTGGGCTTCTCCTCAGAGAGGACTTCGTAGTAGGCGTGTCCGGCACCCGTCGGTGATGAGATCGCGGGGTTGTTGTAGGTCTCCTCGCTCACCTTTTCGGCCGGTGTGTTGCGCCACACATAGCAGGGGCCCTGGATGAAGTAGTTGTTCTCGATCTGCGTGTCGGAGCGACCCTCCGAATTGCTCATGTCGTAGCAACTCGACGAGCCCCAATTATAGACCACATTGTTGATATATTGGTTGAGTCCCTTGACCTTGAAGTTACGCGCTCCGTTGTCGATCATGAGGTTGCCGTAAATCGTCACACCCTCCGTGTCGGAGGTCTGAATCAGCCCGCCGGCCGAGTGGTTCATGCACCCCTGGCCGATGATCGAATTTTGGAGCGTGATGCGCTGCGGGCGCGTACCCTTATTATCGGTGTTGATCGAGAAGCACTCGTCCGTAGCCCAGGTGAAGGAGCAGTGGTCGTAGATGACATCCGCACCGCTCGAAAGACCGCCGGCATCCATATTGTCCTGCCCCGATGCCTGGCGACCCGTGCGGACACGCATGTAGCGTACAATAAGGTTCGATGCACCCGACGAGGCTACGCGGTTGTTGTAGATCTCGATGCCGTCACCCGGAGCGGTTTGGAACAGCAGCGTTTGGTTGCTCTTGAGTACCAAGACCGATTTGAGTGTGATAACACCCGCCACATCAAAGACAATCGTGCGGTTCGATTGGCTCACGGCATCGCGCAGGGATCCTGCCCCCGAGTCGTTGAGGTTCGTGACGTGGTAAATCTCGCCACCACGGCCACCCGATGCGTTGCGCCCGTGTCCGACTGCGGTCGGGAAGGCCTTCACAGCACCATAATCGGGAAATTTCTCGGTCGTGGGCGGCGTGGGCGGTTCAGGGGGTGTAGGATCGGGTTCGGGCTCCGGGTCGGGCGTGGGTTGCTCCGTCCCGGGCTTATCCGGCTCTTGGGGTGGCTCGTCATCGCCTCCGCAAGCCACGAAGGCGAGCAGCAGCGTGCAAATCGAAAGATGTAACCAATATTTCAGCATGATGGGGTGTTTGGTGTGTTATTTTGCTAATTCGAGGCAGCCCATGATGAAGGGACCCGTGGCCTTGGCATCGTTGTCGCGGATGCGCTCGCCGATGTAGTATTCGAACGAGCCGTCGCGGTAGGGATCGCCACCCAGGCCACCCACGGCGCAGCAACGCGTGAGCGAGAGAACACCCTTTTCGTCCTCGAAAATCAGGTCACGACACAAGGCGCGATAGGCCTCGACGGCCACCTTGCGGTAGCGACGGGGCAGGTAGCCCTTATTGACCGCCTTGGCAATGGCGTACATACATTGCGACGTAACGGAGGCCTCGGGGTAGTTGCCCTCACGCTCGGGGCAGTCGAGCACCTGATACCAATGGCCCTCGCGCTGATACTTCATCAGCGCATCCGTCAGCCCTTGGATGTAGCCGATAATCTCCTCGCGGGCAGGGTGATCCGAAGGCAGGTAGTCGAGGTTATCGACCAAAGCCATGAACCACCAGCCGATCGAGCGACCCCAGAAAGAGGGCGAGTGACCCGTCTCGGGGTTGGCCCAGCGCTGCGAACGACTCTCGTCCCAGGCGTGGTGATAAAGTCCCGTTTCGGGGTCGTGGGTATGTTTGTGGCAGAGGCAGATCTGCTTCACGGCCTCCTCGATCCATGCGGGTTGGTTGAAGGTCGCGCCATATTGCATCAAAACGGGCGAACACATGTAGAGGCCGTCGAGCCACATCTGGTGCGTGTAGCGGAGCTTGTGCCAGAATCCGCCGTCCGAGGTGCGGGGCTGTTCGCGCAGCTGATCGACCAAACGATCGAGCGCCAGGCGATACTTCTCCTTGCCCGTTTTGGCATAGCAGTCGAAGAGGTACTTGCCCGAATTGATAAAGTCGAGGTTGTAGGTCTTGCGCTCGTAGCGATGAATCTCGCCCTTCTCATTGACGAGCGTGTCGGCCAGCTTCTCGACATACCAAAAGTAATCTTCGTCGCCCGTCGTCTTCCAAATTTGGAGCATGGCACAGCATCCCACTCCCTGCGAGTAACCGAAGAAGGGGGCTTGGCAGAAATCGATCATCCACGCTTCGGGGAAGCGGGCGCGCTCCGAGGCGGCAAAGTGGCGAGCCATCTCGCCATAGGGCAGGATTTTGGCCTGGAGTGAGAGCGTTGCAAGGAGCAACGTGAGGAGGGTTGCGAGGCGTTTCATGGTCTTTGGAGAAAATTGTTTGTATTAAAATACAAATTTAAGCAAATAAACCCGTTTTTGCAAGCATGATTTCCCGAGAAAAATCACTATATTTGTCCCATTCTATAAACATACCCGACTATGGAGCTGAAAACCCTGCAAAAAGAGCTGCAACGCCTCAGTGAGCTGGCGAGTGGCTGGCAAACGGCCGATGATATAACAACGATTGAGCGAGACCTGATGTTGGCCCGCCTGCGCGACCTGTATGAGGCGCTGCGTTTTGGCGTGGAGCAAGCAGAGACGGTAGCTGTTCCCGTCATGGCCCCCGTGGAGCCCGAGCGCGAAGAGCCCGTGGAGGAGGCCCCGATCGAGGAGGAGCCGATGGCGCTCGAGGCCGACGATTTTTTCTCGCTGGAGGGGATTCTGCCTGTCGAGGAGTTCGCCGAAGAGCCGATGACCGAGGAGGTACCCTTCGTCGAGGAGGAGGCCGCTCCCGAAGTTGAGGAGCAGCCGGAACCCGTGGCGGAGGAGCCTACAACTGCGGTTGAGGAGGTTGCCCCCGTGGTTGAAGAACCTGCCCCCGTGGTAGAGGAGGTTGCCCCCGTGGTTGAAGAACCTGCCCCCGTGGGTGAGGAGGTTGCACCGAAGGCAGAAGA
>JAGAMA010000003.1 GCA_017624955.1 Alistipes sp.
GGCCACTTCGACAACGAGATCCAGATGGCACGTCTCAACGCCTCGGGCGCTCAGCGTACGGAGATCAAGCCCCAGGTCGATAAGTACACCTTCGAGGATGGTCATTCAATCTTTATCCTGGCCGAGGGTCGCCTGGTAAACCTCGGTTGCGCGACGGGTCACCCCTCGTTCGTGATGTCGAATTCGTTCACGAACCAGTGCCTGGCGCAGATCGAGCTGTGGGAGAAGAACCTCGAGGTGGGCGTTTACCGCCTGCCGAAGCACCTCGACGAGGAGGTGGCGCGCCTCCACCTCGACAACCTCGGCGTGGAGCTGACAAAGCTCACCCCTGCGCAGGCCGACTACATCGGTGTCAAGCAGGAGGGCCCCTACAAGGCGGAGCACTACCGCTATTAAAGTGGAAAGTTAAAAGTTGAGAGTTGAAAGTTGAGAGTTATTGCTTACTAACATCCGCTCAACAAAAAAATGGGAGATAGCATAACCGGTGCTATCTCCCTTTTTTATTGAGTTGTTTACTTATTAACTCTCAACTCTTCTTGAATGCGTTCATCACGCCAAAGAGCGTGATGTAGGCAAAGGCGACGAGCGGCAGTGTGAAGCCGGCAGCCATGCTTGTCTTGCCCAAGAGACCCATCACAATCGGGAATACGGCACCGCCGACGATACACATGACGAGGTACGACGAGGCACGCTTCGTCTCGGCTCCCATGCCCTTGACACCCAGCGCAAAGATCGTGGGGAACATCGTGGACATGAAGAAGAACGAAAGGAAGAGGGCGGCCAGCGAGATTTTGCCCACCGAGAGAATCACGAGCGCCATGCAGATCGTGCCGAAAGCCCCGAAGAGCGCCAGCAGACGACCCGGCGAGATCCAGCGCATGAAGAGCGACGAAAGCAATCGACCTACAAAGAAGAGCCCCATGCCACCCATCGAGAGCATCAGGGCGGCGGTCTGCTTCGACATCATCGGATCAAGCTCCAGCACATAATTGACGAAGTAGCTGCCGATACCGGTCTGCGCACCCACATAGAGGAATTGGGCAATAAGTGCCCACTTAAAGTGCTTGTGGCTCCATACCGAACCCTCGGCCGACCCCTCGGCCACGGCATTCTCTACCTCGTCCTGCTCCATCTCCTCCTCAGGGATGCGCGTGAAGGCAAAGACGGCACAAACCAGCAGCACGAAGATACCTACTAATATATAGGGCTTCGCCAGATCCATCGACGAGCCGTCACCGCCAAAGATCAACAGACCGCCAATCAGCGGGCCGATGATCCAACCCACGCCGTTAAAGGCTGCCGCGATGTTGATACGTTGTGCCGCAAACTCCTCGGGACCCATGCCCGTAGCGCAGGGGTGTGCGCCATTTTCAATCAGACACAGACCACACGCCAAGATAAAGAGCGCGGCAAAGAAGGGCAGGGGCGAGTGGATAAACGAAGCAGGCACGAACAACAGTGCACCCAGCGCAAAGATCAAAAGACCCGTGATGATGCCTCGTTTGTAGCCTACCTTGCGCATCAGCCAGCCTGCGGGCAGGGCCATCACAAAGTAACCGATATAGACCGAGAACTGCACAAAGCCCGACTCGGCCTTCGACATATCGAACACCTCCTGGAAATGTTTGTTCAACACATCCAGCAGGCCGTGCGCCAAGCCCCACAAGAGGTAGAGCGTAGCAATCAACAAGAACGGGACAAAGTAGTTGATCCCGTTCTTATTCTTAAACATCGAGCGTTTCTCCACAACGACCTAATTTTGAATTCTAAATGCTAAATTTTGAATTTTGAGTTTTTTCACCTCGACTACTCGAGATAAAAAACCTCCTCCATCGTGGCCCACCACTCGCCCTCCTGGCGCGTCTCGAGCGGCTTTTGGCAGGGCATGCAGACATCCCACCAACGCTGTGTCTCGGGGTCGGCGGCCATCTTGGCCATATCCTTTTCGTAATCCTCGCCTACATACTCGTAGTAGCTGAACAGCAGCCCATCCTTGTAGTAGATGCTGTAATTCTGGATGTTGCACTCCTTAATCATCTTCAGCACTCCCGGCCATGCGGCAGCGTGCAACTTCTTGTACTCCTCCAACTTATCGGCATTAACGCCGATTACTTGACCATACCGTTTCATGTCTTTCGATTTTATGCGGCACCTTTTGTCCTTCCTTGCTTGTCTTGAATGGGCAGTACCTCTTGTACAGCCCATCCAAGCCAACCTTCGGTCAGGCCAAAATCTGCTCGCCTAAAATCAAAAAACGGGTTGTGATTCTTCGGTAAGCAGTCTATGTCGCCTTGGTTAAACTGATTTTTAATTTTGAATTCTAAATTTTGAATTTTAATCTGCTCGCCTAAAATCAAAAAACGGGTTGTGACTCTTCGGTAAGCAGTTTATGTCGCCTTGATTAAACTAATTCTTAATTTTTAATTAACCCTGCTTCGCAGGCTTTTCCTCCTCGCGGCTCGGCAGAGTCTGCAAGCAGCCTCTGCGCTCACTCGCAGCGTCGGTTCTTAATTCTTAATTGCCCTAAACAACGCCTCCACATTGGCGGGGTTGATATCGGGCAGAATAGCCTCGTGGCTCGGCGAGAGGATCAGTCCCGTGGGGAAGATCTCCTTCAGGCGCTTTACGTCGGCCTCCACCTCCTCGGGGGTGCCATTGACCAAGAGATGCTGGGCATCTACGCCACCAAAGAAGCAACCCTTACCCGCAAAGTCGGCCTTGAGCTTCTCGGCCTGCATATCGCGCGCCTTGGCCTGAATCGGGTGAATCACATCCACCCCCAGGTCGAAGAGATCCTGAATAATCGGATGAATCGCACCGCACGAGTGGTGTACCACCTTCAGCCCGTAGCTCTTGGCCTGATCCACCAGGCGTTTCGTGCCGGGGAAGACATACTCGCGCAGCTCCTCGGGTGCAACCAAAAGGCCGTTCTGCGAACCAAAGTCGTTACCGATCAGGACGGCATCCAGGTAGCCCTTCGTCGCTTCGTAGAAGATCTCGCCGCAACGGATGTAGAAGTCGGTGATGCGGTCAATCACGGCGCGGAACATCTCCGGTGCGATCATCATCGTCAGCAGAGCATTCTCCATGCCGAAGGCCGAGCAGGCATCCTGGAAGTGGGCGGCCCACATAATACCCATGCGTGCCGAGTCTTCGGGGGCCTCCATGGCCAGGCGACGTGCCTCCTGAAAGTCGATATGCTCCTCGGGATCGGGCCAGGGGAAGGTATCGACCAGCGCCGGGTCGGTCATATCCTCGAAGAAGCCCGGGGCGGTCAGCGTGCGCTCATCCTGCGCACCACCCACGCCGCTCTTGGCAAAGGCGAGCGAACAACCGATGTCGTTCGTCGGCGGGTTGTGGTAGGGGACGGGAATCGGATAGACATCGTCGTCGATCTTGCGCTTCAGCTCGTCGATCGTCTCCACGCCAAAGTGGGCAAACAGACGCGGCAGAGCCGACGGAACGGGCAGACCCAACCACGAAGCGGGGCGATCGACCGCCTCACCCGCGATGGTCTTGAAAAATCGTTCTCTATGGGTCATCATGTAGGTAATGTGGTGTTAGATTTTCGTTATTTAACAAAATTAACACTTTTCTCTTAGAATCGCAACAATCAGGTTGTTGGTTGATGAAAAAAATGTAATTTTGCGCTACAAATAAACCCCTTAAAACGAACTGAAATGAAAAATTGGATGCTTTTGGTGGCTGTAGTGCTCCTGTTTGGTATGACCTCCTGCGGGGGTGATGAGTATGACGATACGGCCCTCAAACAACAAATTGCCGACCTCGAGAAACGGGTAAGTGCAGCCGAAACGGTGTTGCGTGCCTACGATCAGGCACTCTTCATCAAGAGTGTGACGACCACCTCGAATGGCTATGTGATTACCTTCTCCGACAATTCGAAGGCTACGATCACAAACGGTAAAGATGGTGCCACCGGTCAGCCGGGTAAGGACGGCAAGGATGGCGATGCCTGGATCAAGGATGTGCAGGTGGGTGAGCGTGAGGTGACCTTCACGATGACCGATGGGCGCAGCTTCTCGATTCCTCTTTCGACCCTTGTCGGGAATATTCAGCACCTCTCGTTTGTGCCGATCCACAGTGATGGCCGAGCTACGGTGGCGTTCCGTTCGGCGGCCGATGCTACGCTGCAGATGACCTTTACGCTCTCGCCTGCCGAGTTGGCGGTCGATGTGGTGGCCAAGTGGAGCGAGCTGATGTCTGTGGAGGCGGTGCTGACTGCAACGCGCGCGGCGGAACCGATTCTCTTGACGGTGACGGCCTGCGAGTCGGGTGCGAATGGTCGCCTGGAGATTACCGCTTCGGCTACGGCGTTGGGCGAGAACTTCTTTGCTTCGGGTTGTGGGGCTGCGGCCGCGCTGAAACTCGGCGACGGCGTGACGACCTTTACATCGGACTATGTACCCCTCTACGCAGCCAAGGAGGCGATCCCTGCCAATCAGCTCTATTACACGACGACAAACAACCAAACTACGACTCCCAAGACGGCCATCATGTCGGGCGTGAGTGTCGTGGAGAACAGCTATACGGACGGTCTGGGTGTGATGACCTTCTCCTCGGCCTTGAGCGAGGTGGCTGCATCGGCCTTCTCGGCCCATGCAACCCTTTCGACCGTGGAGTTGCCCGAAGGGGTCGAGAAGATCCGTTCGAAGGCCTTCCAGAGCTGCAAGAAGTTGACCAAGGCAACCCTTCCCGCCTCGGTCGAGACGATCGAGCAGCACGCCTTCGCGCAGAGCGGTTTGCAGAGCGTGACGATCCTGGGCACGCCGTCGATTGGTCAGTTTGCCTTCTCGAATTGCAAGAACTCCTACAACCAATATACCCTCACGGCCTTCTACGGCCCGTTGGCTACGGCCGATAACCGAGCGCTGGTGGCCGATGGTACGCTCCTGGCCTATGCCACGGCATCGGGTAATAGCTACGACGTGCCTACAGGTGTGAAGAAGATCGGCGCTACGGCCTTTGCCAACTGCGAGCAGATCACCGCGATTACGCTTCCCAATGGGGTGGAGGAGATCGAGACCTACGCCTTCTACTACTGCTTCGCCCTCTCGACGATCAATATTCCCGAGGGCGTGACGACCATTGGCGAGTACGCCTTTATGGGCGACCGCGGTTTGAAGAGCCTGACGCTGCCCGCTACGACCAAGAAACTGGCCGCAGGTGCGTTCCGCGGCTGCTCGGCGATGACCACCCTGACGCTCAATGCCGTGACCCCTCCCTCGCTCTATTCGGGTGTCTTTGCCGGCTGTTCGGCCGATCTGAAGATTGTCGTGCCCGCCTCGGCGGTCGATACCTATAAGGAGCACGAGGATTGGTCGGCCTATGCGGCCCAAATCGTGGCTCAATAGGGGCAGAATAACCTTGCAACCAATACACTGAAACAGAAACCATGTCGAATACTACTCCCAAGGAGGGTCGCTTTCTGGCCCTGACTCCGCTTTTGCTCTTTTTAGGGCTCTACCTGGTGACCTCGCTCGTCATGGGCGACTTCTACAAGATGCCGATCGCGGTAGCTTTTGTCCTTTCGTCGGTCTATGCCGCCTGCCTCCTGCGCGGAATGACGGTGCAGGAGCGTGTCGAGGTCTTCTCGGCCGGCGCTGCCGATCAGAACATCCTGCAGATGATCTGGATCTTCATCCTCGCAGGTGCCTTTGCCGGTTCGGCCGAGGCGATGGGGGCGATTGATGCCACGGTAAACCTAACGCTGAAGCTCCTGCCTGCCGAGTACCTCACGGCGGGTCTCTTCCTGGCCGCCTGCTTTGTCTCCCTTTCGGTCGGCACATCGGTCGGCACGATCGTAGCCCTCACGCCCGTCGCATCGGGCCTGGCCGTAGAGACGGGCATGAACGATGCCCTGCTGGTGGCTGCCGTAGTGGGTGGTTCGTTCTTTGGCGACAACCTCTCGTTCATCTCCGACACAACGATTGCGGCAACCCGCACGCAGGGGGTGAACCTGCGCGATAAGTTTCGCTTCAACCTGCGCATTGCAGCTCCGGCGGCTCTGCTGACCCTTGTGGTCTATCTCCTGACGGGGGCACGCGCCGAGTCGGTGGCGGTCGTGGAGACGGTCGAGTGGTTGAAGGTGGTGCCCTATCTCTTGGTGTTGGTGACCGCTTTAGCGGGCCTGAATGTGATGCTGGTGCTCCTGCTCGGCATCGTGACGACGGGTGCTATCGGCCTTGCGACCGGATCGCTTGATCTCTTCGCCTGGTGTGGCGAGTTGGGCAAGGGTATGGTCGGCATGGGCGAACTGATTATCGTGACGATGTTGGCGGGCGGTATGCTCGAAACGATTCGTCGTGGAGGAGGCATCGACTACATCATTTCGCGCCTGACGCGCCGTCTGCATGGCCCGCGTGCCGCACAGGGGGCGATTGCGGGGTTGGTTTGCCTGGCGAACTGCTGCACGGCCAACAATACGATTGCCATTCTCACGGTAGGCCCTTTGGCGGCCGAGATTGCCGACCGTTTCGGGGTCGATCGCCGCAAAAGCGCCTCGCTGCTCGACTCCTTCTCCTGCTTTACGCAGGGGCTGCTGCCCTATGGCGCGCAGATGCTGATGGCCGCCGGTTTGGCCTCCCTCTCGCCACTCGAAATTATGGGACACCTCTATTATCCCGTGGCGTTGGGATTGTGTGCTTTGATCTCGATTTGGGTGAAGAATCGCAGACATACGGCGTAACGCGATGAAACAAAAAAGCAGGAGCAAGGCCAAACGCCTTGCTCCTGCTTCTTGTGGGTGGGCTAACGGCTGAAATGCTCCCAGCCCGGGCTATTGTAGAAACGGATGTCGCCCGTCAGATCGCCCTCAAAGCGCACCTCGGGGCTAATGCCTTCGGTCTGCCAATCCTCGAAGATCAGGTTGCGACCATCGACAATCTCGATCAGCGGCTTTTGAGCGCCCACCAGGCGGAAGCCACGCATCGACATCCCCTCCACATCGCGCAGAAGCATTAATCGGGGGTTTTGCGGGTCGCCTTTCGTGCGGCTCATGTCGAGGGTCAGGTTCTCGATCTGCAGGTGTCGCACCGGACTTTCGGGGATCGCCTTCATGTCAATCAGTTCGCGGCATCCCTCGACCACCACATCACGGATCGTGATGCCGCGGAAGGCGGGGGTGAGCTTCGTCCAGCGTTGCGCGGGCTTGCGTGCGGCCAAGGCACCGATCCAGGCGGGGTTGCCCAGCATATCCCAGACAATTGCGCCCTTCGTCGTGCGCATGCGGATACGCTCGTAGATGAGGTTCTCGCCACCACCTGCACGCGGACGGCGGGTCTTGAAGCGGATGCCGACCTGCGTGCCGTCGAAGACACAGTCGTGCGTGTAGAGGTTGCGAATCCAGCCGGCCGTCTCGCTGCCGCAGGTGATGCCGCCGTGGCTGCGCAGCGTGAGGCAGTGGCGCATGACGATATTCTCGGAGGCACGACCGATCGCCTCGCCGTACTCATTGCGGCCGCCCTTCATGGCGAAGTTGTCGTCGCCGCAACCCATGGTCGAGTACTCGATCAAGACATACTTGCAGCAGGTGATATCGACACCGTCGCCACGCGGAATGCCGACCGACTCCACCTCTACGCCGCGGATAATCACCTCTTCGCAATAGACGGGTGCGATGTTCCAGAAGAAGCCCTGCTCGAACTTTACACCCTCAAGGAAGACCTTCTTGCAGTTGATCGGGCCGAAGAAGGTGGGCAGGAACACCTCGCCACCCTTTCGTCCGTCGTAGATGCGCTCCTCGACGGGGGTGTTGATGTCGATCTTCTCGACCGCAAACGACACCTGGCGATCCTTGATCGAGCCGCTCTTCGGGCCGATCAGGCGACCTTTGCCCGTCAGGGCGATGTTCTCGGCATCGCAGGCGTAGATGCAGGCACCGAGCGAGGTGATCTCGACTCCCTCGTTGGTCGTAAATACGGCCGGCAGGAAATCCTCGATCTCGCCGCTGAAGTGCAGCTCGCACCCCTCCTCCAGATGAAGCTCCACGTTGCTCTTGAGCGTGATGCGCCCCGTGAGCCAATGGCCTGCGGGGACGATGACACGGCCGCCACCGCGTTTCGCGGTTTGATCAATCGCCTTTTGAATGGAGCGTGTAGCCATATCGCCGTTCGTGGGGCAGGCAACCTGCACCGTGTAGTCGGGGAAGGTGGGGCGTACCATCTCGGGCATGTAGAAGGGTGCCTCGATGGGGGCAATCTCCACGGGGCAAACAGCCGCACCCACCTCGTCGCGGGTCGGAATGTGAACTTGAGCCGCCACCGAGCCCCAAAGGGTCAGTGCAAGCAGCAGGGTACAGATTCGTTTCATGGTGTTTAGGTTGTTGGTTAGAAAGTGTTGGCAGTGTGATTAGCGCAGGAACAAGAGCTCGCGGTACTTCGGCAGGGGCCAAATCTGGTCATCGACAATCTCCTCGAGCTTATCGACATGGTGGCGAATCTGGTCGAAATAGACCTCCACCGTGTCGTGGTAGGCAATCGCCTTCAGGCGGCTCTCCTCGATGCGGTTGGCCTTTTTGCGCGCCTCGACCAGCTCCTCCGAGAGACGGACGATCTCGGCCGTGTGGTCCTGAATGCGCTTGATCAGGGCAATATCGGCATCGGCATTGAGCCCCGAACCGATCTGCGACATCTTGTAGACCTTATCCAGCAGGGTGGCCTCGTAGCGCGAAGCGGTCGGTACGATGTAGTTCATCACCAGGTCGCCTAAGACACGTCCCTCGATCTGGATCTTCTTGACATAGGTCTCCCACTTAACCTCCGTGCGGGCCTCCAACTCGACCTGCGAGTAGACTCCCGTGCGGTTGAAGAGCGCAATGGTCTGAGGGGTAAGGTAGCGGTCGAAAATAAGCGGCGTGGAGGTCTCGCAATCCAGCCCGCGACGAGCCGCCTCCTCGCGCCACTCCTCCGAGTAGCCGTTGCCGTCGAAACGGATGGCGCGGCAGTCGTTAATCATGCGCTTTAATACCTCGTAGATCGCCTTCTCCTTCTTCATGCCGCGCTCGATCTTCGCATCCACCTCCTGCTTGAAGTCGGCGAGTTCGTCGGCCAGGATCGTGTTGAGGGTGATGATCGCCTCGGCGCAGTTGTCCGACGAACCCACGGCGCGGAACTCGAAGCGGTTACCCGTAAAGGCGAAGGGCGAGGTGCGGTTGCGGTCCGTGTTGTCGAGCAGCAGGGTGGGGATGTGCGAAATGCCGCTCATCTTGAATACCCCCTTGGCATCGAAGCGGATGGCGTTGTCGCTCTTCGAGTCGGCCAGCTTGTCCAGCACGGCCGAAACCTGCGTGCCGAGGAAGGCGGAGATGATGGCCGGCGGAGCCTCGTTGGCACCCAGGCGGTGGGCATTCGTGGCACTCATGATGGCTGCCTTTAGCAGGCCGTTGTGCTTGTGTACGGCCGAGATGACATTCACGAGGAAGGTGATAAACTGCAGATTCTCCGAGGCGGTCTTGCCCGGACCCATCAGATTGACCCCCGTATCCGTCCCCAGCGACCAGTTGTTGTGCTTACCCGAGCCGTTGATCCCCTTGAAGGGCTTCTCGTGCAGCAGCACGCGGAACTTATGGCGGCGGGCAATCTTATCCATGATGGTCATCAGGAGCTGGTTGTGGTCATTGGCCAGGTTGGCCTCCTCGTAGACGGGTGCCAACTCGAATTGGTTGGGAGCCACCTCGTTGTGACGGGTCTTAACCGGAATGCCGAGCTTCAGACACTCATATTCGAGCTCCTTCATGAAGGCGATCACGCGTGTCGGGATTGCACCGAAGTAGTGATCCTCCAACTGCTGGTTCTTGGCCGACTCGTGTCCCATGAGTGTTCGGCCCGTCAGCATCAGGTCGGGGCGCACGGCCCAAAGGCTCTCATCGACGAGGAAGTACTCCTGCTCCCAGCCGAGGTAGGTATAGACCTTCTCGACCGAGCGGTCGAAGTAGTGGCAGACCTCCGTGGCGGCCTTATCGACGGCCGAAATCGAACGCAGGAGGGGTACTTTGTAGTCGAGCGCCTCGCCTGTGTAGGCGATGAAGACGGTCGGAATACAGAGCGTAGTATCCACGATAAAGGCGGGCGATGCCGGATCCCACGCCGAGTAGCCGCGCGCCTCGAAGGTGTTGCGGATGCCGCCGTTGGGGAAGGAGGAGGCATCCGGCTCGGACTGCGCCAGGAGCTTACCCGAGAACTCCTCGATCACGCCACCGAAGCCGTCCGGCTGTGCGAAGGCATCGTGCTTTTCGGCCGTGCTGCCCGTCAGGGGCTGAAACCAGTGCGTATAGTGGTCGGCACCATGCTCCAGAGCCCATTGGCGCATGCCGGCGGCGATCGAGTCGGCCACCTCGCGCTTCAGGGGCGTTCCGTTGGCCATCGTGTCCGAAAGGGCCTCAAAGGTTTTCTTGTCGAGGTATTTGCGCATCGCCTCGCGGCCGAACACTTTGGCCCCGAAGTAATCCGACGGACGGCCTTCGGGAGCCTCTACCTCCACGGCCGTGTGATTAATGGCCGCATCGACCATCTTAAATCGCAACAAGGATGACATTGTTTTGTTTGTTTAGATTCGTTTTTGCAAAGATAAATATTTTCGTTTTTCTTCCTGCATCGAAAAATGATAAATTTTGGAGTGTAGTGTGAATTTTATGTACTTTTTTCGAAAAATTGGGCGATTTTTCAGGCGATTCATCGAAATTTCGGGTCGTTTTTCGGAAAATCGGATGAAAAATCGCGTGGTCGGTCGAAAAATGCGATTTTTGAATTTTGGCAAATAATAAGGTGTAAAAGTTGAAAAATGGCCTAAATGCCCTAATTTGCGGTGCGGTAGAAACGATCGGGCCTATACGGCCTATACGCAACGAAAATTGCTTGTGCCCATCCATGCTTTAGAACCCTTAGTCGCCTTTATGCTCCCTTTCGACTCTTGGTAAAAAAGGCGGCAATTGGCGCTCGGTCGCTTTTTCTGTTAGAAAACTAACAAAAAGTTTCTTTCTTTGATTTATAATGTGTATCTTTACGCGCCTATTTAAGACAACTATATCAATTCAAATCATAATTAACTAAAAAACAGTTATGGCAAATCTTAATGAAAAGCTGTTCGCCGAATTCCCCGCGGTTCCGACCGAGAAGTGGGAGGAGGTGATTACGGCAGATCTCAAGGGTGCCGACTACGAGCGTAAGCTGGTATGGCGTACGGGCGAGGGTTTCAACCTCAAGCCCTACTACCGTGCCGAGAACCTCGAGGGCATCGAGTTCCTGCAGTCGAAAGCAGGTGAGTTCCCCTATGTACGCGGAACGCGCGCCAACAACGAGTGGCGCATCCACCAGACGGTGGTTGTTAAGGAGGTAGCCGAGGCCAATGCCGAGGCCCTCAAACTGCTCAACTCGGGCGTTGATTCGCTCGGCTTCTGCACCTGCGGTGTGGAGATGACGGCCGAGAAGCTCGATGAGCTGCTCCAGGGTATCGTTCTTTCGGCCGTGAACCTCTCGTTCAACGCCGATCTGGCCGACCTGGTAATCGCCAAGTTGGAGAAGGAGGGTCTGGAGGATGCCTTCATCTCGTTCTCGGCCGACCCCGTTGTAAAGGGTATGGCAACGAAGGGTGCTATCTGCTCGTGCTGCACGAACGAGGTGGTTGAGCTGGTAAAGAAGTGCGCCAAGTATAAGCACGTTCGCCCCATCACGGTCAATGCCCGTCTGTTCGGCAACGCCGGTTCGACGATCGTCGAGGAGCTGGCTTTCGCCCTCTCGGCAGGTCAGGAGTACATGGCTCGTCTGACCGATGCCGGTATCTCGGCCGATGATGCTGCCCGCTCGATTCGCTTTACCTTCAGCGTTTCGTCGAACTACTTCATGGAGATCGCCAAGTTCCGTGCCGGTCGCATGCTGTGGGCCAACATCGTGAAGGCTTACGCTCCCGAGAAGGAGTGCGCCTCGAAGATGTATGTTCACGCCGAGACCTCGCGCTGGAATCAGAGCGTTTACGACCCCTATGTGAACATGCTGCGCGGTACGACCGAGGCTATGTCGGCCGCTATCGCCGGTGTGAACTCGCTGGAGGTTGTTCCCTTCAACGCCGCTTACGCCGAGCCCGATGAGTTTGCAAAGCGCATCGCCCGCAACGTGGAGCTGCTGCTGAAGCATGAGTCGCACTTCGACCAGGTGGTTGACCCCGCCGGTGGTTCGTACTACATCGAGAACCTCACGAAGTCGATCGCCGAGGAGGCTTGGAAGCTCTTCCTCGAGGTGGAGGAGAAGGGTGGCTACGCTGCCGCTTACGAGGCCGGTTTCGTGAAGGAGAAGGTTGAGGCTTCGGCTGCCCTGAAGGAGAAGAACATCGCTACGCGCCGTCAGATCCTGCTGGGTGCCAACCAGTTCCCCAACTTCACGGAGGTTGCCGGTGAGGAGATCACGATGGAGTCGGTTGAGCGCGACCTGAAGGAGGGTAACGTGCTGAACGCCTACCGTGGTGCCATGGCATTCGAGAAGATGCGTCTGGAGGTGGATCGTTCGGGCAAGACCCCGAAGGCCTTCATGCTGACCTGCGGTTCGCTGGGTATGGCTCGTGCTCGTGCTCAGTTCTCGTGCAACTTCTTTGCTTGCGCCGGTATCCGCGTGGAGGATAACACCTTCTTCAAGTCGGTTGAGGAGGGCGTAGAGGCTGCACTCGCTTCGAAGGCCGAGATCGTGGTAGTCTGCGCTTCGGACGACGACTACGCCGAGGTAGCTCCCAAGGTGAAGGAGCTGCTGGGTGGCAAGGCGATCCTGGTGGTTGCCGGTGCTCCCGCCTGCACTCCCGAGCTGGAGGCACAGGGCATTACGAACTTCATCAACGTGAAGTCGAATGTGCTTGAGACATTGAAGTTCTACCTTAAAGAGATGGGAATCTAATTATGAGAGCTAAATTTTCGGAACTGAAATATGAGGGTGCTGCCCAGGAGTGCTGCGCCCAGAAGAGCTGCGAGGAGAAGCAGCCGTGGATGACGGCCGAGCAGATTCCCGTGAAGGGGATGTATACGGCCGAGGATTTGGCAGGCATGGAGCACCTGAACTACGCTGCAGGTGTGGCTCCCTTCCTGCGCGGTCCCTATTCGACGATGTATGTGATGCGTCCCTGGACGATTCGTCAGTATGCAGGTTTCTCGACCGCCGAGGAGTCGAACGCCTTCTATCGTCGTAACCTGGCTGCCGGTCAGAAGGGTCTGTCGGTTGCCTTTGACCTGGCTACGCACCGTGGCTACGATGCCGACCACCCGCGCGTGGTAGGTGACGTAGGTAAGGCCGGTGTGTCGATCTGCTCGGTAGAGGATATGAAGGTCCTCTTCAACGGTATTCCTTTGGATCGTATGTCGGTGTCGATGACCATGAACGGTGCTGTGCTGCCGATCCTGGCCTTCTACATCGTGACGGGTCTCGAGCAGGGCGCTACGCTCGACCAGCTGGCCGGTACGATTCAGAACGACATTCTGAAGGAGTTCATGGTGCGTAACACCTATATCTACCCGCCCGAGTTCTCGATGCGAATCATCGCCGACATCTTCGAGTACACGTCGAAGAACATGCCCAAGTTCAACTCGATTTCGATTTCGGGTTACCATATGCAGGAGGCCGGTGCTACGGCCGACATCGAGCTGGCCTACACGCTGGCCGACGGTCTGGAGTACCTCCGCGCCGGTATCAACGCCGGTATGTCGGTGGATGCCTTCGCGCCCCGTCTGTCGTTCTTCTGGGCTATCGGTATGAACCACTTCATGGAGATCGCCAAGATGCGTGCTGCCCGTATGCTCTGGGCCAAGATCGTGAAGCAGTTCGATCCGAAGAATCCCAAGTCGCTGGCACTGCGTACCCACTCGCAGACCTCGGGTTGGTCGCTCACGGAGCAGGATCCCTTCAACA